>JABMSB010000031.1 GCA_013202205.1 Candidatus Omnitrophota bacterium
CAGATGAGCCGGGAGATCCGGAAGAGCCAGATGAGCCGGGAGATCCGGAAGAGCCAGATGAGCCGGGAGATCCGGAAGAGCCAGATGAGCCGGGTACTAATGACCCGCCAAATCCAGGTGGCCTATGTCTTGCCATCGTGTCGATAGAAAACAAGGAAGGCCCGTCGGGAAAGTACAACGAGTTATGGATAACGGTTATAGCTTCCTCACCCAGTGTGACTTTAAGCGTTTCGGGGGTCCCCGGCAATATCACACTTGATTCGTCGGGTACCATGGTTGGCGGGGAAGAGATTATATATATGTTCCGTTGGGATGGCAGTGATGTACAAAAAGGGACATATGAGGCGACCTTCACCGCGTCGAATAATGAGGAGGAGGTATCAGAAACCATAGAGATTGTAATTGGTGACGGGATTGTCAACAATCCGCCCGTTTTCACGCAAGTGCCCTCCGGCACCGTAACACTAAGGTGTTTCGAATATTGGGGATATACGATTAGGGCCGAGGATCGGGACACGATAGCGGCCGATGCAGTTACTATAGAGAGGTTGGCCCCTGCCCAGGAGGATTGGCCGTCATCATGGCTGACCGAATCGCGGCTACCCGTTGAGGCCAATCCGGCGGAGTTTACTTTAAGCGCTTATCCTATGGTTGCTTTCGAGGGTTCTATTACGCTGACATATAAAGCCACGGATAAAAGAGGGGCTTCGACTACAGCGAGCTTTAAGATAACGGTGTTAAACAACCCGCCTGAGCCGCACAATCAGCAAGTTACAACGGACGAGGATACGGCTGTAACGATAACCCTTGATGCAAGGGATGTGGAGCAGCAACCTTTGACGTATATTATAATGACCCAGCCCTCGCACGGCACGTTGCAGCAGGTTGGGCAGACGGCGGAGCTGACTTATACGCCTGCCGTAGACTATAACGGCACGGATTCATTTACATTCAAGGCAAATGACGGCGTAGATAACAGCGAGGAGGCGGGGACGGTTACGATTACGGTAAGGCCGGTCAACGATCCGCCCACCTTAGACCCCTTTGATCCGAGCGAATATAATATAGATGAGGACGATACACTGACGGTAACCACCGTTGCGAATGATGTCGATGGAGACAGTCTGAGTTTCAGATTTACGTCATCGCCCCGCATGCCGGGCAGCCCGGATATCAACAGGCAGACGGGGGTTTTCAGGTGGCGCGCGCCTTACGGCTCGGGCGGGCAGGCGTACACCGTTACGGTGACCGCGCGCGATATGCGCATGGAGACCGCCCCTCAGAGTTTTATTATACACGTCGATGACGTTAATGATCCGCCGATGCTTACCCTTGATCCATCGGGAGAAATAACAGCGATAGAAGGCAAACAGATACGTATCCGTGTCGCCGCCACTGACCTGGATACGCCGGCTGTTGCGATTGATATGGGCGTGGAAGGGTCGCTGCCGCAATTCGCCACATTTACGCCGGGGCCGGTGCTTGCGGCTGCGGGATCGTCCCAAGAGAAAACTTATTATTTCAATTGGCAACCACGCTTCTGGCAGGCTGGCAAGTACGCGGTGACGTTCTTTGCGGACGACGGTGAAAGCCAACGCGTATCAAAGACGGTGATTATCCATGTCCTGGACGCGCCGAATAATGCACCCGAACTCTGGCTGGGCGGCATACCGGGAGAGGGAATGGGTGAACCGACGATGCCAGATGAGCTGATGTGGGAGGTAGAGGTCTGTGAAGGCGACCGCCTAGCCTTTCCGGTAAGAGCAAGAGACTTCTTAGATCGTGATCCGGTCACCGTCAGGTGGAATATCAGTTCGCTCCCCGGAGCTGCCTGTGAATATGATGAGGGGCGGACACCTCCAAATTGCGAATGGTATATAGTCTACTACTTCGAATGGACCGTGGGAGACGACCTTGTAGGACCGGGAGAGACCCGTGAATATGACGCGACTTTTTACGCGCTTGATGGAAAAGATACCACAACGAGGACGATGCGTTTTATAGTCAAAGATAAGAATACCCCGCCCGCCTTTCCTCACGGGTATCAGTACAGATACGGCCCCGCGGGCGTGGAGCTGCGTTGCGATGTGGTGGTATATGACTGGGAGGGGGATGAGGTCGCCATAATATGCCATAATCTTCCGCAGGGCGCCGAACTTCTTCCCGCGGTACGGACACCCTTATGGCATGATCCTTTACGTCCTCATATGGTAAGGGTCAGCCGCACCCTGGTGTGGACGCCCGCAGTTGACCAGGTAGGGTTTCGAGGTCTCCATTTTACGGCATCTGACGGAAGGGCCGAAGATGAGACAATTCTGAATGTACTTGTCACCCCTTCCTTAAACTGAGTTATAAACGCTTTACGTAACACAAACTATAATAATCGGTTACTGCCAAAATAATAATCTTATAACAGAGATAGGTTGTTACTATAACAGTAAATAAAAAGGGGAGGGGCCAAGATGATTAAGAAGATATTGAGTATGGTGTTGGTGATAGGGATAGTGATGCTGAATGTACCCACAGGTGTATTTGCGGATCCGCCTCTGGCCCCGGAAGATGATATTATTCCCGAGGGAGTTGGAAGCGACCCGGACTATGATCCACCGGAGTACGTTCCACCAGAATACGGCAATATGGACTCAACCCCGGGCGAGGACGGCTCTACCGAAGCAGATGCTGCAAACGCGCCGACAGAGGGATCGATACCAGAAGTAGATGCAGCAGATTCCGAATATGATGATCTGAATGATACCCTCGGTGGCTGTGACGGCTCCCCCCACACACAGGATTCCGACGGAGACGGTTATACCGATGAAGAGGAGGAGTTAGCCGGTACGAATCCGGATGATTTCGACGATAATATCGAGACGCAATGCGATCTGGTAATCGTCATCATAGAGACCCCTGATCCTAACGATGAGGATCCCGAGTATTTTGTATTCGTACCCCACGAAGACTCCACTGTTGAGGAGCCGATTGTGCAACCCGCCGATCCTAACAGCGACCTATATGATCAGCTTCTTTTCGATCCAGATGCCTGGGTTTATATAACATTACCAGATGATATAGATCAGTGGGAAGATGATATGAATGATCTGGCAGATGGCCTTGAGGATTTTGCGGCCGATATTTATGGGATTGATATAACCGTTAATCCTGTGCCTGTAGACGAACCATCCGATCTGATGGAAAATGAGGATTTTGTAGGTGGTATAGGTGATAACCATCCTGCAGGTATGGCTGATGATGAGACTGGCACGATAGACTTATATTGTGTCGTCTGTAATGCATATTCTGCGGAATACATAGGATGCCATGAGATAGTTCATATAGTGATCCCGGAGCTTGAACATGGTGACCTCTTTGATGAATGTACCGAAGTCGTATTAGATATGTTTGAGAGGTGGCAAGAAGAACAATTATCTGATTATGGCAGTGATGAGGCCGATATGAAAGATCTCCTCTATGGCGAGGAAGAGCCGCCACATACTCCAGGCTTTACTGATGAGGAACTTGCGGAGATGGAGGCTGCAGCCGAGGCTGCTGCTGCAGAGGCAGAATAAAAAGATAGACGAAGAGTTATAGAGAGCTACAGACACTTTACGTAACACAAACGGCGATAAGCTGTTACTGATAAAATAAGATCCTAATGAGATAAGTTACCCAATAGAATAATGGGGTATCTTCCTTATGTGCCAGTGGCGCAAAGGGGGGTACCCCTTTTTAGTTGACAATATAGATATAATTAGCTACAATATGTGGGCGTGAAGAAACGAAGAGCGAAAAAGATAAAGGTCAGGCGTACTTGGCGGATTAAGCCGATCACCAAGGTCAAAGAGAGCAATAAGCTCTACTCGCGCAGGAGGAGTAAGCGCAAGCTCAGAAAACGCCTGGAAAAAGAAGGATTAATTTTCGATGGGACTTAAGCTCGGTATACCTAAAGGCAGTCTGCAGGAAGCGACTGTGCGCATGTTCAAGAAGGCGGGGTTTAATGTAACTATAAGCTCGCGCTCATATTACCCGTCTATCGATGACCCGGAGATAGAAGCGGTACTCTTTCGCGCGCAGGAGATGTCACGCTATATCGAAGAGGGTGTGCTCGATTGTGGCTTAACCGGCAGCGATTGGATAAGAGAGAACTCCTCTAAAGTAGTCCATGTAGCAAAACTTGTATATGCCAAGCAGGGCGCGCGGCCGGTCCGATGGGTCCTTGCCGTACCTGTGAATTCCAACATAAAGAGCGTTAAAGATCTCAAGGGTAAGCGCATAGCTACAGAGCTCGTTAAGGCGACGAAGAAATATCTCAGAAAAAATAAGGTGCGTGCCGATGTAGAGTTTAGTTGGGGCGCCACAGAAGTTAAGACAAACCTCGGCATCGACGCCATAGTAGAACTTACAGAGACCGGCTCGAGCCTGCGCGCTAACAACCTAAGGATAGTAGATACTGTATGCGAATCGGTTACAGAGCTTATAGCCAACAAGTCCGCCTGGCGCAACAGACGCAAGCGCGCAAAGATAGAAGCGCTCGCCCTGCTTTTAAAAGGGGCTGTTCTTGCAGAGGGCAAGGTTGGGCTTAAGATGAACGTATCGGATAAGAATCTGAAGAGGGTTCTCAAGATACTGCCCGCCATGAAGAAACCTACCATCTCATGTTTGAGCCAGGACGGGTGGTTTGACGTAGATACGATCATAGACGAGGAGACGGTAAAGACTATTATACCCAGGCTTAAAGCAGCAGGCGCACAGGGTATAATAGAATATCCGCTGAATAAAGTTATTTATTGATATCCATGTAGTCTAAAGGAGAGAATCTATGCCTTGCGGCAGGAAGAGAAAGAGAAAGAAGATGGCGAAGCACAAGAGGAAGAAGAGGCTTCGTCGCGATAGACATAAGAAAAAAGCCTGGTTTAAATAATAGATAGAGCCCTATTTTGACACCCGTTAGGTTTCGCTCAAAATTATTTCTATACCTCCAAGCAATAGCAATCGCCATGACTTTAAGTGGTGGTTTGTCTGAAGGGGCAATCGATCGTACCAACCTCCTTGACGCGATCAAGTCAGAGAAGGTCGTTCCGTTTAAGAAGACGGTCCACTCGGAAGCGCTGCGCCATTTTACAAAGGGCAGTCTCCACGACAGGGCAGGAGATATTACCAAGGCGATAGAGGAGTACGAGAAGGCGGCTGAGCTCGACAAAGAAGCAACACATATCCGCATGCGCCTTGGCAAGACCTACGTCTTCATCGGAAGGTTCGAAGATGCCATCGTGGAGTTTGAGGCGGTCAAATCGCTCGACCCCGAAGATCCAAGACCCCGGTTTCTACTCGCCATAATATATACCAATCTGGGCAGATTTGATAATGCGGCTAGCCAGTATGAGGAGATACTCGATAGCTCCTCAGATAACCTATTGGCGCTTACGTCACTGGCCGATCTTTATGTATTGCAGGACAAGATAGAAGAGGCCGTCAGTCTTTATAATACGCTCATTGAAAAGGGCAATGCCTCACCCCAGATCTACTTTAACCTCGGCATTATATACAGCAAGCTCGAGAGGATAGACGAGGCAATAGCGGCGGAGAAGAAGGCCCTTGAGATCGAACCCCAATACCTCGAAGCGCAGCTGGCCTTAGGTGTCCTCTATGAAGCGAAAAAAGATTTCGAATCTGCGGTAAAGGCTTATGAGAAGGTCCTGGAGGTCGACCCATTAAACATAAGGGTCTATCACAACTTAGGACGTGCCTACTATAAGCTTGATAGGATAGAAGATGCGGTTCACCAGTATGAGTTGCTTCTGAAGCTCAAGCCGGGCGATGTTGCGGCACTCCTTGAACTTACCCATATCTATGTGAGCAAGGAGAGGTTTAAAGAAGCGATAGAACTGCTAGAGACAGCCATTGACGAGGGCGCGGATCACAGAGAGATTTTGATGTCTCTCGGGTTTGCTCTGGGCCGCGACAAGAAATTCGATGATGCGATCAAGATCTATAAAGAGGTGCTTAAGAGAGAACCAAATAATCCTCATATCAGATTTTATTTGGGCGCGGCATATGAGAGAGCCGGCCAAAGAGAATCTGCCGTAACTGAATTCAGGAAGGCCATAGAGCTCGATTCAGGGATGGCGAACGCATATAATTATCTCGGTTACATGTATATAGAGCGCGGTGAAAATCTCAATGAATCGATAGAGCTGGTTAAGAAGGCCCTCGAGATGGAACCGGAGAATGGTGCTTTCATAGACAGCCTTGGTTGGGGGTATTTTAAAAAGGGGATGGTCGATGAGGCGATCAATGAGCTTGAGCGGGCCGCTGAGATTTATGGCGAGGATCCTGTCATACAGGACCACCTGGGGGATGTATACGAAAAGAAGGAATTGCACGAAAAGGCGATAGCGCAGTGGACAAAGTCTTTAAAGTTAGATCCGACCCAGAAAAAAGTCAGCAATAAATTGGAGAGGCTAAAAAAAGATATAAAAACCGAAAGACAAAAGGCGAATGCCAAGGCAGAGAATTAATACTATGAAGAGACCCGATATAAAAAGTCTAAAGCGTAAGGCAGTAAGCATGCGTAAGGATATACTTATCATGCTTGAGCGCGCAGGTTCAGGACACACAGGCGGCTCATTATCAGAGGTGGAGATCTTGCTGGGCCTTTACCAGTACAAGCTGAAACATGATCCCAAGAAGCCTGAGTGGGATGGCCGAGACCGTTTTATCCTCTCGAAAGGACATGGCTGCCCGGCCCTCTACGCAATCCTTGCGGATTGCGGATACTTTCCCAAGGAGGAGCTGGTTACTTTAAGGAAGTTTGGTTCGCGCTTGCAAGGCCACCCGCAATTGGGCTTGCCGGGGCTTGAGATATCGAGCGGCTCTTTGGGGCAGGGGCTTTCTATTGCGGCAGGGATGGCTCTTGGCGCCCATCTCGATAAGAAACCGATACGGGTCTACTGTCTCCTGGGAGACGGCGAAACGAACGAAGGCCAGATCTGGGAGGCAGTCATGACAGCCTCACATTATAGTCTCGATAGCCTGTGCGCGATCATAGATTATAACAAGCTGCAGATCGACGGGCTCTGTTGCGATACGATGAAGATGAACTCCATGCATAAGCAGTGGGAGTCGTTTGGTTGGCATGTAATAGAGGCGGATGGGCATGATATAGAAGCTATGATGGATGCCTATGATGAAGCAGAGAAGATAAAGGGCAAACCGACTGTAATATTGGCGCACACAATAAAGGGCAAAGGCATATCCTTCATAGAGGGCAAGGCAAAGTGGCATGGTATAGCCCCTAAGAAGGATGAATTAGAGAAGGCCCTTGCTGAATTAGATGAAGAATTAAAGAGAGTCGAAAAGGGGTGATCCTATATGGCAACGAGCCGTAAGATAAAATTATTCTTATCAAATAACTGGGGAATATTTGCAGTAATCATCTTTCTGGGTTTTATTCTCTTTGCTCCGATATACGCGCTTTCGAAGGTCGATTCATATCAGCGCGTCTATCTGGTCTCCTGGCTTTCAACGATGGGACTTCAGGCAACGGTCCACTCTGTAATATTTGTTACTTGTTTGTGGTGGCTCCAATATCGCGGAGGTTTTTCCAAGCTCTCAATCAAAAGGATTAAAAATCAATTTGTGAATGTCAGATGGGACGACGTAATAGGTATCGATGAAGCAAAACAAGAATCATGGGAAGTGGTCCAGCTCATAAAGGACCGGGCACGCCTTCTGAAGATAGGGGGCAAAATCTTGCGCGGTCTCCTTTTGGTCGGGCCGCCCGGATGCGGCAAGACTATGCTGGCAAGGGCGATAGCGACGGAGTCGAATGTACCATTCCTATCTATGTCCGCAAGCGGATTTGTTGAGGTCTATGTAGGTGTGGGCGCTTCACGCGTGCGGCAGCTCTTTAAGAATGCGCGCAAGCTCGCCTACGCATACGGGGCATGTATCGTCTTTATCGATGAGCTCGACGCGATAGCCCGTCGCAGGGTCTTCTCAGGTTCCGGTGGTTCGGAAGAGACAAACTCGACACAGAACCAGCTCCTTGCCGAAATGGATGGGTTGAAGGATAAAGATCACAACGTTATCGTCATAGGGGCCACAAATGCCGTTGAGGACATACTCGACTCGGCACTCCTTAGGCCCGGCAGGTTCGACCGTAGGGTATATGTAGATGTCCCCGGCCTTGAAGGAAGGGAAAAGTTATTCCATCACTATTTAAAGAAGATCAAACACGATCCCGCACTCGATATAGGACGTCTCGCGAGAAAGACCGTTTACAAGTCACCGGCTGACATAGAGGGCATTATCAAGGAGGCTGCACTTATTTCGATAAGAAACAAGAAAGACGTCGTTGATATGTCTGATATGTCGGAGGCGATAGAGCGCATAGATATGGGCATAAAACGCAAGCGGAAGATGACGGATCGCGAACGGGAGATGACGGCCTATCATGAGACGGGACATCTCGTCGTTCTCTGTGAACTCCATCCCACAGACGACGTCTTTAAGGCATCTATAATATTAAGACGTGAAACCCTAGGCGTAGTCTATCACCAGCCGCGGGAAGAAATTTTCACACATGACAGAGATAGGTTGATGGCTGAGATAAAGGTTGCCCTCGGAGGTTATGTCGCGGAGAAGGTAAAGTTCAGCGTGACATCGAGCGGTGTCCAGTCAGATTTTCAAAAAGCTATGGCAGTTGCCCATAACATGGTATGGCGTTTTGGCATGAGCGATGCAAATATGCTCGGTGATTACACAGTGATCCCTGCAGGACAGCTCTCGGATAATGTTAAAGAGAAGCTTAATTCCGAGACCTCCAAGATAATCCAGCAATGCATGATTGAGGTAGAGGGGCTCTTCAAAAAAGAGTGGGGCCTCGTCGAGATCTTTGCCAAGGAGCTGCTTAAGAAAGAAGAATTGGAATACGACGAAATAGAGAAGATCTTCGCCGATTATCGTAAGACACACCCTCGCAAAAAAGAGGGATAGATGCAGGGCTACTTCCGAACCCAAAGTTGGCTGTACACGCGCTCATTGACTGGTTTTTTTATCTGCGTATTATTCTTTGCCACAAGCGGTTGCGGCAGACCTACCTTTTCCAAAGAGCGGTTGGCGGAATCTCTTGTAGAATTATGCGAGAGAGATTACGGCCTTAAGGGAGTAAAAGCAAAACTGCACGGCAATGTGCTGGGCGCCTACTACTCGGCGGATAGATTGCTGAATGACAATTTTTGGCTCTCGGAGGAGTCGAGTGAAAAATCGTTCAGGCTTATTACGGCCATATCACGCGTAAGCGTATCAACAGATGCCGAGGTCGATTTCTATTGTGTCGTATACCAGGATACAAGGTTCCCCGAAGTAGAGTTAGTTCTATTGGGCGAAGTCGATGATGTCAAGAGGGCTGACATGTGGGCCCTCTCACCGGATGAGCTGAATGCGCGCCGTCTTGTAGACCTGAAGGCCTCACCCGAGATAAAGAGGGGGGAGATGCTAAAAGCCCTCTTTACCAAGATGGGCCTTGAGACAACACTGGCCGACCAATTTATGGGCGGCTACTTATCCGGCGGCATCGCTGAGTCGATTGACGATATAGGATATTGGAACGGAAGGTTCTTTCTTAAGGAAATAGAATTCGAGGAATTTCTGGCCAGTCAGGTAGCCAACCGCCTGCGACTCATGATATCGCAGGATACACGTTTTGTAGAGCTGGCTACGGTACAGGTTGATGGCGAGTTCGATCCGAATCCGCCTAATTCAGGGTTCACTCTTGATGTAAACCTCTTTACCGGTGACGCTGAAGTAATTGACGCATCAATAAGCGAAGAGAAATTAAGAGAGCTCTTCGAAAGTTCATTTATACTGATCGCCGACATATTGGATGGGTATCACTTTTGGGATTTTGATCGCGCCAGGATCTATGTAAAGAATACGGGTACAGAGCGAAGCGCCGATTCCGCAGGACTAAAGGAATTATACGAAAAAAAGAGAGAAGCTAGTGACATCATACGAGGTAAATAATGGCTAAAGAAGGATGGATTCCGACAAGAGACGGTTTTGGTCAAGGTTTAGTCGAGCTGGGCAAAAAAAGAGAAGACGTAGTCGTCCTCTGCGCAGATTTGACAGATTCGACACGCGCGGGCTGGTTTAAGAAAGAGTTTCCTGATCGGTTCTTCAGCATGGGCGTTGCAGAGCAGGATATGTTTGGCGCAGCCGCAGGATTGGCATTGATGGGGAAGACCCCGTTCGCCTGTACTTTCGGTGTATTTGCAAGCGGCAGGGGTTGGGACCAGATCCGGATCTCCTTAGCATACATGAATCTCAACGTCAAGGTGATAGGTACGCACGGAGGTATCGGTGTAGGCGAAGACGGCGCTACGCACCAGGCTATAGAGGAGATCTCTTTGATGAGAATACTCCCTAATATGACCGTATTAGTCCCGGCAGATCACATAGAAGCGCGTAAGGCGACCATAGCGGCCGCTTCGTATCCGGGGCCTGTATATATAAGACTTGGCAGAAATGGTGTGCCGGTTGTGACGGGTGAGGACGCGCCATTTGAGATAGGAAAACCATCGATCCTTGCCGACGGAAAGGACGTCGCGATATTCGCATGCGGTTATATGGTTTACGAATCACTCCTTGCCAAAGATATATTGGCCAAGGAAGGCATATCGGCTAAGGTAATAAATATCCATACCCCAAAGCCGCTCGATAGAAAGCTCATAATCAAGACAGCAAAAGATATAGGCGCGATCGTTACCGTCGAGGAGCATCTTCTGGCCGGTGGTTTAGGCAGCGCCATAGCCGAGGTCCTGGTAGAAGAGGAACCGGTCCCCATGAAGATGGTAGGGATAGACGATCGGTTTGGTGAATCCGGCGACCCCAACTTATTGCTTGACCACTTCGGTCTCAGGGCAAAGAATATCGCAAAGGCCGCTAAGGACGTATTGAAAAAGAAAAAATAGACCATGGATACGATTATTGTCAAGGCTCCGGCCAAAGTAAATCTCTACCTCGAAGTGCTAAAGCGGCGCGATGACGGCTACCATGATATAGAGACGATCTTTGAACGCATAGACCTTTGTGATGAACTGACCTTCACGAAGAAGAGCGAGAAACACGGAATAAAGCTTATATGTGAAGGCGAGGATATAGATTGCAGCGAAGAAGAAAATATAATAGTCCGCTCAGCCAAGGCCTTGACGCGCAAGGATGGCCGCAAGCTCGGAGTTGAGATCAGGCTGAAGAAGAATATACCCATAGCTGCCGGTTTGGGCGGTGGTTCAAGTAATGCCGCAGCCACACTCTTTGTAGTGAACAATCTCTTTGAGTTGGGTTTTTCGCGCAGCGAATTGATGGATGTAGGTGGTACTGTAGGGGCAGATGTTCCCTTCTTCTTTTCATATTCACCCTTTGCTTTGGGTACGGAGATAGGTGATGAGATCACGGAGATAAAAAGCACGCTCCGTTTGTGGCATCTCATTGTCAGGCCAATGGTTAAAGTCAAAAGCGGCGATATTTATAGCCGCCTCAGTTTGGGCTTGACAAGGCCAAGAGGGAGTGCTAAAATGTTGCTCCGCATCATAGAGAAAGGCGATATGATTGCCCTTGCAAAAGGGCTGCGCAATAGGTTGGAAGATGTTATGCTGGAAAGTGTTAAGGAAATTCAGCGGGTCAAGGACAAGATCCTTTCGCATGGCGGGAAGGGGAGTCTTGTCTCCGGTAGCGGCCCGGCAACATTTGGAATTTTTTCAACACGAGAGGAGGCGATGGAGGCGAAGGAGAAGCTCGATCGGAGCGGATGGCAGACTTTCGTTGCAGGAACATATGAACCGAGCTTGTCCGCTTGAAGCTTGGCGGATAGGATTAACAAAACCAACAGGAGAGAGTGCAAAATGGAAATCACCGAGGTCAGGATCTTTCCAAAAGAAGGACAGCGTGATAAGAAGCTGAAGGCGTACGCGACGATAACGCTCGACAGCGCTTTCGTGGTCAGGAATGTAAAAGTGATCGAGGGCAACAAGGGTCTCTTTGTGGCCATGCCTTCGCGCAAACTAAAGGTACCATGCCCAAAGTGCGGACATAGAAATGACATCAGATCCAAATATTGCAATCAATGCGCAGTGTCTATCCCGCCTCCGGAACCTTTGCCTCCGAGGGGAAGCGATGGAGAGAGGCAGTCAGAGCATAGGGATATAGCGCATCCGATTACATTGGAATGCAGGGAGTATATCCAGAAGAAAGTATTGGATGCATACGGGGCGGAAAAGGGTACAGGTGGATCAGCGCCAAGCAGTTCACCGAAACCGAGCAGCGTTCCGCCAAGAAGAAGAGAACCGGAACCACCGAAAGCACCGGAACCATTGCAACCACCAGAACCACCGTCAATGCCGCAGGGACCGACGCAGGATATCGAGCTTTAATGTCTGTCCGTCTCTTTTGGACAAGGACAAGCGATTCGAAGTAATATATACGGTGAATGGCGGATTGTGTAATGGCAGCACAGCGGCCTTTGGAGCCGTTAGTGAAGGTTCGAATCCTTCTCCGCCAACCAGGAGTTACAGCTGTTGTGATAGATGTCGATGAAGGATTCGAAAGGATTTTGCGCTGACCCTTAGGGAAGAAAAGCGCCAATCAGGCGCGACAGCAAAATCCCCGCCCAGAGCAAAACCTAATCAAGGTTTTGCGTAGGGCGAATCCTTGTCCGCCAACCAGAGTTATAGACATTGTTATTCTTTTTTATTTAACAGTTAATTAGGTGGTGAAATATGATTGCCAAATGTTCATTTTGCGGGAAGACGGGTACTAAGGTCGGAAGGCTCTTTAAGGGCAAAGATGCCTATATCTGCGAGGGGTGTGTACACCTTTGCGGTGATCTTCTTGTCGGGGAAGGCAGCCAAAAGCGTAATGCAAAGACGGCCTCACCCATACCTGCTTTGGATAAGCTTCCCAAGCCGTCAGAAATAAAGGCGATGCTCGATGACTATATAATAGGCCAGGAGAGGGCCAAAAAGGTTCTGGCCGTAAGCGTCTATAACCATTATAAGAGGGTTCAAATAAGGCCTTCATCGCCAAAGAAAGATGAAAAAGATTCAGAAGACGTCGAGATAGATAAATCGAATATCTTGCTTATAGGGCCCACAGGCTGCGGCAAGACCCTGCTGGCCCAGACGCTCGCCAGGGTCTTACATGTACCTTTTGCCATCTCTGATGCGACAACATTGACGCAGGCCGGCTATGTCGGTGAGGATGTGGAGAATGTTATACTGCGCCTCCTGCAGGCGGCCAACTATGACGTCGCGAAGGCGGAGTTGGGTATAATATATATTGACGAGATCGACAAGATAGGCAAGACCCAGGATAACGTCTCCATAACACGTGATGTCTCCGGAGAAGGTGTGCAACAGGCGCTCCTTAAGATCCTTGAGGGGACGGTAGCAAATGTACCGCCCGGTGGCGGGAGAAAGCATCCGGAAGCGCGCTATATCCAGGTGAGGACGAAAGATATTCTCTTTATCTGCGGAGGCACCTTCAGCACGCTCGACAAAATAATCCAGGATCGCAAGGGTAAGACAAAGATAGGATTCGGTTCAGATAATAAGGCAAAGTTCGAGCAGCCCCTCGGTGATATATTGGCCGAAGTCGAGACAGAAGATATACTCAAGTTCGGCATGATACCGGAATTCGTAGGAAGATTTCCCATAATAGCTACTTTGAAGTCGCTAAAGGAAGAGGAGCTCGTAAAGATACTGACCACACCTCGTAATGCCCTCATCAAACAGTATAAGAAGTTCTTCGATGTCGAGGGGGTTAAGCTTACCTTTACCGAAGGCGCGCTTCTCAAGATAGCCAAAAAAGCGCTCACTAAAGGGACGGGTGCCCGCGGGCTCCGTTCGATCATAGAAGAGATGATGCTCGATCTTATGTATGAGCTGCCGCTTCTGAAGAATGTCGTTGAGTGCATTATCGATGAAGATTGTATAGCAATCGGGAAGAAGCCCACGCTGATAAAGTCAGAGCGGGGTACCCGACAGAAGGAGAGCGCGTGAGCGCAAAACAGATCGAAGATATAGTTGCTGTAGTATTGGCTGCCGGCCGCGGGACACGCATGAAATCAGAGATGCTCAAGGCCATGGTCCCTTTGTGCGGTCTGCCGCTTATACGCCATATTGTGGATGCCCTCAAGGCCTCCGGCATAAAACGGATAGTAGTCGTTACAGGATATAAGAAGGAGTTGCTTGAGAAAGCTCTTGATGGCCTGGCAGATACAGTCCACCAGAAGACGCTTCTGGGATCCGGAGACGCGGCAAAGACGGCGATGGCCAAATTGAAGAACTTCAAAGGCCACGTCTTAATAGTACCCGGTGATGTACCGCTATTTAAACCGGAAACTATTACTTCGCTGGTAGAGCGCCATAAGCGCGGCCGGTCGGACTGCACCCTGTTAACAATTTTCTTGTCCAACCCGGGTGAGTACGGAAGGATATTTAGAAGCATAACCGGATCTATCGAGAAGATCATTGAAAAGGAAGATTTGGCAGAAAATCAGAGCAGGATAAACGAGATAAATACCGGCCTATATTGTTTCAAGGCCAAGGCCCTTTGTGACGCGCTCGAGGGGGTCAAGAAGAATAGCAAAAAGGGCGAATATTTCCTGACCGACACGATCGAGATCTTGCATGAGAAGGGCTGCAAGATAGATTCGCTCCTGTCGAATAATACCGATGAGATGCTGGGGGTCAATTCACAGCAGGATTATTCACGCGCCACGCAGATAATGAAGAATAGGATTTTGGATCGTCTTATGTCGTCGGGTGTCACAGTAGTAGACCCGGCCTCCACATCAATAGATAAGAATGTAAAGATTATGCCGGACACCATAGTCTATCCACACACCACGATAGAGAAGGATGTCAACATTGCCGGGAGGTGCAAGGTAGGCCCTTACGCGCACCTGCGAGAAGGGGTTCAACTTGACGAAGGGGCTGAAGTGGGTAATTTTGCCGAACTCGTAAGGACGCGGGTTGGGGAGGGAACTAAGATAAAACATCAGGTATATATCGGCGACGCCGTAATAGGTAAGGATGTGAACATAGGGGCGGGGACGATCATCGCCAACTATGACGGAAAGAATAAATATATTACGCGGATCGGCGACGGCGCCTTTATCGGAAGCGGTACGGTATTGGTAGCGCCGGTCAAGATAGGCGCTAAGGCTGTGACGGGCGCCGGCTGTGTTGTGACAAAGGGCCATGATGTACCGGCGGGCGCTGTGGTCGTTGGCGTGCCGGCAAGAAAATTAGAGAAAAATAAGAAGAAAAGGGGTGGGCGATGAGTACCGAGACTCGTAACGGTAAGCTTTTAGTCTTTAGCGGCAATGGTAATAAGGCATTGGCTAAGAATATATGCCGGAATCTCGGCGTACCTCTCGGCGGGGCAGTTGTAAACAGCTTTAGTGACGGAGAGATAAGGGTCAAGATCAGGGAAGACGTGAGAGGACAGGATGTATTTATTATTCAGCCGACATGCCATCCCGTTAATGACAACATAATGGAGCTTTTAATAATGCTCGATGCGCTGCGCCGGGCATCGGCCAAACGCATCACCGCAGTCCTTCCTTATTACGGATATGCAAGGCAAGACAGGAAGGACCAGCCGCGGGTACCCATAACGGCCAAGCTGTTAGCAAATCTCATCACATCAGCCGGCGCAAACAGGGTTTTAACGCTCGATCTGCACGCAGGCCAGATCCAGGGTTTCTTTGATATTCCGCTCGACCATCTTTATGCAATAAATACATTTGTTGAGTATTTCAAAAAGAATATAAAATTGAAAGCTAAGGACCTGGTAATTGTATCCCCCGATGTCGGAGGTGTCAAGACGGCCAGGGCCTATGCCAAGAGGTTCAGGGCAGATCTCGCAATCGTAGATAAACGGCGCGCCAATGATAAAGAGACCGAGGTTATGAATATCATAGGTGAGGTTGAAGGCAAAAATGTCATACTGGTAGACGATATAGTTGCTACCGCCGGAAGCCTGGTCGAAGCGGTTGCGGCCTTGAAGAAGGCGGGTTCCAAGAATATATATGCGGCTATAACCCACCCCGTTTTATCAGGGCCCGCTATTGAGAGGATAAAACACTCGGATTTAAAAGAGCTGGTTGTGACTAATACCATACCATTAGGAAGCAACGGCAAGTGCAAGAAGGTAAAACAACTTTCGGTTGCACCGCTTTTGGCAGAAGCGATTATGCGCATACACCAGGAGCGATCGGTCAGTTCATTGTTCAATTGATAAAGGAAAGGTAAAAAATGGAACGCGTAAATCTACAAGTTGAGACAAGAGAGAATGCCGGCAAGAGCCCCTCAAAAAAGTTGCGAAGAGCGGGGATGGTTCCCGCAGTCTTATATAAGCGAGGAGAGAAGACCCAGCATGTTTCAGTCGACGCCCGCACGTTAGATAAGATATTGCGCAAAGAGGGTGAAAACGTCTTATTGAATGTGACGTTCAAGGGTGACAAGAAGCCTAAGGAGAGGGTGACTATGATAAAGGAGGTCCAGGTGCACCCCATAAGCGGCAACCTGCTCCATGTTGACTTCAATGAGATCTCCCTCACCGAGAAGATAAAGGTCAATGTACCCGTTGAGGCCAAGGGTGAAGCGGTTGGTGTTACCAGGGATAAGGGTGTGCTTGAGCATATCATGTGGGAGCTGGAAGTAGAGTGTCTGCCTACCCAGATACCTGATAATTTTGAGGTGGATGTGGCAGCGATGGAGATTGGTCACGCCGTCTTCGTTAAAGATATACCCCCTCCGCCCGGGGTTGAGATATTGAATGATCTTGAGCTTACCGTATTTACGGTGAAGCCGCCTCACGAAATTGAAGAGGCTGCTCCTGTGGAAGAAGGCGCTGAGGAAGGGGTAGAGCCCGAGGTTATAGCAAAGGGCAAGAAGGAAGAGGAAGGAGTCCCTGAAGGCGAGGCTGAAAAGGCACCTGCGAAGGAAGAGAAGAAAAAAGACTGATGAAGATCATAGTCGGATTGGGTAACCCCGGCCTTCGATATAAAGCAACGCGCCATAATGTCGGGTTTGAAGCGATAGATAGATTTGCTAAGGCAAATCGTCTCAGGTTCAAGGCGCGCCGGTACTTTGATTCGTGGATGGCTGAGGGAAAGTTTAAGGGTGAGTCGGTACTACTGCTCAAGCCCCTTACCTATATGAACCGCTCAGGCGTAGCAGTAGCGCCCGCTGTTGCGAATAAAGAGGTCAATCTTTCAGATCTGCTCGTTGTATGCGATGATGTCAATCTCGAATTGGGCCAACTGAGGCTTAGGGCCCAGGGGAGTGCAGGGGGGCATAACGGCCTCATCTCGATTATAGAGCGTTTGGGCAATGAAGCTTTTTCGCGTCTGCGGATAGGTGTTGGCGGTAGCGAGAAGGAGGATTTAACAGGACATGTGCTGGGGCGATTTAAGCGCCAGGAGAACAAGGTTGTTGATGATATGCTCCAAAGGGCAGCTGATTGTATAGAAGTATGGTTTGAAGATGGTATAAAAGAGGCGATGAATCGGTTTAATAAAAAATAGGGATAAGTTTAAAGCTATAAGCCAAAAGATTAAGGAGGAAGAATGACTGAAGAGGTGATATTGAATAATTACGAGGCGATATTTATAATAAAACCGACCCTCGACGAGGCAGGGTGTGAGAAGACCCAGAAAACGCTCGCTGAGGCTATAACGAACCTCGGAGGCAAGGTCCAAAAAGAGGATCCCTGGGGCAAGAGAGAGATCTCCCACCACGTAAAGAAGTTCAAAGAGGGTATTTACCACAGAGTCGAATTTGCCGCGCCGGCGGAGGCGATAAACAAACTAAACTCAACCTATCAGCTCAATACTGATATCTTGCGTGTTCTGATAACAAAGAGGAGTTAAATCATGGCAAGCAGCTTAAATAAAGTATTTTTGATGGGAAATCTGACCAGGGACCCCGAACTGCGCTATATACCGAGCGGTACAGCGGTGGCTACTTTCGGTTTAGCGGTCAACAGAAGATATACCTCGGCTACCGGTGAGAAGAAGGAAGATGTAGCTTTCTTGAGGATCGTAGTATGGGGCCGCCGCGCAGAGGTGTGCGGTGAGTATCTTTCCAAGGGAAGCCCGATCTTTGTCGAGGGGCGATTACAGAGCCGCAGCTGGGAAGGCAATGACGGTGTCAAGCGCTCGACAGTAGAGATTGTAGCCGACAATATACAATTTCTCGGCAGAGGCAAGGGCGCTCCATCCAATACAGGCGCCGGGGCTTCATCGCAGGGAGGATCACAGGCAAATTCTGTGCCACAGATGGATGTTGACGCCGACATGAATGCTCCGGTAGGAAATAGTCAAGGAGAGAAACCTGTCGACGGCCCGTCCGATAAAGTACCATTTTAAACCAACCACAAAGAAGAGACATATGAGGAGAATCCAATCTTATGAGAAGACCGACCAGTTCAAGGGATAAAGACAAAAGGGGAAGGAAGAAGGGCAAGGGCCCAAAAAAGGCCAGAAGGCCTTTTATGAAGAAGGTATGCAGGTTCTGCACCAGCGAGGGCAAGGCTTCCGCGGATTATAAGGATACGCTTTTCTTAAGGAAGTTTATCACCGATCGCGGTAAGATGATCCCGAGAAGGATTACGGGCAATTGCGCCAAGCATCAGAGGGTGGTGGCCAGGGAGATAAGAAAATCGCGCATAATAGGGCTTCTGCCATTCGTGGCCGATTAACAGGAGGATACGACGTGAAGTTGATATTAATTAAGGATGTTGAAAATCTTGGCAAGACAGGCGAGGAGATCGATGTCAAGGATGGTTACGCGACCAATTATTTGATGCCCAGAAATCTCGCTGTGCGCTTGACAAAAGCCAATCTTAAAGTAGTAGAAGGAATAAAGCGCAAGGAAGGTCACAAGCTCAAGAAAGAGAAAGAGGCTGCCCAAAAGCTGGCGGATAAGATCGCCAGCGCATCATGCACGATTTCAGTCGAAGCCGGAGAAGAGGATAAGTTATTCGGTTCCGTTACATCTGAGATGATAGCTGAGGCATATGCGGCAGAAGGATTTGAGATAGACAAAAAGAGGATAGAGCTGGAGACGCCCATAAAGAAGCTGGGTGTATACCATGCCTCTTTTAAGATACATCCTGAGGTCAGCGCGCAATTGAAGATATGGGTAGTTAAGAAGTAATCTCTAAATAAAGGGTAGAGTTTATGCCTGCTACAAAAGAGAAGTTCGCGCAAGAGGTTCTTGGTAAGATGCCGCCGCAGTCTATCGAGTCCGAAGTCGGCGTTATTGGGTCGATGCTTATAGAGGAGGAGGCGATCGCCAAGGTCATAGAACTCCTCAAACCGTCCTCTTTTTATAAAGATGCCCACAGAAAGATATTCGCGTCTATTTTAGATATCTATGCCAAGGGCGGGATGGTCGATATGGTGACCTTAAGTGAAGACCTGAGAAAGAAGAACCAGCTGGATAGCGTCGGGGGAGTCAGCTATATCACGTCACTCACTACCATGATACCTACCGCGGCCAGCGTGGTCCATTACGCCAAGATAGTGCGTGAAAAAGCGACATTGCGTAACCTCATCTCCGCGGCGACAGAGATCGCTTCCAATAGTTATGATGGGGCTGCCGACGCCGATACGATACTCGACAAGGCAGAACAGATGATATTCGAGGTTACCGCCAACAAGGTAGATACGAATATCGCTTCCTTAAAAGATATAATAAAAGGCTCTATCGAGATGATAGACGGCCTTTACCAGCGCAAGGAGAACGTGACCGGCATACCGACGGGATTCCATGAGATAGATATCATGACAGCCGGCATGCAGCCCTCAGACCTGATAATCCTCGCCGGCCGTCCATCGATGGGAAAGAGCGCTTTGGCTACCTGTATAGCCGAACATGCCAGCGTTATTGAGAAGATCCCGGTGGCCTTCTTCAGCCTCGAAATGTCAAAAGAGATGCTCGTCCAGCGTATGCTCTGCTCTCACGCCAGGGTAAACGCGCATAAAGTACGCACGGGATTCCTTTCACAGTCCGATTGGCCCCGCCTGACAAGCGCGGCAGGGAGGCTCTCCGCCGCTCCGCTCTTTATCGACGATACCCCGGCCTGTTCGGCCTTGGAGATAAGGGCAAAGGCGCGACGTCTTAAGTCGATGCATGACATACAATTGATAATCATAGATTACCTGCAGCTTATGCGGGGGGCCGCGAGATCGGAGAACAGGCAGCAGGAGATATCCGAAATATCCCGCTCACTAAAAGCGCTCGCGCGTGAATTGAGAGTGCCGATTATTGCTATAAGCCAGCTCTCAAGGGCGGTAGAACAGCGCTCAGACCACAGGCCGCAGCTTTCTGACTTGAGAGAGTCCGGCGCCATTGAGCAGGATGCGGACGTAGTCGCACTCCTTCTAAGAGAGGAATATTATGCCCCGACAGAGGAGAATAGGGGCCTTTCAGAGATTATAGTAGCCAAACAGCGTAATGGGCCGACGGGGTCCGTGACGCTCGCATTCCTATCGGAATATACACGTTTCGAAAACCTTTCAACCAGAGAGGGACGATGAAAAAAATTCATTTTTTCGCTGTATATTTTGCAGTACTTTCCTGTTTTTCTTTATCTTTCTGCGGTGAAGCCTTTGCCAAAGACTCAGGGGCGGGTAAGGTAATAAGATCAGTCGTCGTCAGAAACAATAGATCTGTAAGCGAGATGACGATACTTTCCAATGTGCGTACCAGGGTAGGGCAGGCCTTTTCCCAACCCCTGCTCAATGACGACTTAAAACGTCTGTACGCGCTGGGCTATTTTACGGATGTCTCCATAGACCTGGAGGATTTTCTCGACGGCGTCAAGGTGAGCTTTATAGTTAAGGAGAAACCGGTCCTTAAGTCCGTTACATTTAGCGGTAACCAGGCCTTAAGAAAGACCAAGCTTAAAAAAGAGATGAAGATTGTCATAGGCGAGATGTTCAATCCCTCCCAGCTCACAGCAGACCTCAAGGCAATAGAGGCGTTATATGAGTCGAAGGGTTTCGCCCTCACCAATATAGGCTATACAAAGAAGGTGGATGAGCGGTCAAATGAGGTGAGCGTAACCGTAATCATAGATGAGAAGGAGCGCGTCAAGATCAAATCGATAACGGTTGAGGGAAACGAGCACATTGCGACGAAGAAACTCTTAAAGATAATGTCTACAAAGAAGGACTCCTTTCTTACATCCGGCCACTTCAAAAGAGAAGATTTCGATATGGACTTGGAGAATTTAAGGCTTTACTACGAGAGGGCGGGTTTTCTCGACGTGGAGGTTACACCGGATCTCGATTACGACGATACCGGAAAGCGGATGCATATCACGATCAATGTCAAGGAAGGCAATCGTTATGAGGTAGGCCAGATTGCAATAGCCGGCAATAAGGTCTTCCCTGAGAAGCTGATCCGCCAATCCTTGAAGATGGCAACAGGTGAACCCTACAGCCCTTACGGTGCCAGGGTGGAAGTGCTGAATATACAGAAGTTCTATTCTCATCAAGGATATATGTTTGCCAGGATAAATGCAGACTCATCGCTCAATCCCAAGACGGGAAGGATCGATCTCACTTATCATATTGAGGAAAATGACCTTGCCTATATCGACAAGGTAAAGATACGGGGTAATTCGAAGACCAAGGATGTAGTCATAAGAAGAGAGATGAGGGTCTATCCCGGCGAGCGCTTCGACGGAGATAAATTGCAGCGGTCCAAAGAGAGGTTGTATAATCTCGGTTTCTTTGAAGATGTGCAGATCGACACGGAAGATACGGACAAACCGAATAAGAAAGATCTCGTCGTGGAGGTAAAGGAAGCCAAGACAGGCGAATTCAGCTTTGGAGGCGGATATAGCTCGATCGATAAAGTTATAGGTTTTGTAGAGATAACCCAGCGAAATTTTGACTGGGCCAACTTTCCCAATTTCACCGGGGATGGACAGCACATGTCGATACGCGCGGAGATGGGTAGCTCAAGACAAGATTATAATTTGAGCTGGACTGAGCCATGGATATTTGACTATCCGCTCTCCTTTGGTTTCGATCTCTACCAGCGTACCCACAAACGCCGCTCGAGCGCCGGTTACGGTTATGACGAGAAGCGGCAGGGCGGAGACCTGCGCTTAGGAAAAGAGTTCACGGAATACCTGACGGGAAATTTGACATATAAGTATGAGAACGTCCGTATATCCGACATAAGTGAGGATGCAACGGCAGACCTCAAGGCAGAGGCAGGGTCGAATAATATAAGCAGCCTCCTCTTTGTCCTGACGCAGGATACGCGCGACAATGTATTTTCCCCGACGCGCGGCTATGTCTTAAAAGGCGGCATAGAGTGGGCAGGAGGCGCTATAGGAGGCGATAAGGATTTTATGAAGTACACAGGGGGCGCTCGACACTATCAAGAACTCTTTTTAAAGACAGTCCTTCAGTTAAGGCTTCGCTCAGGCATTGTGGAACCCTACGGGGATAGCCTCACAGTACCCATATATGAAAGATTTTACGCAGGGGGCACGCACACCATACGCGGATATGAAGAGAGGCGCGTAGGGCCGCGCGATGCGTCATCGAACGACCCCATCGGCGGAGAATCGATGCTGATAGGTAATGTGGAGCTTGTCTTTCCTATATTTCAGGATATCTTAAAGGGCGCTATCTTCTATGACGTAGGCAACGTATGGGAGAAGACAGGAGATTTTGCTTCAGGCAACTACAAATCGGGTACCGGCGTCGGCATAAGGGTCAAGACACCGATCGGTCCGGTGAGTATAGATTACGGTATTCCGCTCGATTCGATCGAGGGTGAGGATGAAGAGGGAAGAGTCCACTTTTCGATGGGGCAGGGATTTTAAGAGAGGCTTAATAGCTACAACTAAAAAGGGAGGCGGTTATGAAGAAATTCAAGTTTGATATTTCGGCGGTGTTGTGTGCGGCAATCATATCCTCACTTATCTTTGGGTTTGCGGGTACCTCAGGGGCTGAAGAGAAGATGGGTGTTGTACAGCTTGAGAAGGTATTTAATGAGTATCAAAAGACGAAAGAATTGGATAGTATACTTGAGGAGAAAGGTAAGAGCACACAGGATGAGAGGCAAAATAAGGTAGATGCTATCAGGAAGATGAAAGATGAACTCGAGCTCTTAAGTGAGAAGGGCAAAGAAGAGAAGCAGGCAAAGATAGACGAAAAGATACAGGAACTGCAGACCTTTGACCGCGACAAGACGAATACCTTGAAGAAAGAGCACGATCAATATATGAGAGAGATCCTTAAAGAGATCAGCGATAAGATAGAGGCCTATGGTAAAGATAAAGGTTACAGTATGATACTCAGCGACCGCGCCATACTCTATAGCGATGAGGAGATCGACCTGACCGACAAGGTGCTGGAAGACCTTAACAAGGGATACAAAAAATCAGAATAATTAAACAGATATATCAATATAGGGTTATTGAGAGAAGTTATGCCTGAGAAGACGATAAGAGAGATAGCAGAACATATAAACGGTGAAGTTGTCGGTGATAATAAGGCGGTTATCCGCGGCGTATCCGGCATAAAGATAGCCAAGGAAGGCGATATCACTTTCCTTGCAAATACAAAATACGCGCCGCTTATGGAGAAGACAGCGGCTTCATGTATTATCGTATCCCAGGATCTCTCTTATGACGGCAAAATCCCTATTATTAAGACCGAAAACCCCTCCATGGCATTCTCTAAAGCAATATCATTTTTAAATCCGGATAAGACGAAACGGCCCAAGGGGATCCATCCAAGCGCTGTGGTAGGAGAGAAAATAAGGTTTGGCCAGGATGTCTCACTAGGCGCTCATGTCACGATAGAGGACGGGGTTCAGATCGGCGATGAGACGGCCATATATCCCGGTGTTTACATAGGCACCAATGCGCGCATAGGCAAGGATTGCACAATACATCCAAATGTTACCATTCGCGAGAACGTCACGATAGGCGATCGCGTTATAGTGCATAGCGGCACCGTCATAGGCAGCGATGGTTTTGGTTATATGGAAGTAGAAGGTGTACAGAATAAGATTCCCCAGATCGGTATCGTCGAGATCGAGGATGATGTCGAGATCGGGGCATGTGCCGCTATAGACCGCGCCAGGTTCGATAAGACGATCATCCGACGCGGTACCAAGATAGACAACCTTGTCCATATAGCACACAATGTTGAGATAGGGGCGGATTCGTTGATCCTTGCGCAGTGTGCTATCGCAGGCAGCACAAAACTGGGGAAAGGTGTGATACTAGCAGGGCAGTCGGGCATCGTGGGGCATATCGAGATAGGAGATAAGGTCATAATAGGCTCACAGAGTGGTGTCACGAAAGACGTACCGGCCGGTGAGATCATGTTAGGCAGCCCAGCGAAGCCCATATCTTTGTGGAAGAGGATAAATGCTTCAATGCAGCGGTTGCCAAAACTGTTTGCGAAGATAAAAGATCTGGAAAACAGGATAGAAAATATAGAGAAACAGAAGAGATAACCAGGAGAAGAGTGGAGAAGCAGAAGACCATAAAAAAAGAAGTGACGATAGAAGGCGCCGGGTTAAATACAGGCATCAACGTCAAATGCAAGTTTAAGCCCGCAAGCTTAAATTCCGGGATTAATTTTATCAGGACCGACTTGCCAAAGAGGCCTGCGATAAAGGCATGCATATCGAATGTCCTTGAGCTCTCAAAGAGCGTCAGGCATACCTCCATAGGCAATGATGGGGTAGAGATCCATACGATAGAACATCTCATGGCCAGCATATCCGCCCTCTCGATAGATAACCTTGAGATCGAGATAAATGGCCGGGAGATGCCGGCCATAGACGGAAGCGCGCTATTATATTTTGAAGTTTTAAGAGACGCCGGCATTGTGGAACAGGATGGGCCCCGCAAGAGGTTTGTGGTGAAGGAACCAATATGGGTCCAGGACAATAATTGCAAGCTTATGATCTTGCCCAGGGTTGCAGATGACTCCCTTGCTATATCATATACGCTCGATTATGACCATCCCATGATACGTACGCAACACATGAGCATCACACCCACCGAAAAGTTCTTCGAGAAGGAGATTGCTCCCGCAAGGACATTTTGCCTTGAGCGGGAAGTGGAAGAGCTTAAAGGTTTAGGCCTTGGCAAAGGGGCTTCATATGATAATACGCTTGTTGTCGGTGAGGATGGTGTCATAAAGAATAAACTCCGTTTCGACGACGAATATACAAGGCACAAAATATCGGACCTCATGGGCGATCTCTATCTTTTGGGAATGCCCATCACAGGACAGATAATCGGCATTAAGAGCGGCCACGTCCTTAATATAAAGATGCTAAAAAAAATCCAGATGCATATAGAGAGAGGCGAGGCAGGCGCGATTAAGGCCGGAAGTGTCGGGCCGGATTTGAGCAAGGGCGAGCTCGATCGTGAAACTATTCAAAAGATACTCCCCCACAGGGATCCGTTTCTCTTTGTCGATCGTATCATAGAGATAGAGCCGGATAAGCGCGCGGTCGGTATAAAGAATCTGACGATGAACGACGACTTCTTCAGGGGCCATTTCCCGGGGAAACCTATTATGCCCGGGGTCTTGATGGTAGAAGCGATGGCTCAGGTTGTCGGTGTAATCCTTCTTGCAAAAGGAGAGCGCCACGGCAAGATCGCCTACTTTTTGTCTATGAATAATGTTAAATTTAGAAAGACGGTACTGCCGGGTGATCAACTTGTGATGGATGTTGAGATCATAAAGATGAAATTGAGGACGGGCCAGGCCAGAGGCCGTGCCTCGGTAGACGGCAATCTTGTATGTGAAGCCGATATGATGTTTTATGTGTCGAAAGACGAGGGATAAAGATGGCTGTTAATATCCACAAGACCGCGATAGTTGATAAAAGGGCCAAGCTGGCTGACGGCGTATCCGTCGGCCCTTTTTCTATTATAGGGGGAGATGTTGTGATAGGAGAGGGGACGACTATCGGGCCGTTTTCCATAATAGAAGGCTGGACGACTATCGGCAGGGAGAATAAGATATTTTCACATGTTGTGATAGGGACTATATCGCAGGATAAGAAGTATAAGGGTGAGAAGAGCTTTGTCGAGATAGGCGACAGAAATACGATACGTGAATTCACAACAATAAACCTCGGTACGTCTGAGAAGGAAGGTTACGGCACGCGTGTCGGTAGTGACAACTTTATGATGGCCTATTCCCATATAGCGCACGATTGCCTCGTTGGTAACAGTAACGTCATAGCCAATATGGGTACGCTCGCCGGACATGTTACGCTCGAAGATGGTGTTGTCTTGGGAGGGCTCGCCGGTATCCATCAGTTTGTACGGATTGGGCGCCTGGCTGTAATCGGCGGTATCTCAAAGGTCGTCAAGGACGTGCCTCCCTATATGATGGTCGATGGCCAGCGGGCATCTGCATGCGGACTCAATCTCGTAGGCTTAAGAAGGGCCGGGATCAGCAAGAAGGCCCATTCCAGCTTAAAGCAGGCCTTTAAGATATTATTCAAATCAGAGCTCTCATTGCCGAATGCACTAGAGAAGGTCAAGACAGAAGTGCCTCCCTGCGACGAAATCACTCACCTTATAGAATTTATTAATGGATCTGAAAGAGGTATCTGCGGTTAACTTATGCGGCGAATCGGACTTATAGCAGGGCACGGAAGATACCCGATACTATTTGCCCAGGCTGCCAGGCGCAAAGGTGTTGAGGTGGTCTGTGTTGCCATAGAAGGTGAGACTTCCCGCGAGATAGAAGGCCTGGTAGATAAGGTATCCTGGGTCCATCTATGGGAATTTAAGCGGCTCATTGAGGTATTCCAAAAAGAGAGAATACGCCAGGCCGTTATGGCAGGGAGTGTCACAAAGACAGAGATTTACAGAAAAGACGTAAAGCTCGACCAGGAAGCAGAGAAGCTTATAACTAACACGAAAGACCGCAAGGATAAGACACTCCTTAAGGCGGCAGCACTAAGATTGCGGTTGGCAGGGGTTAAACTTATAGATTCGAGGATATTCCTTGAAGATCTCCTGCCCCAAAAGGGCGTATTTACTAAGCGCCAGCCTACCGAGAGCGAGCTACAGGATGTGAAGTTTGGTCGCACTATCGCAAAAAAACTAGCAGATTTGGAGATAGGCCAGACAATAGTCGTTAAGAATAAGACCGTTGTGGCAGTTGAAGCTATAGAAGGGACTAACGATACAATAAGCCGGGCAGGCAAGCTTGGCAAAGGTGATATA
Organism: Candidatus Omnitrophota bacterium; assembly: GCA_013202205.1. Taxonomy (GTDB): domain Bacteria; phylum Omnitrophota; class Gorgyraeia; order JABMSB01; family JABMSB01; genus JABMSB01. The sequence goes on from JABMSB010000031.1 coordinate 27,310, forward strand.
GTAGTCGTCAAGGTCTCAAGGCCGAAGCAGGATGTGAGGTTTGACATACCTACCGTGGGGCCGGATACGATCAATGCCCTCGCGGATGCGGGAGGAGGGGTGCTTGCTATCGAAGCAAAGAAGATGTTCATGATAGACAAGGAAGAGACTATACGCCTGGCAGACCAAAAGAATATAGCAGTCATTGCGGTATGAATAGAGAGTTGAAGATGAATACAGGTTCAGTAAAAAAGAAGCTGATAACATTCATTCGTTGTCAGACGAAAAGAGCAGGTGTCGGGCGAATGGTCATAGGCCTCTCAGGCGGTGTTGATTCTGCCGTGAGTGTTTATCTGGCCGCAGCCGCTCTTGGCCCTAAAAATGTCTTGGGTCTCATGATGCCATATAAGACGAGTAGCCCTATAGATACAAAAGATGCCCGCTTAGTCGTAAAGGCGCTCGGCATCAAATCGAAGACGATCTCTATTACGCCAATGGTCGATGCGTATTTTAAAAAATTCCCCAAGGCCAATCGAGTACGCCGGGGCAATAAGATGGCCCGTGAGCGCATGTCGATCCTTTATGATCAGTCAAAGGTATTCGACGCACTCGTCATGGGCACAGGAAATAAGACAGAGATACTCCTTGGATATTACACCCTCCACGGTGATGCGGCCTGCTCGATAAATGCTATAGGATCTTTGTATAAGACCCAAGTGCGGCAGCTTGCTAAAAGCTTAGGTGTACCGGAGGGTATCATTACAAAGGCACCTTCGGCAGGATTGTGGCCCGGCCAGACCGATGAGGGTGAGCTTGGCATGACCTATTGTGAAGTAGACAGTCTTCTCTATTATATGATCGATAGGGGATATTCTCAGTCGAGATTAGCCAAGATGGGTTTTAAGAAGAGTTTTATCAGGAAGGTTTCAAACCGGATTGCCTCCACCTGCTTCAAACGTCTCCCACCTGCCATAGCAGTTATCTAAAATCCCGCATAGTTTTATAATAAGATTACAATTGTAACCTTTTTTGGGTTACAATCGTAATATATAAAGGTTACAAAATATCGGAACAGGCTCAAGCTGCATTGCCTCTACCTGTTTAGGCATTTTCCACCCCAAAACTGTATATGCCAATTATTAACATAGCAAAACCACACAATTTATATAACATATTTTAATATATAATGTTATGTAAAATATACATCCGACCAAAATTAGATATATTTAAAAATAGTCTTGACTAATTTAAGATATATGGTAAAATAGTCATAGTAACATATAGGGGATTCCAGACCAAAGGAGGTTTTGTAATGAAGAGAGTATATGCATCTGTCATCAAGGAGCATTTTGATCGTTACCAACAGATGATCTTTCTTGTAGGCCCCAGGCAGGCCGGGAAGACTACAGTGGGCCTTATGGCTAAAGAATTTTCCGATCAATTCTCCTATCTGAATTGGGATAATTTGGATCATAGAAAGATTATTCTCGGGGGGGTAGATAGCATCGCAGATTTTTCCGGCTTGAATAAAATGACAAAAGAAATGCCCATTATTGTGTTTGACGAGATTCATAAATACAGCAAATGGAAGACCTTCTTGAAAGGTTTCTTCGATACCTATAAGGGCAAGGCAAAGATTATTGTTACAGGCAGCTCCCGATTAGATGTTTATAAAAGAGGCGGAGATAGTTTAATGGGGAGATATTTTCCGTATCGTTTGCATCAACTGTCGCTAGCAGAACTGGGACGTGTTGTTTTGTCAGATAAAGAAGTTCATGAACCTTTTAGAAATAAGAAGGGGGAGTTGGCAAGATTGCTAAAGAATGGCGGCTTCCCGGAGCCGTTTATCAAAGATGACCCCAGGTTTTTGAATCGTTGGAAGAGATTGCGTCAGGAACAGCTGATCCGGGAGGATATCAGGGATTTAAGCCGGGTCCAGGAGTTAGGCCAGATTGAACTTTTGGCCGAAATCTTAAAGCACCAGGCTGGGCAATTGACCAATTATTCGAAGCTGGCCAATAAAGTCAATGTATCTTCTGAAACGATACGCCGGTGGATCAAGACATTACAATCATTTTTTTATTGTTTCACTATACAACCATGGTCTAAGAATATTCCCCGTTCACTCATCAAGGAGCCAAAAACCTACCTGTGGGATTGGGCCAACGTCGATGAGGAAGGGAGTCGAGCTGAAAATTTGGTTGCCTCTCATCTTTTGAAAGCTGTTCACTTTTGGACAGATTGCGGACTGGGGCAATATGGTTTATGGTTTATCAGGGATAAGGAGAAGCGCGAGGTAGATTTTGTAGTTTCACGCGACAGAAAACCATGGTTTTTGGTTGAAGTTAAGCTATCGTCAAAAGGAGGGGTAGCTAAGAATCTGGTTTATTTTAAGGATAAGATTAAGGCAAAACATGCCTTCCAAGTAGCATTCGATATGGATTACATCTCTAAGGATTGTTTTAAACATCAAAACCCGATAATTGTTCCTGCCCAGACATTTTTGACACAGCTGGTTTGAAGATTACCCTAAGAGACTATTTATAGAAGCTTGAGGATAGCTTGGGCGGCGCGCATGGAGGCACCGGGTGAGCCGAGTTTTTTCTTCACAAGATTGAGCTCAGACTTCATCTGGATCTGTTTCATGGGATCATTTAGGATAGAGACGGTTTCGTAGGCTATTGAATCGGGTTTTGCATCACCTTGCAGGAATTCAGGTACGATTCTTTTTCCGGCCACGACATTGACAAGGCCCACATAGGGCAGGGTTATGAGAAGACGGACCATAAGAGCTGTTATGGGTGACACCTTGTAGACGATAACCATTGGCTTACCCATGACGGCCGTCTCAAGTGTCGAGCTTCCCGATGCCACAATGACGAAATCGGCCGCGGTGAGAGATTCGAGGTTCTTTTTGGAAGTGAGCTTGATGGGTAAGTCATATTTACGCAATTCTGACTCATAAAGCTCATCGGCCATGGACGACGGCTTAGATATGAGAAATTGTACATCCTGCCTTCTTTTGCAAACTCCTACAGCAGCTTCCAACATTATGGGGAGTATCTTCTCAACCTCTTTCCGGCGGGATCCGGGCAGGAGTAGTATAGTTTTTTTCTCTTTCGCAAGGCCCAGCATATCGAGTACTATCTCTTTTGGGCCGGTCGGTGTTATGGAATCCACAAAGGGGTGCCCTACCCACTCAACAGGCACTCCTTCTTTTTCATATAACTCCTTCTCAAAATCGAAGAAGACGACCATGAGATCTACAGTCTCGCGTATCGTCTTAATTCTTTTTTTACCCCATGCCCATATCTGAGGGCTTATGTAGTAGACGAGGGGGATATTGCGTTTTTTTACTTCCCTTGCAAGACGCATGTTGAATCCCGGATAGTCTATCAATATGACCATATCAGGCCTATCCGAATCGAGTGTCGAAACCAAGTCCTTAAAGATCTTTTTAAATTCACTATAGTGCTTAAGGACTTCTATGAATCCCACGACGGCAATCTCTGTCATGTCGCGATAGAGTTTGGCACCGGCTGTGGCCATCAATGGCCCACCGAGACCGGTGAAAGAGATATCCTGGCGCAAGGACTTCATATCCCTGATGAGGTTTGCGCCGTGCCTATCCCCGGAATGTTCTCCCGCAACTATAAGGATCTTCTTCATAACAAGGTCTATCTTACTTTTTTCTGTGGATTATGTTAGTGATCTCAAGGGCGGCCTCAAGCGCGCGACGGCCTTCAATCCCCGAGACGAGGGGTTTCTTTTTGTGGTGCAGGCAATGGATGAACGATTCCAGCTCAAGCTTAAGGGGTTCCTCTTTTTTGATATTTATACGTTTCCGCTTTATCCGTTTTCCTTCCTTTGTATATATTTGGGCATCCTGCCTGACATAATCGAGTGAGATGTAAGCATTCTCCCGGAAGATCCGTATCTTGCGCATCTCTTTATTGGATACACGGCTTGCCGTGATATTAGCGACGGCACCGTTTTGGAAAGTCAATCGGGCATTAGCTAAGTCCTCATGTTTTGTTAGGATCGGTATGCCAATGGCTGAGATATTCTCTATCTCAGAGCCTACAAGGTCGAGTATTATGTCGATATCGTGTATCATGAGATCGAGTACGACACCGACATCGAGGCTCCTCTTCTTATATGGCGCAAGGCGATGGCACTCGATAAAACCGACCTTTCCCTGGTACTGCTCTATGGCGCGCACGGCAGAATTGAACCTCTCTATATGGCCTACCTGAAGGATAAGGTTATTCTCTTTTGCCAGAAAGAGGAGTTCATCAGCCTCTTCTACCGTCGATGTCATCGGTTTTTCGATTAGGATGTTTATCCCGAGCTCTATAAGGCCTTTTGCTACTTCAAAATGTGTTACAGTGGGTGTAGCTATGCTGACAGCATCTACCATCTTGGCCAATTTACGCCAATCTGTAAAATATTGGGTACGATAGTTTTTGGCGACCTTCCTGGCCCTTTTTGGACTAAGATCACAGACCCCAACAAGCTCAACATCTTTTAGCTTCGAATAGATGCGCGCATGTTGTGATCCAAGATGGCCGACGCCTATTACAGCTACCCTCTTCTTCATCACTTTTTACCCCAGCTTCTTATACCATTTATTATTGTAGAGAGATCTTTTTTAGTTAATCCAGGATGGATAGGCAGGCAAACGACTTCACGCGCAGCCGCTTCTGCATTTGGAAAGCGCAATTTGCCATAGCCAAGTTTTTTATAAAGCGGTTGTTTATGGAGAGGGACAGGATATAGCGGGACACCTTCAACGCCCTTGGTTTTAAGGTGTTCTATAAAACTGCCTCTATTTTTTACACGAACCGTATATTGGTGGTATATGTGTTTTCTTCCCGTTGGAACTTCGGGTATTTTCAAGAAATTCAAATCTTTTAACCCTTTCGATAAGACTTTTGCATTGTGAATCCTTTTTCTGTTTAATGAGTCGATGCGTTTAAGCTGTTCGATACCCATCGCAGCTTGAAAATCCGTCATTCTATAATTATAGCCTAAGCGGTCATGCAGAAAACGGGAAGCCCTACCGTGGTTTATCAGACGTTTACAAAGATCAGAGACCTTCTTCTTATTTGTCGTTATCATGCCGCCTTCACCCGTAGTCATATTCTTTGTGCCATAGAGGCTGAAGGTCCCTGCATCACCAAAGGAACCGGCTCGTCTTTTGCCATGCTCGGCCCCAACTGCCTGCGCGCAATCTTCAATAAGCAAGAGTTTATGTTTTTTAGCGATCCGCATGATTTCCCGCATATCACAAGGAAGGCCGTATAGATGGACGATGAGAAGCGCCTTTATACGCGGATTACGCCGAAGCGCCTTCTCAATTTCGTAAGGGGAGATGTTAAAGGTGAGAGGGTCTATATCACAGAAGAGGGGTTTAGCACCGCAGTAAAGGACAGAATTTGCAGTTGCGATAAATGTAAAAGGTGTCGTCAGGATAAGATCACCCTTTTTTACACCCGTAGCTAAAAGAGCAGCATGCAGGGCTGTTGTTCCGCTTGAGACCGCAATAGCGTGTCTAACGCCCGCATATTGGGCAAAGAGATTTTGGAACCGCTCAACCTGGGGCCCGCTACATATCATCCCTGAGCGTATGACCTTGCCCATAGCCCTCTTTTCCTGCTCACCTACCTGAAGCCTGATAAGCCGTATCATAATAAGCTGCCTCCATAGTGTAATAGGGGATTATAGCACTACCTCAAATAGGAAGCAAGGATTTTTTAGAAAACTAACGTTTGAAGAATTTAACCGATTTGACCAGAATTGCTTGACATATATTGACTTATAGACTATAATTCTATATAAAGCTATATTATTAGGAGACTATATGTTAATAGGGCCGTTCGATATGCGTGAGCATATTTACGGTAGGGAAAGACGCCTTGTTAAATACAAATATAGGGAAAAGGGCTTTTGGTTTCTAAGAAGCTCTCTGGTAGCAGTATCATCACCAGGGAGCTATTTTTATATACAGAATAGAGATTATCGTATTAACCAGGGTGAATTGAGCTAAAAAAAGACGCATAATTATAAGGTGAAACTTTATGTTTAAATGGCTCATAGACAGGCGCATGTATGTACGCATGAGGGCCCATGATCTTGCTCGATATAGATACGAGAAGGCTGCTTTGGAAACCGAAAAGGTATCAAGTATAAAGGATATAAGCGCCGGGGGTGTCTTATTAATTACCGATGAGCCTATAGAGGAGGGGACGATCTTAGAATTAAAGATAAATGTCCCTTTTAAGAAGGAGCCACTGGCTTGCCGCGCAAAAGCTTTAAGGTATAAAGAGCGCAAAACAGCCACAGGGATTGCCTATGAAACAGGTTGCCTTTTTCTTGATATAACAGAGAAAGACAAAAAGGATGTGGTGATATTTCTTGATCATGTCCTGAAGAAGGTCTCATTGCCAAAGTATATCTTAACGAAGATGCGCAGAAAGTGGCGCGGGCTGATAGGAAGAAAGGCATAGATCAACAATGAAAATTGGCATATTTTTTATATTCTCGGCCGTTCTTATCTCACTATCAGCACCCACGTATGCTGCGGAGCGTTTTACGCTGGGGCCATGGGATGTCCAGCCCTATATTACTACAGAGATGACATATAATGACAATATCTTTCAGCGGGAGAACGATGTGGATGGGGAGACGTATTTTACTACCACTCCCGGGGTCAGATTGGATCTTCCATGGGATGAACATGCCGTTACGCTTGATTACAAGCTTAACATAGTCCATTTCCTGGAGATGTGGAATGAAGACCAGCAGCAGAATGACATATATCTTTTGTATAATTTCGAGTTTAATAAGTTTTCCTTTAGGTTTTCAGACCGCTTTTATGAAGATTACGGTGTCCCGACAGGTTCGGAACGCCAGGATATAGACCCTTATTACGCCAATGTGGCAAACGTGAATTTCGGTATGGAGTTTAACCGTCTTATATTCGACATAGGATACACCAATACCATTTATGAATATCATCAAGTGGATAGTACTGGTAGTCAACAAGAAGACGAATTACGCATAACCGGATATGTGAGACCTTTTCCAAAGACGAAAATTTTATTTGAAACAAACCTAACTCGCAAGAAATATGATAACAAAAACGATGGAAATGCCGATGCGCTTGAATTATATATTGGCGCCGACGGCAAGATAGCACCGAAGACAACAGGGATAATCAAACTCGGCTATCAGTGGTGGGACTATACAGAGTCGGGCAACTTTAAGGGGGACGGTGTATACGTCGATTTAAACCACAGATTCAATGATTATAACTGGCTTGATATGAATATCGAGCGCAGGGAAGATGCAAACCTTTATGCTGAAGAGAGTTATTATACTATAAGCAAAATTCTCTTAAGATATTCAAGGAAGATGAGCTGGCGCCTCACAGGATTTTTAGGCGGATATTATCAACTCGATGAATACCCGACAAGAGGGTCGCTTACGAGAGAAGATACCGTCTATAATGCCAATCTGGGTTTTAGTTACCAGTTTTGGGAAGATCTGAGATTCAACGCAGGATACGATTTTACAAAGAAGATATCAAATTCCACAAACGCAGATTATACGGCGAACAAGGTAACCTGGAAATATGACCTCCTCTTCTGATATACACAAAGATATGGCCAAAAAAGCGGCAAAAAAACCGCCAAAGGGACTATTATTCGCTGCGATTGTAGTTATAACCATCGCAGTAGCCATCTTTATAGGAAATATACTTAACAATTGGACCACAGCCCTTAAGGAGCGCAAAAAAGCAGAATTTGCCGCTGATTTCGAAAGAAAAGCCGGCCCATCGCTCGATATCGAACTGACAAAGGATGAGGAGAAGGAGATATCGAGTATCATAAGGGATAAGCTTATCCCGCCGGAAGCAGAGATCCTGAAAGAGAAGTTAAAAGAGATGGAACTCTCCAAGATAACCGCAGACATAGAGGCGCTAAGAGGGGAATTGTCGAGAATTAGAGAAGCCAAGAAGGAAGCAACTGACGAGACCGCAGAAGTGCTGAAGGCGACTACGGAGAAGATCGAAGAAGTTTTTGGCCAGAGATTAGATTTAATAACGAAGAGGGTACAAGAGGAGATATCAGAGAAGGTCATAACGAAGGAGGAGTTTGACCAGTTAAGGGGTTCTATAGACAACATGAAAAATGAGTTGCGTGCAGAGATGCAAAAGGACCCGGTAGCGGTTGCAACAACCAAAGAAGTATCTACCACAGCCTTATTATCTGAGGAGATTGGGGTGAAATTGTCGGAACCTGAGGGTATTGAGGGAGAAGGGGAAGTGTCGCAAGAACCATATGATGCAACCGAGGGATATAAAAAAGACGAAGAGAAGACCAAAGAGGCCGTCCCCATTGAAGAGAGACTCCCACCGCCAAAACCGGGCGAATACGTAATCAGCCCGGGAGATTTGATTGAGGTAACGGTATACGAAGAACCCGATTTAAGCAGAACAGTCAAAGTGTCGCCCAGCGGCGATATATCTTATCCGTTATTAGGCCGTATGAAATTAGCAGGATTGTCCATATCGCAAGTTGAAAGTAAATTCAGGCGTTTTCTTGATAGGGAATACTTGGTAAACTCACAGGTTACGGTATTTGTGAGAGAATATGGTAAGGTATCTGTTCTCGGATCTGTGAATAAGCCAGGTGCTTATGAGCTCAAAGATAACCTGACCCTTCTCGACGCCATTGCCTTAGCAGGTGGTTTTAAAGAAGTAGCCGATTTGACAAATGTCAAAGTTATACGCACAGAAAGTGGCAAAGAAAATACCATTTATATAAATGCCGAGGACATAACAGTGAGGGGAGACAGCGGTAAGAACATTTCACTCAGATCCTCAGACACGGTTTATGTCAGTCAGGTAGGCAAGGTGACTATAATAGGTGAGGTTAATAGGCCGGGTACTTACGACATCAAGCCGAATATGAAAGCAGTAGAAGCTATAACCATGGCAGGTGGCTTTACGAAGATCGCAGCCCCCAAGAAGATAAAGATAGCCCGCACAGAAGACGGCATTGAAAAGACGATAATGGTAAACGTAGACGAAATAACAAAGAAGGGGCGTAAAGATAAGGACGTCCTACTCAAATCGGGCGACATCATAATGGTCCCGGAGAGTTTCTTTTAAGAGGTTATTATGCTACCAAGCGCACAAGGGCACGAAGCAGAACTTAAAGATTATATCCAAATCGTAAAAAAGCAGAAGTGGCTAATTGCGTTAGTTGCCTTTGTGCTAGTAATAGTTGTGGCTATAGCCTCATTTAGGATGACGCCTATATATAAGGCAGTAACGGTTCTTTTGATAGAAAAGGTTACACCCAAGATCGTCAATATAGAAGATATATACGGTACCGGTCCGGCAGACAGGGAGTATTACGAGACGCAGTACAAGATTTTGGCATCCCGCTCCCTGGCAAAATTGGTCTTTGATGAACTCAATCTATGGAAGGACGGAATGTTTGCTAAAAGCGCCGATCCTATAAGTTCTTTTTTGGGACATCTTGATATAGTACCGATTAGGAACAGCAGATTGGTCAATATTGGGTTTAAGGGAGCGGATCCCCTGAAGATCACCAAGATAGTAAATGCCCTGGCCAAGGTATATATACGTGAGGATTTAGAACGGCGCCTAACGAGTTCCCGCGAAGCCATTGAGCGGCTATCCGTGCAGCTCGATTTGCTCAAGGACAAGGTTGAGGAATCTGATAAGGCGCTTCAGGATTACAAGGAAAAAGAGAATATAATCACGCTGCCAGCCGAACAAGAGAAGGTAAATTCTTTTATTGAGAACATGAGGAAGGAAAAGGCGCGCCTTGAGGCGGAAACTGCTGAGATGGAGAAGCGATACTTGCCGAAACACCCCAAGACAATTCGTATTAAATCGGAGTTTAAGTCGGTCGAGCAGAAGATAAAAGACGAGGAAAAGAAAATACTGGGACTCAATAAGAAAACGATCCAGTACAATGTGCTACTGAGAGAGATGGAGACGAACAGGGAGCTTTACAATTCACTCCTCAAGCGCGCCAAGGAGACGGGTGTATCCGAAGAGCTCAAATCGACCAATATACGCGTTATCGATGCGGCAGAAGTCCCAAAAAGTCCTATAAGTCCCAAAAAGAAGAGGAATATAATATTGGCGCTTATGATCGGTTTAATAATAGGGACGAGCGGTGCATTCTTCGTAGAATATTTAGACAACACGATCAAGACAGCCGATGACATAGAACAGTTTATCGGCCTTCCTTTCCTCGGGTATATACCCAATACAGGGAAGGAGGCGAAAAAGGGTATTCAAAAAGATATCGACCTTATAGCGCATAATAAGCCGCGATCAACCATAACGGAGGCCTACCGCAATATACGCACAGGGGTATTGTTCTCAGTGCTTGATAAGCCGATAAAAACCATCTTAGTTACCAGCGGTCTCCCGGGAGAAGGCAAGACAACCGTATCTATAAATCTCGCTACGGTCATGGCTCAGGCAGGGGACAAGGTTTTGTTGGTCGAAACGGATATGCGCAAGCCGCGTTTTCATAAGACATTTAATACAATCGTGAAGGAGGGGCTGAGCAGCGTACTTGTGGGAGAAGCAAAACTCGAAGACTGCATTAAGGCGACAGATGTGCCAAACCTTTTTGTCCTGGTATCCGGCCTCATACCGCCAAACCCCTCGGAGCTGCTTAACTCACAAAAGATGAGAGAGTTCTTACAGGGCCAGAAAGGCAGTTTTGACCGCCTGATCCTTGATTCACCGCCTATCCTTACAGTTACCGACTCGGCTATTTTGGCCAACATAGTGGATGGCGTAATAGATGTGATACAGGGCGGCAAAACGGAGGCCGAAACGGTTCTGCGCACAAAACAGAAGCTCACAGATGCCCGGGCACATATTCTCGGCCTTGTTATAAATAATATAAATATCCGCCGAGAAGATTACAATTATTATTCATATTACTATTATGGGAAGAGCGAAGAGAAGAATGTATGATATCTATGAGCATAGTAGAGATCAAAAGGCCTTCCGTATTCGCTGTTTGTGATTTCTTTTTTTCGCTGATACTGCTACCTAAATCTCTATCGCTCATCTTATCGCCATGGGTTGCATCTTATCGATAATAACCCTCGCAGAGAAATACGGCATTTCTTTCCAGCACTTTATGACATCACTGAATCTTATAGAAAGCTTGGGCGGTTACATCAAGCCATGTTTTATTATCAGCGCGCCCTCAATGTTAACCCTAATGATAAGAAGGTCTTACATGGGTTAAGCATTATAGATAAAGCTATACCTCATGGTAAGTAAAAAAAGTAGATATTAAATGCAGGTCAAGTTCTAATTTAAAAGGGATAATGAGAGGATATATCAAAAGCGCTTATTTTCTTTATAAAAAATATATACATAACTTTTCCTGGAGATATTTTGGATATTTTGCAAGAACATGTATAGCTTTTTTTATCTTTCTTATCGCCGCTAGACTTTTGACACCAGAGGCATTTGGAAAATATAATTACTTTATAGCTATAGCCTCTCTGCTGGCTATATTTGGAGATTTTGGAATAAGCACCTCTGTCAGCAAATATGTACCAGAGTATAGAATAAAGAACAGAGGAAAGATAAAGTCTATACTTTTTTCTTCATTAACAATTTGTTTTATTTTGTCTTTTTCTGTTTCGATATTTGTTTTGATTTTCGGGAAAGAGCTTTTTTCCGAGGACTACATATATATTTTATATACGATACCTCTAATATTTCTGATCAGCGGGGTTAGGGTTTTTGATGGATTTTATAGGGGTTCTGAAAGATTTAAAGAACTCGCCATCATTTCTTTGATTTCTGGTTTGGTTGGTTTGGGAAGTGCCTATTTCTTAATCCTTCTTTACGGAGTTGCAGGAGCAATATTTACTCAAGTCTTATCTTATCTTGTACTTTTTACTGTGCTGACAAAATTTACAAAAGAAAGCTTCACGCCTTTTGATAAGAAAATAGCAAAAACAATTTCTAAATACGCCTTAGTTGTAGGTCTTTCAGGGTTAGCTTATTTTCTTTATACGCGTATTGATATTATAATTTTGGGATATTATGGATATACAATAGAGATCGGATATTATAGTATTATTGATAAATTTTTTCAATTTTTATTTATACCTTTTGTTTTATTTGGTCAGGTGATTGCTCCCGATGTAACTAAATTGGTAACTCAAAAAAAATATCAAAAGGTTAAACAGCGTGGATTAAATATAATTTATTTATTCATTCTTGGAATATGTATCAGTATTTTTGTTTATTTTCTGGTGCCTCCAATAATCAAGAGCATACTCCCCGAATATTTTAAAAGAGATCTTTTGATGATTTTAAACGTTTTGCTTTTTTTGTTACCTTTTAAGATTTGTGGTGTGCTAATAGTCAACGGTTTTGTGGTGCCCTCAGGTTTAGCTAAAATAGTAACCGTCATTACAGGCATAGGCGGCATCCTTAATGTCTTACTAGATTTTCTTTTTATAAAATGGTATGGGTTTATAGGAGTTTTCTATGTTACTGCGTTACTACATAGTTTAGCCATCATTTTTACATATATTATATATTATAGAAGTATCTCAAAAAGGGCATTAGGGTAATGAAGCCAAGCAAAGTATATTCAAAGATTCGAAATAAGTTATTCAGAAAATTTATTATTCTGCATTATTACCTTTATAGAGATGAGCTAAGGACGAAGATAAACCATGTGTTTCAGTATGATGATTTAGATATAGGGTTGTTTTTCGAAGAACAAGAAGAAGGTGCTTTGCCTGGGGATAAAAAATATAGCGCAGCCGACTATTATAAGTATATGGTTTCTCGATATATATTTTCTATCAGATATATAAAAAACAAGACTGTACTGGATTCAGGATGTGGTTTTGGTTGGGGATCTTATTTAGTCTGTAATTATCCCGAAAAGATAATTTCAATTGATTTAAATGAAAAGGCCTTAGATTTTGCAAAGAGCCATTGGGATGATAAAAAATTACATTTTTTAAAATGTTCTTTATTGAATATAGATTCCTTAAACGAGACCTTCGACGTTATTTTAGGAATGGAGATAATAGAACATCTATCTAGCAAGGATGGAGAGACATATTTATATCAGTGTTTCAGAAATTTAACAGATGGCGGAATTTTAATACTAAGCTCTTTCTTTCCAGACTTAAGAAAAGAATCAGAGAAGGCAGAAAAGAGGAATAAATTCCACCTAAAGATATTTACAAAACAGGAAATAAAAAAGCTGGCACAGCATGTGGGTTTTTCAAAAATCCAGTTTTTGGGTAACTTATTAGTAATATTAAAGAAAAGACCATAGATCCATTGAAAAATGAATTAAAAGTATATTTGGCTTGTCATAATCGGGTAGGAGTCAACGCATTTTTAGTTTAAATTGGTAAGGCCCCGTAATTCATTTTAAAAATAAACCGATGGAATAAGCAGGATGAGCATAAAAACATCAAAGACTGTACATGAAGATGACTGGAGAAATATAAAGAAAGATTATACTTTTTTAAAAAAGAATAAAGACATTTCAGAAAGGATGGCGTTATTAATTAATTTTTTTAAAAGAGTTAAACCTCGAAAGATGTTGGATATTGGGTGTGGTTCGGGCTATTTGGGGTATTTGATTAAGAGAATGGATATGGATAGAGATTTAATAATTAAAGGTTTTGATATTTCCGAATATGCTATTAGCCAGATAACATCTTATGATAAAACATATTTATTAGATATCGATAAAAAAGATATTCCCGAAGAGAGCGATTATTTCGATATGGTGGTTTGTGGCGAAGTGTTAGAACATATTTATGATGTTGACCATTGCTTGGATGAGATAAAAAGAGTTCTTAAACCAGGCGGTAAGGCTATTATTACAACTCCAAATTTCAGTTATTGGAAATATCGAATTGTTTGTCTTTTTGGTGGCATTCCAAGCATAACAAAAGATCCCCGGCATATTCGCAACTTTAATCATAATTTTCTATTCAGCAAATGTTCTGGTAAAGATTTTGATGTTACATATTCTGTTAGAGAAAAGAAAGATCCTTTGACTAAAATATTGGGAATAATTTTTAGTAAAATGGTTGTATTAACTTTGACTAAACGAGAGAAATAAAATCATGAATAGATCAAAAGAAAACAATGCAAAATATGGCGAACCATATAAGATTTTTTAGAGATGCTTTTTAGGTGATCCGCTAGTGATATTTACAAAAGAAACATAGGCCCAGCAAAATGAATAAAAAAATATGTTTGGTCTACCCTAATTTAATGAAACTCCCCAAGTTTTTTAATAAAGTGACCAATATTCCACAGAGCTCTACCCTTCTTCCGCCTTTAGGATTATTATATATAGCTTCAAACTCAAAATACAAAATTGATATAATTGATAATAGGATAGAGAAACTTGCTGAGTTTAAATTATATAGCAGATTAAAAATTTATGATATAGTAGGTTTTGGTGGAACAATATTTGAGGTTCAAGAGGCAAGAAATATTTCTATGCGGTTAATGAAAGAGGGTAAAATTACCATATATGGCGGGCCAAATGCCACTGTCAACTGGGAACTTTATGTTGGAGATTTCTCAATCATTATCAGGGGAGAAGGCGAAAATATCTTTGATAAGATAATAGAAAATTATAAGTTCATAAGAAATATAGAACACTTAGGTTTTAAAGAAATTAGAGGTTCTCTCGTTAATTTGGCTATATTCAGAATAAAGAATCTGGATAGCTTAAAATTTCCAAATAGAACCTTGATTAAGCTTGAGAGCTATAATAGGATAGAGGAGAATTATTTACCAAACACATATCCGGTAGATACGATTTCAAGCAGCCGTGGATGCCCCTTTGATTGTTATTTTTGTTCTTCCCAACATATTTGGCAAAGAAGATACACATATAGAACGCCAGACAATATTGTTAGAGAAATTAAAGAATTAATGGATGTGTTTGGCACCAGAGGAATATATTTTAGAGAAGATAATTTTACTTTTTCAAAAAAAAGAACAAAAGAATTTTGTAAAAAAATCAAGCCTCTTAGCGTTAAGTGGGTTTGTGAATCCAGAATAGATGCTATTGATAAATCCTTAGCTATGGAGATGGCCGAGTCTGGATGTAGAGGCATTTGGTTTGGTATAGAGTCCACATCCAATCAATCGTTGCGCAAGATTAAGAAAGGAATAACGATAGAGCAAGCAAAAAAAACAATACTTTTATGCAAGAAATATGGGATAATCACGGGGGGAGGGTTTATGATTGGCTTTCCTTGGGAAGATATTGATGATATGAAAAGGACTTTTGTAGAAAGTAAAAAATTAGGATTAGACAACATTTTCTATAACAGGATCTATGCATTTCCGCACTCCGAGATGTATGAAGATATCAGAAAGAAACATCTAAATAGCTGCGAATATAATAATATCATCATCCCCGATACTGAATATATTTCCTCAAAAGATGTTACCGAGTTTTATTATAAATGTCAATATAATTGGAAAAAGAGATTAATAAAGATGTTTATTCCCGAGATGCATAGAACACATTTTAAAAAGAGACACCCAATCTTAACTATGCTGATAAAAAAAAATAGCACAAATATAAAGCACAAGAACCAAGGAACATCGGCATGAATGACAATCCTAAGATATCAGTTGTTATGGCAGCTTACAACGAAGAGAAATATTTAAGAAAAGCTATTGAGAGTATTTTAAACCAAACATTTTCTGATTTTGAGTTTATTATCATAAACGACGGCTCAACTGATACTACTTCAAAGATTATTAAAGAGTATATTTCACGGGATTCACGTATTAAGACAAAAGATACAGGAAATTCTGGACTAACACGTGCAAAAAATATAGCGCTAGAAATGGCTAAGGGAGATTTGATCGCCATGATGGATGCTGATGATATATCTCTGCCAGACAGGCTGGAAAAGCAAAGGAGATTCTTAGAGTATAATCAAGATGTAGGATTGCTCGGATCAGGATATTACCGAATAGATGAACAAGGCAATATTTTATATGAGCACAATCCTGTAACCGGCAGCAAAGAAATACATAAAAATCTTATAAAACGCAATATATTCTGCCATTCAACGATAGTAGTAAGAAGAGGAGTTTTTGATAAAGTAGGCTTTTATAATGAGAATTGGCGCACTTCACAAGATTACGAGTTTTACTTTCGGGTGACGAAAGACTTCAAATTAGCTAATCTAAAAATCCCTTTAGTATGCTGGAGGTTGAGCAAGACAAGCATCTCTTTTACTAGGCAAAAAGACCAGTTAAAAGATGCTCTTCGGGCCCAGCTAAATGCCATGAGAGAGAGGCAATATCCTTTTTACTCTTATCTGTTTTTAATCCGTCCAGCACTAAAATTAATGTTCTACAACTTAGCCGATAACCAAAAGGATTTTTCGTCTCCACGGTAGGAACAGATGAGGCGATGATCAGGAAGTACATTCAGTTACAGGAAAAGGAAGGCACAGGACAAACGAAATTTGAATTTTGATTTGAGCACCCCACCTGTAAAGGCGAGGGAATTTATATGACAGCCGCAATATTAAAAATCCCATCTATATCTGAAGCTTGTAATTTTTTTATCTTTGCTTCACTTATTTTTCTTATCATTTTTACACCCTTAACTTTTGGCGCGGTAGAGACATGGTCAATAATGACAATGGAATTATGCATCCTTTTCATGGTTTTATGCTGGTTTCTAAAGATGCTTCACAAGGGTGAACTTTCTTTTGTTAAGAATCCCATAGTGTTACTTATCGCTTGTTTCATAGGATTGATTTTATTTTCGCTCATCCCATTGCCTAAATTCTCATTGGCTTTATTATCCCCCAACACAGTTAAATTATACACCATGAGCCTCGGAGACCTGTACAGTTCCTGTCGCTCAATCAGCGTTTATAAATGGCAGACCGCATTCGAACTACATAAGGTATTGGCTTATATAGGTGTCTTCTTTATTATTCTAAATAATATGCGGCACAGAAAGGAAATCGACCGTATAGTGATATGCATTATCGCCGTAGGAACTTTTCTCGCTATGGTTGGGGTCGCTGAGAGATATGGCCCCGGGAAGATCGTTTTTTTAAGAACGGGGTTTGGGGAGGATGGGTTTTTTGGCCTGTTTGTCAACAAAAACCACCTCGCTGGATATCTGGAAATGGTAATACCTTTGGCCATAGCGAAGACATTCATTGATAGTAAGAATATAAGGGGTATCTTGTGGGGTTTCGCTTCCTGCCTTATGTTATCGCAGCTTTTTTTGACATATTCCAGAGCGGGGATTATAAGTTTTTCGATGTCGTTCCTTATGTGCATTGTTCTCCTCTCTGTTTTAGGGATGCGTAAAGAAAAAAGATATAAGAGGCATTTTTTTATTATTTTGGTTTGCTTAGCCATAACGTTATTGATGGTGGCGTCCGCGTTAAAGATAACAACAAACCACATGAACAATACGTTACAAACGGATTTATCAACTAGGTTGCAGCTCTACAAGGATATTTTTCGATTGATTCAAAGATTCCCGATATTTGGTGTGGGTTTGGGTAATTTTCAAACGGTGTTTCCGATATACCAATCTTTTGCATATAGAAGTATATTTATTTACGCCCACAACGATTACCTACAACTTTTTTCGGAATTGGGTATATTTGGTTTTATTATAGTTTTTTGCGGAGGTTTTTATTTTTTTAAGGGTGTTTTAAGTGCCATCTTGGAAAGTTACAATAGAAACCCGGAGAGCGACCGCTACGTGGTTAGTCTATTGTTTGGATGTTTAGCCGGTTTTTTGTCTATATCTTTTCATAGTTTGCTGGATTTTAATATGCAAATCCCTGCAAACGCCCTACTATTTACGATAATAATAAGCATCACGCTGAAATTGATTATTAAAGAACATGGCGAGGTGGAAGATAAAAATGATTATAAAGTGACAAAAGCGCTTATTGGAAGAAACCGCATAATAGCATATTTTTCCTTTCCCGCCCTGATGATATATGCCCTTTTTCCCATAAGGGTGTTTTTAACGAATACCTTTGCGGAAAAGATAAAGGAAGAAACAAAACCCATTTCTGTTTCTATAGATCTCGAGAAACCCCTACATCTCTCTTCCGGCAATAGCGAACTATATTATCACTTAGCGGACTTGTACGAGGCCTCAGGAGATAAACACACAGCGATAAGAAATTATATGAGGTCTATAAAGCTCAACCCGCTAAATAGCAAATATCATTTTCGGCTTGGATTGATTTCTGGCGTACAAAGAGATTTTGAAAGGGCGACCTTGCTGAATCCAGCCGGAGAAGACATTTATTATGAAACAGGAGTTTTTTATCTGAAGGGTCATCAACCCATAAAAGGGGCAGAGCAATTTAAGAAGGCTTTGTCTTTGTCTACACATTATGAAGAAGCAATTTTTGACCAAATATGGGGCTCTTCCGCCGTTTTTGATCATGATAAATATAAAGTTATGGCTGAGGTGATACCCGATAGCCCTGAAGCAAAAGCTAAGCTTGCGAGATATCTTAAGGACAAGCAACTGTGGGATGAATCTGAAAGGGAATATCGCGTTGCGATCGACATGGCGAATGGAAAGGAAAAATTGCGCTATATGGCCGATTTTGCGCATAATTTTCTCATGAGGGGACGCCGTAGGTTTGGGGATGCCAAAGAGATATGGCTTAAATATATCGCCCTTAATGATACTAATATCCATGCCTTTTTTAACCTCGGAAGGTGTTATGAATATGAGGGCGAGCTGGATAAAGCTGCCGAATTCTATGCATACGCAATTCAAATGGCTCCAGAGAGAGTATATTATGACAAACTTGCGCAAGTCTTGTTTAGAAAAGGGGATTATGAAGGGGCGATTGAGACGTGGCAAGAGTGCATTAAAATTTCTCCAAATTTTTCACCCGCCTATTATGGCATAGGAGAGTCATATAATAAGCTCGAACAATTTAATCGCGCTCTGTTTTATTATCAAGAAACATTAAGGCTTAAACCAGATGGTAAAGACATCCTGCAGAAGATAGAATCTATTAGATGACAGGTATAATAATAGCTAATTGTAAGATTTTTGGTATTTCATCGATTTCCCTTTATTTAAAAAAGTGGAGTTTAGATATGGTAACCAGCGGTTATTTTCGATATGAGCAATAAATCCGTAATATGTATTATAAGAACTCCGCTTCCTTCTTCGAGCAGGGAAGAGGCATGTCTTTTTTTGAGAGATTTGGTAGAGATGTTTATCCCGATAACGCATAAAATTTACGTAGTTACAGCAAATGCTCCTAAAGAGGAGGTTCTCAGATTTGTAAGCGGAAGGGAAGGGAAAATAAAATTTATAAATCCCGATCTGAAGAAGGAATACGAAAGAGGACATATCTTTTTGGTGTCATTTTTTATATGGTGTTTTAAGCACTTAAAGATACAGATGCGGATGTCTTTCGATGTGTATAAAATAATACGGGGAATTGATATCGCTTTTTTCTACACAGGGTATCCGTGGTTATTGTCTCCTATGGCGATTTTCAAGTTGTTCAGGAAAAAAGTAGTTATATTGGAGACCGGATCATTGTTGCAAGCACAGGATGTGATAAGAGAGCTCAAAGATGAACCATTTTTTAAAGAAACCTCTATGCAAAACAACATTTTTATGCTAGTCCTCAACTTGCTGGAGAATATATCATTTTTTTTAGCAGATTATATTATACCCGAATCCAGGACCATAGGATTGTCAAGGAGATTTTCCAAATACAAGAAAAAGATCCTGCCCCCATTAGCGAGATTTGTGAGATTGGAGAAATTTAATATAATAAAAAGCACTTCGCAGAAAGATAAAACCATTGGTTATATTGGCCGATTTAGCTGGGAAAAAGGAATTACGAATTTTGTTAACGCGATTCCGCTTATTGCCAAAGAAGCGAGGGATGCGAAATTTATTCTGGTTGGCGATGGACCACTGTATCCTTATGCCGTAGATCTTGTGAAGGATCACGGTTTTAATAACAAAGTTATATTTAAGGGGTGGGTATCTCATCAAGAGATACCACATATTTTGAATGAGATGAAATTAATAGTATGCCCCTCTTACGTAGAAGGTTTGTCCACATTGCTATTAGAGGCCATGGCCTGCGGAAGCATTGCAATAACAACACCTGTTGGCGGCGTGCTTGATGTGATAAAAGAAGGGGAAACCGGCTATTTGTTAGAAGACAACTCGCCTCCTTGCATATCTTCCAAGGTTGTATCAGCTTTGAAATCCCGCGAGTTAGACAAAATTGCTAAAAACGCACGTAGTTTGATTGAAGAGAATTATACTTTTTTGGCGGCAGTTCAGAGGGCACAAGATACTATACAAAAAATCTCATAAGTACCCGATAGAAAAACAGGTATTTTTGTTTCAACAAAATAAAAGCAAAGGATAGTTCGATATGGTGTTATTTTCTGATCTAAGAATTTTAGCAATAGTATTTGGTGGGTGTCTGTTGGTATTGTCATTTTTTAGACCCTGGCGGGGGTTATTGATTTTTAGTGCCGCACTTTTTTATGAGGCGGCGATTGATATGAAATTATTCGTTATAGAATCGTCACATTTGTATAGATCATGGGACGCCCTTGGGAGCTTTAAGCTTTTTGGCATGGCCATTGTTATTGGCTGGTTTTTGCAGGCCTTGATTAAGAAGAGAGTTAAGTTGCCGCCGCCCAGCCGAATCTGGTTGCTTATCGGCATTTTTATGATTATCGTGATTTCAGGGATGTTCTCTATATATAAAGCCAACACTTTAGTATATATTTATTCTTTTTTGGGCGTGGTCGGGATATATTTTATGATCTGTGATTTATGTTTTGAGCATAAACGAATCGAGCAACTATTGTTGGTTGTGGCGATAGCCGCTTTAATAAACGCACTCATTGCAATAGTTCAATATATATTTAAGATAGATGTCCCATGGGATCTGGGCTACAAGTTCGGACAATATAGAGTGGTTGGCGGAATGTCTGATCCAAATTATTTTGGATATCAAATTCTCACAGTCTTTCCTATCATCTTCTTTTTCTTTTATAGGACCAGGTCTAAACTGAAAAAAATCGTATTGTTTGCTATAGAGATGATTATGGTTACGTCAATTGTACTTACATTTTCAAGAGCAGCTTTTATTACATTGTGTGTAGTCTTATTCTTTTTAATGATAATCTTCATAAAACACAAGAAACTTTCTTACGTCATAGTTATTATTTTGATGACCTCGCTATTGGGAGTAGTTATTTTTGCTAACCCCAAATATTCCGAAAGATTATCAACCCTGTTTGGGGTCGCGGAGATAGGCCAGTATGGTGAAACTTCGGAAAGAACTCTTAAAACTAGGGAAGATATTTTCTTCACCGGAACGAAAATGTTTCTCGATCATTTCTGGCTTGGCGTGGGGCCTAATAACTTTCCCATATACTTAGAATCATATGCACACAGAAGTCTATTAATATCAAGAGGAAGAGGAGCACACAATTCTTTTTTGGGCGTATCTGCCGAACTTGGCATATTCGGCCTGTGCTTATTTTTACTTTGGATTCTGTTTATATTAAAAGGATTGCGTTTTACACGCAAGAGAGTTCCAAATGATCCTTCTTCTGCGTTATTATCCGAAGTACTACAGATAAGCATTTTTGCCAATCTGTTTATGTTGACAACGTTAGGTACTTCTTTTAATGTGAAATTATTATGGATATGGTTTGGTTTAGCCGAAGCCATGAGACAGGTATCTATTTCCGGTAGGACATAAGACTATTAAGATGAGTTACGGAAAAAGATTGAGCAAGATGGGGAAAAGATTGCAAGGGGTCGATGGAAATCCGGCTTGGTGACACAGAAGACAATAGATGTGCACAAGAAGGTTTTAATGGACGCAACAGAATAAGTAAGGACTACAAAATTGACAAGGAGAGATCATGGATTGGAAGAGATGTAAGGTTCTTGTAACGGGAGGCCTTTCCTTTATAGGCTCGCATCTGGTTGACGCTCTGGTGAAACGAGGCGCAACCGTTCGTGTAGTAGATGATGTAAGCAGTGGCAAGATTGATAACATCCAAGGACACCTCAAAGTGGGACGGGTCGAGTTCATTAAGGGAGATCTCAAAGTGCAAGATATAGCACTCAAGGCAGTTGAGGGGATGGATATTGTTTTCCATCTCGCGGCTGACCACGGCGGACGTGGTTACGTCGATCTGCACCAGGCGGCATGTTCAACAAACCTTCTTTTAGATGGCCTTCTCTTTCAAGCATGTTATAAGTCGGGGATAAAAAAAGTTATATACGCCTCATCAGGTTGCGTGTATCCCGACTATCTGCAGAAGGACCCGAAAGAAATATTGTATCTCAAGGAGGAGATGGCTGGACCGCCCTATGAAGCTGATAAGATGTACGGCTGGGCCAAGCTCATGGGGGAGATGACGCTTAAAGCGTATTATAAAGATTATGGTATGAAATCAGCATCCTGTCGTTATTTTACAGTTTATGGCGAACGAGGTGTAGAGAATCATGCCGTTATCGCTATGATCGCCCGCGCTTTTATTAAGCAGGATCCTTTCATTGTTTGGGGCAGCGGAGAGCAGATACGCAACTGGACATATATTGACGATATCGTATGCGGTACTATCTTAGCAGCTGAGAATATTGACGATGGCACAGCGATTAATTTAGGTACTATGGAAAGAATCCGGGTTATCGATGCAGTCAATGAGGTATTGCATCGCACCGGACATAAAGCAGAGGTTAAATTGCGCCCGGAGATGCCAACCGGACCATATAATCGGGTGGCCGATAATACTCTGGCAAAGAAATTACTGAATTGGGAGCCACAGGTCAAATTTATGGATGGCCTATACCGTACCATCGATTGGTATTTCTCAACCAAGGATCGGAAGAAGGTTAAAAAGATCCTGTCGAAGATGCTTACAGAGCGGTAATGAACAGAGGAGATAACAAGCCGTTGCTGAAAGTATCTGTACTGTTTTTAAAAAAGGAAATGACCTATTCGTCAATAGGGTCCAGTATATAATATAACATAGCACTATTTATCTTTGTTTCCAGCCAGCAAAGCAAAATTAGCTATGTTGATCTCAAGAATCAGGCAAAAACCATAAAAAAGGAGTTAAGGATGGGGTTTATAAAAGACGCCTACACCATTTTTAGAATAGGCGCGCGCACCGTGTCGAATACCTATCTTAAATCTAGCAGGCCAAGCCATGTCTCTATAGCTGTAACCAACCGATGCAACTCGCGATGTATTTACTGCGAGACATATCTGTGTGATTTTTCGAAGGAGCTCACCACCCAACAGATGATCTCTATTATTGACGAGATCAGTAGGGACGGAAGTTGTTATATAACGCTTACCGGCGGTGAGCCGTTTATGCGGCAGGATATTTTCGACATCATAAAACACTGCTATAAGCGCAACCTCATTGTTAATATACCGACAAATGGCCTTAAAATACATAATTTTAACGCAGGCCAAATAAACACAATCGTAAAATGCGTAAGAAATATTCAACTTTCCATCGATTCGGCCGATACAAAGGAGAACGACTTTATACGAGGCGTAGATGGATCGTTGGATTTGGCAATCCAGGGGGTCAAGAGACTCAAAGATGGGGGGTTCGATAAAATCGGAATATTAACTGTTATAAGCAGATATAATTATAAAAAGCTAAAGGGCCTTTTGTATCTTACAAGAGACCTTGGCCTTAAAAGGATACGATTTCAACCTGTGGGTATCAATTCTAACTATCCCAGCATAGCACCGCTCAAGGACAAAAGGGAAGTTTTAATAAGAGGGAAGCAGATAGACGAGCTCAGGGACACCCTATCAGAGTATATAAGGCTAGAAAATAGATTAGGTTTAACTACTAACTTAAAATTTTTAAAGACATGGATCGGTCCGTACTTCAAGTTTATCGAAAGCGAAAAGTTTTTTATGAAAGAGGTTAACAGATGCTTCAGATGCATTTATCCAGCTACGGCATTATTCATAGACAGCAATGGGAGGCTGCAACCGTGCCAATTCTTGAACAACGTTGGAAGCGGTCTCAAAGAAGTTGTTTATAATTGGCGACATAATAAAAAATTAAATGAGATAAGAAAGAGTCTAAAGAAGGGCAATTTTTTTCAGGAATGTCGAAGGTGCATGTGTACGTTTGAGTTCAGCTCTACCTATCAGCCATTTAGTAAATCACAGCCGCCTTTGTTAATCTCAAAGGTCAGGCAAAAGATCAAGGATTCTTAATGTCCCGAAGACAAAAACCATACATTATTACTAAATATAACAGGATTGTTCCGGCGCCACCTCCCACATTGCAAGAACAGATTATCCTCAGAAGAAAGCTATTCCAGACAGAGAGACATGTTTCTATTCGGAAGATGGCAGAGGGAACTTGTGAGCATCTCTCTCGGTATAAGTTTGCTCTTCAATACGCTAAAGGCAGATCTGTATTAGATGCCGGCTGTGGTTCTGGATATGGTGCACATTTTCTGAAGTTGGAAGGTGCCTCGATGGTGTATGGTATCGACATATCTGCTAGGGCTATAGGTTACGCAAGACAGAATTTTTTGGCCGAGGGCTTAGATTTTGAATGTACCGACCTAACCAAGACGCTAAATCTGAAAGATAGATATTTTGATGTGATTATTTCTTTCGAGATCATAGAACACATAAAAGATACAGCTGCTTACTTGTCAAATTTAGCGAGATTGCTGAAAGGGGATGGATATTGCATATTTTCAACCCCAAACCGGGATATTAACTCTCCCGGATGGTCTATTCCACACAACTCCTATCATGTGAAAGAATATAATGCCAGTGAGTTTCAAGATCTTCTAAATGGATATTTTTCAACGTCGGTTTTATTTGGCCAGTACCCCTCGAGGCGAATAATAGATTTACGGAAGAGAAAACTCGGATTGCGCAAGATGGCATATGACGGTAAATTGGCTCATATTTATCAATCCATAGCACCTATTTTGCCTAACAGGTTGAGAAGAAACTTGGTTGATGTGGCAGGGGCTATATATTTGATGTTCAAGAAACCATCAAGTGCAGGACTTGGAGAGAAGCTTGATTTTTCCGATTTTCTTTTTATTGAGGACGATTTTAAAGATGCCGAACATCTGTTAGCCATTTGTAGAATATAAAACAGTAAGAATAAAGCTCGATGTATAAAAAATGAAACGATATTTGTCGGAAGGGATACAAAAGCTTACGTCGGACCCATCATTTGCAAGGAAGATAGAAGTTTAAAAAGGTTGGTGGAATAAGCGGAGCAGTTTATAGAGGATATTGCATGAGCAGGATTGCCCTTGCCTTATGGATGCAAAAAATTTCTGAACATTTTTTGGGGAAATCGTACGCCATATGCGCTCGATTGCTTCCCCTCTCGAAAACTATCCACCGTTTCAATTCAAAGCCGACTGAGCTGCATCTGGAATTTACAAATACCTGTAATTGCAGTTGTATTTTTTGTGGCTATCAATATCAGAAGCGCAAAAAAATAATTATGTCCGAAGAAATATTAATAAAAGCAATCTCTGATTTTAGTAATATAGGTGGTGGAGATGTTATAGTTACCCCTATAGTAGGAGAAGCGTTGGTTGATCCTGATTTTATTAAAAAGATCAAGATGATTAGGGCTTATGCGAGTATCAAGAAGATTTTACTTACCACAAACGCTACGCTTATTCACCACTATGGCATAGATGACATATTAACAACAGGTTTGACAGATATTTACATAAGTACGGCGGGGTTTGATAAAGAAACATACACGAAACTTTATCGCGCGCCCTACTATGACTTAATGCGGGACAATACTATTGCCCTTCTTTCCCGAAACGAAGAACTTGGAAAGCCAGTAAATATAACTATACTTATCCGAGCAGGCAGGTCTCTTTCCGAGGTTTTAGGCACCGTAGACGCACAGCGCGTTCTGAGATTTAAGCCAAAGATAGATTTTGCGTATTATTTTCACGATTTCGGAGGTAGGATAAAAAAGGAGGATCTCTGGCCAGGGGCAAAGATAAGAGATCCGGGCAAAAAGAAAGAACCTTGTTTTAGCTTGTACAATGGCCCAGTTGTTCTGCCGGATGGCGAGGTTTGGATGTGTGACTGCGCCGCCGCTATGGATTCTGGTACCAATCTTTTTATAGGCGATATTAAAAAAGAGACCCTTATGAACATATGGCAAGGCAAGCTACGCAGAAACCTTATCGCACAATTCTATAAGCAAGGAAAGCTAAATCCAACTTGTTTTAAGTGTACTGCATACCAAAATCTTGATCGCTATCGCCATTTTAATCCGTATTTAAAATCTGGCTGGAACTTTTTTAAATGAAAATTTTATTATTAGGCAACACAACAGGCTATCTCGATGAAGGGATGAAAAACATCACCCACAATCTCAGAAGGGTGTTGGCAAAATTTCATGAAGTTAAGGTTATCCATCCTAGGCAAGCCATCAACCTGGAGACGTTAAGAAGCATACATCTGTTTAATCCCGATATAATCCATTATATGCAAGGCCCGACCATAAGAAGCTTTCTTTTAGTTAAATTGCTTTCCGTGCTTAATCCTGATGCTGCGACGGTAATCTCTGCTCCTCGTCCTAGCATTTCAAAAATCCATCACTGGTTTTTGTCCGCACTTAAAGTCGACCTGATTCTATTGCAATCTAAAAGATATAAAGATGTCTTTAAAAAATTAGCACTATATGTCGAATTTTTTTATCCAGGGATAGATGCAGAGAAGTTCAGGCCCGTGCCCTCTTCAACAAAAAACTCTTTACGTCTAAAATATAACTTACCAAAAGATAAATACATCGTCTTACATGTTGGCCAAGTCACATCTGTCAGAAATGTTAATACCCTTGGACAGATCCAGAAAAAACGACATAAAGATGTGCAGGTACTTATTGTGGCAGCATCAACCATCAAGCCGGATCAGCGTATTGTAAGGCGGCTTAAGAATTGTGGCTGCATTATACGGGAAGGATATCACGAGGAACTTCAGGAGATATTCCAACTTGCCGATTGTTATATATTTCCAGGGATTAAAAGAACCCCTGCCATAGAAGTTCCTTTGACTATTCTGGAGGCCGCAGCATGTAATCTGCCAATCATATGCGGTTATTTCGGTGGCCTCCCAGACATATTCAAAGAGGAAGATGGATTTTTCTTTGTCAAAAGCGAGGTTGAAATCAGACAAAAGCTGGATCTCCTGATGGAAAATGGAAGTATTGATATAAAGAACAGAGAAAAGATAAACAAGTTTACGTGGTTCAAGGTATCCGCGCGACTTATGAAGTTATATGAGGAGTGTTTGAAAATACATCGGCTACGCAGACAGAAGAGATTGCCCAGGTTGATATGTTTTATAGGGGTAGACGGTTCGGGCAAGACGGCCATAGCAAAACAATTAACACATTCTCCTATAGCAGGTGTAAGATATAATTATGTGTGGGGTAGCGCACAACCGATTTTTATGAGGCCATTGAGAAAATTAGTGCATACAATTATACTAAACAAAGTAGATATGTTTAAGGATTATCAGGAATATGATAAGACTAAGAAAAGGGTCGCTAAGAGATTTTTGATATTTTCCAAATTTTACAGTTTCATCTTCGTGATAGATTATTTTTTATGGATGCTATTTTGCGTGAGGATTCCGCTTGCGTTAGGTAAAAACATAATTTGCGATAGATACATCTTCGATATGGCCATTAATATCCATTTTTTATATGCGAACTTATTTTATAATGTTGACGATGCGATAAAGTTCTTTCTAAAGATATTTCCCACTCCTGAGATGGTTTATCTAATAGACCTTCCTGAAGAAATAGCATTTTCACGCAAAGATGATATACCTTCTATCGAATATTTAAGGCAACGCAGGATAGTATACAGGGAGGTCGCAAAAAGGTATGGGGCGAAGATTATCGAAGGGACAAAACCATTACGCGTTCTTGCGGATATCGTACGTAACGATATCATAAAAACATATATGCGGTGATTTAATGGAAAACCATTCGGCCAAAAGAACCTTTCTTAATAGCTACAACCAGCGCAGGCTGAAGATAGGTCTTTTGTGCGATAAAATAGTGAGATTCTTTTTTCACCCTCCGACGCCAAAGAAACCTCCCAAAGTTTTCTCTAAGATATTAGTTATTCAATCTCACCTTATCGGCGATCTTGTTATGACCACGCCCATACTGCAGACCCTTAGAAAAGCTTATCCCGACGCACGCATATATCTTTTGGCAAACAAATTCGCTTCAGATTTATTAAAAGGAGCCTATTTTGTCGATAAGATCTATACCATTAGATTTCCCTGGTCCACTTATGATTATAGCTGGGGAAACCTGAGAAGCATTTACTCAGTCGTCAGGTCTTTGCGGAAAGAAAATATAGATCTTGCGATAGACGCCAAAATAGATGCGAGAAATGCATTTTTGATGTTTCTGATTGGTGCAAAAAGGCGTCTCGGCTACGATATAACAGGTGGAGGATCTTTTTTGACCGACACGCCTGATTTCCCCGCAAATTCGGAAAATATGACCGAAATTAGACTGTCTCTACTAAAACATCTAGGCATAGAGATTAGCGACAAGGCACCAGTTATACCCCTAAGCAAAGAAGATATGACTGTTGCAGAGAACTTTTTGGAAAGTAGACATTTGAATCGTAATAACCTTGTGGGGATTCATCCTGGAGCAAGCTATAAGGCAAGGATATGGCTTCCTGAAAATTTGGCTGTTGTTATAAGAGGGCTTAAAAAAGAGGGAGTAGACGTCATTTTGATAAAAGGCCCCAAAGACGAGAGAATAGTCACACAGATACAGGGGATGCTGAAGGAGCCCATAGAGATTTTTGAGGGCACACTTAAAGGTGTTACCGCCTTACTTTGTTACTGTCGGTTGCTCATATGTATGGATAGCGCGATTCTGCAATTGTCCGCCGCCACAAAAACGCCGACACTGGCAATATATGGATCCACATCACCGCTGAGGACTAAACCACTTACTTCAAACATAGTGATTAGCTATCATAAAGAGTTTGACTGTCAGCCATGCGACTATAACAAACCTTTTTGTACAGATAAAAAATGTATGTCAGCAATAACGCCAGAGGAAGTGCTGCGAAAAGCACGGCAAATGCTTAGAAGCAACTAGGTAAGAATTATTAATACAAACTCAGCTTGAGGGAAGATGACAAAAAATAGAAAGAGACTTATCGTCCTCGGAATAGATAGTTTAGATTCAGTTTTGCTGAATAGATTCGAACCCTTCTTACCTAATTTTAAGAGACTAAAAGAACAAATGCCGACTCTAAAATATTCCTCTGTTTTACCTCCTGATTCTATAACTGCATGGGCCAGTATATATACGGGTTGCGATCCCGCAAAACACGGGAGAGTTTATTTTATTGCCGTAGATAAGGTCAATGAGGCCATATATAACGAAATAGATAATAATGACTTTCATGGAAAGACGTTTTGGGATATAGCAAGCGATGCCAAAAAGAAAGTGTGTGTCCTTTTTCCCCATATAGGGTATCCACCGTGGAAGGTCAATGGTCTAATGGTGTCGAAAGCCATAACCAAAGAAGAAATAAGAAGTTACCCTGAATCAGCAATCAGGGGTTACGATCTATCAGATGTTAAAAGGTTAAGAGGCGTTCCGACAGTTTTTCAACGTAAACGTTATATAAAAGATGCACAGCGCCTACTTTTAAATGAAGAGAGTTTTGGATTGCGTATATATGAAGATTATAAGCCAGATCTATTTTTCCTTTATTCCAGCGTCTTAGATTTTATAGAACATAACTTTTGGAGTCTTTGCGACAAAGATGACCCTGCTTACCCAGGATCAAATTCATATGAGGAAGTGATTAAAAAGTTCTACAAGCTCTATGATAATATGCTGGGCAAGTTTTTAAAGTTGCTTGACTCCGAGACAACACTTATGGTATTAAGTGACCATGGCCACGGTATGAGGCCGGTTAAGTTATTCAATATAAACGAATTCTTAAGACGTGAGGGGGCCTTAGCATCAAAGATAAAAAGCACCCACTTCTACGACCCATATTTCGCAATAGAGCAGCTAAAACACTGCCTTACATTTTTAATAGACAAATTTAGTAAATACGGACTGGGTAATTTGGCAATTTCTGTACTCCACTATTTTACGGCCGGCAGGAAGCTTTACAAGGCACCATCATATATAGATTGGGATAAGACATTAGCGCATCTGGCAGACCTATCAGGAGTAAAGGCATATTCTTATGGAGGGATCGTTATCCGGATGGATAACCTGAAGCAGCAAAACTACGAACAGATACGAACTGAGATAATAGAGAAACTACGAAACATAAAAATTCCTTCCTCGGGGAAGGCATTATTTAAACTGGTTTGCAGAAGAGAGGATCTTTACAAAGGCAAACACATTTCTAAGTTTCCCGATATACTTTTTGAGCTCTCAGATGAGTATGGGGCGGGGTGGAGTGTCAATTCCTCGTTATTTGGCAGGACCTATTCACATAAGCTGCATGCCGGAACTCACAAAAGAGATACAGGGGTATTTTTGATATCCAACCCTGATAAAATAAGCAAAGATCTTAATGAAATAAGCTGTATGGATATAGCACCTACCGTGTTAGGTTTGCTAGATGTAAAAGGTGATTATTCTTTTGATGGAAGATGTATAGTGGAGGATTGAGCGCGCAGGCAGGAAGGATAAGGTTTATTTAAGTATGATAAACGTTCTAACTTTTGATACAGAAGAGTGGTTTCAATCGCATGAGCTGGGGATAGAACCACGCAATTGGCAGCATTTGGAATGCAGGGTTTGCGAGAGCGTGAAGAGGATCCTCGCTATCTTAAACGAGCGCGGTATCAAAGCGACATTTTTTGTTGTTGGATGGATTGCGCAGCGGTATCCAGAATTGGTGAGGGAGATAGTTAATGCGGGTCACGAGGTAGGCAGCCATGGCTATGCTCATGAGATAGTATATGAACAGACGCCTGAGGATTTTGAAGAAGATCTTAAAAAATCGCTGAATATATTAAAAGACATAACAGGCAAAGATGTAATAGGCTATCGAGCGCCATATTATTCTATCACAAAAGATTCTTTGTGGGCCTTGGATATACTACAGAGGTATGGCCTGAAATACGATTCGAGTATCTATCCTATTAGCTTAAGGATGTTTACCAAAGGAGGTATTAAGGGATATATATCGAAGCCATGTATAATAAAAGAAGGTTTATTCGAATTTCCTATGCCAGTTACAGAATTATGCAATTTCAAATTACCGGTGGCCACAGGCATCTATTTTCGTCTATTTCCTTATCGATTTACCAGGTGGGCAATAGAAAAGGCTAATAAAAGAGGCCTATTCGTAACCGTTAATCTTCACCCCTGGGAATTTGATCCTCTTCAGCCCAGGGTTAAGATGTCATTACCCTATAGCATAAAGCGTTATACCAACTTGCATAAGACGGAACAAAGATTTCGCAGGTTGCTTGACGATTTCGACTTTACCAGTTGTAAACACAAGCTCAAGGAGATTTTTGAAGAAAGATGAAGATAGCCTTTTTTAATCGCTCATTCCATCCTGATGTTGAAGCAGTGGGTTTGCTTTTAACGGAACTATGCGAAGAACTCACTAAGCGATACAACATCTCTACTACCGTTGTTGCGGGGTTACCCTATTATTCTGAAAATTCTCAATATCATAAGAAATTCCCTTTTGCGCGCGAACATTATCAAGGTACAAAGATTTTAAGGGTTTGGTCTCTTAGTTTGGACAAAAGCAAAACTTTTTGCAGATTCGCAAATTATGTCAGTTTTACCATTCTTTCTGTATTGGCAGGTTTTCGATTGGGGAAGCAAGATATCATAATTGCTCACACCAACCCTCCGACGGTTCCGATAGTTGCGTTTCTATTTGCTAAATTATATAGAGCAAAATTTATCTATTGGTGCAAAGAGATATTTCCTGAAACAGCAAATTTGCTCAAAGATTATCACAATAGACATATGGATAATATCTTGAATCGAGTTAATCGTTTCCTTTTTAAGAGAGCGGATAAGATAGTGGTGATTGGAGAGATGATGAAAAAACGTCTAGTGGAAGAGAAGGGTGCACCCGAAGAAAAGATAACAATAATACGCGACTGGGCGCGGTGTGACCGCATATATCCTGTGAAGGAAAGCAACCCTTTTAAGCTTAAATATGGCCTCGACGGAAAATTAGTAATAATGCATTCGGGAAATATAGGATTGGCGCAAGAGGTGGAAACGGTGGTAGAGGTGGCCAAGGCTTTCAATGATAGAAAAGATATAGTTTTTTTAATTGTAGGCGACGGGGCCAGGAAAAGGAATTACAGAAAAAAGCCGAATCTTATGGTTTGACCAACGTGACCTTTTTGCCATTTCAACCAACTGAGACATTAAAATTTTCTCTTTCGGCAGCGGACATACATATCGTTTCTTTAAAAAAAGGTTTTTCGGGTTATTTGGTACCCAGCAAGATATACAATATTCTGGCAACTGGCTGCGCCCTTATAGCCGCGGGGGATGCAGAATGTGAAATGGTAGATATGGTGCAAAAGTACGAATGTGGTTTTACGTGCCGCCCTGGAGATATTGAAGCTATAGTTTCTTTTATAGAAAAGTGCTATAATAATCGCTCATTTCTTAAGCGGATTAGTGAAAATGCACGCAACACAGCGCTTCACTACGATTTTGAAAAGCCTCTTGATACAGCACATAAATTATTTTTGGAACTAACGCAACAAGGATAAGGGCATCTAATATGAGTAGCATAATACAAGCTTTTTTGATAGCGCTAACTTTCGCAATTGTAATTACACCGATTGCACGATATCTTGCTTTAAAATCTAATTTTGTCGATATACCAAATGATGAAAGAAAAATTCACAAAAAATCAATTCCTTTGCTGGGGGGATGGGCAATCTATCTTAGCATTGTTCTCACTTGTTTGTTTAAGTGGGATCTTTTGGCTGATAAGAACTTAATTTTTACTCTCGGGGCAATTACCCTCCTTTTAATAATAGGGACTCTCGACGATAAAGGAATGCTTAATTCGCAGACAAAACTTATAATCGGAATGCCCATAGCATCTTTGGTGCTTATATCTATCGGCATAAGAATCGATTTTTTCTCTATGTTTTTAAAACCCCCGTATGGAAATATTCTAGATATCTTATTTACGCTTTTTTGGATAACGGGGTTTACGGCATCTTTTTCAATACTGGATCATATGGATGGTTTAAACGTTGGCATAACCGCAATCGCATCAGCTTTCTTTTTGGTTCATTTTATTAATTGCGGTTATGATATGCTGGCAGTAATTTCTGCAATTTGTTTAGGTAGTTCGGTTGGTTTTTTGGTCTTTAATTTTCATCCAGCAAAAATATTTCTTGGGGATGGAGGTGCCATGATAACCGGTTTCCTCATGGCATTTTTGAGTTTAAAAATGCCGGTTCAGAATAGGTATATTGTCTCGAGAGTCGTCACACCGCTGTTGATACTGGTTGTCCCATTTTTCGATACTTCTCTTTGTATTTTTTCTCGTTCACGCAGAGGTTTGTTGCCTCCTACTGCGCCCGGCAAGGACCATATAGCCCATAGGCTAATGAAATCAGGTTTTGGACAGAAAAAAACCGCAATGATTTTGTATACCATGGCAATCTTGGGAGGTGTGCTTTCCCTGTTTCTCTCAGCGCTTAGCAAGACAACAACCTGTATTTTTATACTCATATCTATCGTTATCTATGTGTCAACAATTTTAAGTATAGAACGATTGCCATATGAAAAATAGTCGAGACATATCTTTCTAACGTAAAAGAGGGTAATTATGGGTCTTCATCAAGGTAAGAAAATTCTAGTAACGGGTGGGTGCGGTTTTATCGGTTCCTACCTCGTAGAGAGATTGATTTCCGAAGGGAACGAAGTCGTCGTTATTGATGATTTATCGACAGGAATAAAGACGAATATAGAGCATCTGTTGAATAATAAGTATTTTCAGTTCATAAATGACACAATATTTAACTATAGGAAGATGGAAGAGGTTCTGCAAGGCTGTGACGAGATATATCACCTCGCGGCCTCTGTGGGCGTGAAATATGTAGTAGAGCATCCTGTGGAATCGATCAGGATTAATATTAGAGGGACCGAGATAGTGCTTGAGTTAGCAAACCGGTATCACAAGAAGATATTTATCGTTTCATCATCGGAGGTGTATGGAAAGAATATGAAACGTATTTTAAATGAAGATGACGATTCCCTCTTAGGTGGCCCAAAGGTACTCCGCTGGAATTATGGACATGCGAAAGCGATAGACGAATTCCTGGCGTTAGCATATCATATGGAAAAGGGGTTAGAGGTTGTTGTGGGGAGGCTTTTTAATACTTGTGGACCCAGACAGGTTGGGACATACGGAATGGTTATTCCTCGCTTCATAGAACAGGCATTGAAGGGTGATCCGATAATGGTATATGGTAACGGAAAGCAGGTCAGGGCATTCTGTCATGTGTCAGATACAATAGAAGGCATATTGCGATTGATGAATCATCCGAAAGCCGTGGGGGATGTATTCAATATTGGCAATCCAGAAGGTATTACCATTTTTAAATTGGCTAAAAAGATCCGAGAGATGACGAATAGCAAATCAAAAATTATACTCGTACCCTACAAAAAGGTATTCAGTCAAAATTTTGAAGATATACGTTATCGAGTCCCCGACATAAGGAAGATCGGAAAGTTAACGGGATATTCGCCAAGAGTGACTCTGGATCAGCTACTCGAGCAGACGATAGCATGGTTTAAAGAGGAGCTCAAAAAGGTCAAGGAGGGCGTGTAGTGAAGAGGGGCTTATATACATGAGGGATGTTGCTATTATCGGGGCGGGGCCCATAGGGAACTACGTGGGATATCTGCTTGCTACGGCCGGACTGGATGTTGTGCTTCTTGAAGAACATGCTGTGGTAGGGGAGCCGGCGCACTGTACCGGGATTATAGGGATGGATGCCTTTGAGCAATTTGACCTGCCGCGCAACGCTGTGGTGGGCGAGCTTAAGAAGGTCAAGATTATCTCTCCCCATAGAAAGATCTTTGATTATGATTTTGATACATCGCAGGCATTAGTTGTGGATCGCTCAAAGTTCGATAGAGGGATAGCCCAGATGGCTATCCTCAACGGTGCACAGCTGATGATGGATGCCACGGCAACGGGCATTGAGGTGTTGAAGGATCGTGTCGATATTAAAATCAGAAAAGATGGCAGGATCAAGCGGATAGCGGCTAAGATGGCCGTGATATCGACAGGACTGCATTACGGTCTTCAAGAGCGGCTCGGGATGGGCAAGCCGCGGGATTTTTTGAAATGTGCCCAGGTTGAAACGGATGTTATGGACCGCAATGATTACGTTGAGGTCTATTTCGGCAAGAGGTTGGCGCCGGGCTCATTCGCCTGGGTCGTCCCCATTGAGACGGGTAATGGGCCTAGGGCTCGAATAGGATTAAGTAGTACGCAGTCGGCATCTGCGTATCTTGATAAATTTCTTGTTTCGCTTAATTCCAGGGTGTTGAATGCCGAACATCTAGATGTTAAACGCAGCGCCATACCGCTTACGCCCATCGCCAGGACATTTCATAATAGAGTACTTGCCGTCGGCGATGCGGCCGGGGTCGTGAAGCCGAGCACAGGAGGAGGTGTATTTTATGGCCTGATATGTGCCGGCATAGCTGCTGAAGTTGTAAAGAAGGCCTTCAAGATAGGGCGGTTTGATCAAAGGGTTTTGAGTGAATATGAGAGGCAGTGGAAGAAGAGGTTGGGGCTTGAATTGAAGATAGGATACTATTTTCGGAGAGTCGCTTCTAAATTTACAGATGCGCAACTCAATGATTTGTTTGAGGTTATAACTTCCGATGAGGTGTTGCCGCTTTTAAGGCGTAAAGCTAAGTTCGATTGGCATAAGGACTTAATGCTTTCCATAGTAAAGCAGGCAGCGGTGAGAAATCTCTTTTTTGGCAGTTTAATGAAGATGTAATATACTTTAACCCTTTTATTTATAATAAGTTACAAAATTATGAATCAAACTTGCTAAATCCCCATTCTTGTGATATACTTAATAATAGGGGGTGAGGGAGATGCGAAAATTAAGAGTACTATGTTTGGTTGTAGTAGCCACTATCTGGTTGGGAAGTGTAACTTGTTATGGTGAGAATATAGTTTCACCCCATACTTCGAAACAGGATACCACGGATGTCTTGACAGTTTCTGATGGTAAGCCAGAGCAAACAGAAGCGAACTACCAAATCATAAAAATGTCAAAATTAATTGAGGGGTATACGTTACTTCTTGTAGGAAAGATAAAAGACTTTTTGGATTCTATGCAAGAAAATATGTCAACTACCAAAGAAGAGCTGTCACGCTAATTTTTACCTTAACTTGAATTTTAAAATAACCGCTTCAAAAAAGCGGTTATTTTTATGCTCGCTTATCAAGAACGAAAGAGCTAATATTGAGCGATTTGGCCTTCTTCTTTACTTCGGCGCATATGTTGGTTACTTCCGCGTAGCTCTGGATGGGTCTCTGCTCATTTGTAACACCTGCTAAGGATATGGTCATTATAGGGAATTTTTTTATCTGGCTATCCCTTGAGCTCGCCATTATAAACCCCTGGTCAAGGTCTTCTTTGCTGTAAAACTGCCTTATACGCTTGTCAAATTCTTTGCATATATAATCTGTGATTGTCTTCGTTTTATCCGGTGTGGTTATCATCACAAAGTCATCTCCGCCTTCATGGCCAAGAAGGTCATCCGAGTTGCCGTGCTTTAAACTCTCTTTCAGTATATCTGCCGTGAGTTTTATTGCCTGATCTCCTAAGCCTATCCCATACTTATCATTGAATGCCTTAAAATTATCAAGATCACTATATATGACTGCAAATTTCGTTTTTGCTTTAATACGGTTGTCTATCTCATCATGGATAACGATATTTCCGGGCAGCTTGGTAAGGGGATTTGCATTCTCGGCTTTTGCGCGCATCTTCATAAGTGCAGCTGTCATATCATTGAAAGTATCGGCAAGCTCCTCGAG
>JABMSB010000032.1 GCA_013202205.1 Candidatus Omnitrophota bacterium
AGGGTTCGAGTGCGATGCCGGACAAGAAGAACCCCATCATCTGCGAACGCGTAACAGGCCTGGCAAGGGTTTTGCGGGGCAACGCCATGGCTGCGATGGAGAACGTCGCGTTGTGGCACGAGAGGGACATTTCACACTCCTCAGTTGAGCGTGTTATAGTGCCGGATTCGACGATACTCTTAGACTATATGCTGGAGAAGATGGTGGGGGTGGTAGACGGGCTTGTAGTGAAGACCGATAACATGATGGATAATATTAATAAGAATCGGGGCATAATATTCTCACAGAGGGTCTTGCTTGAGCTTATAAATAAGGGGCTCGATCGCTTTAAGGCCTATGACCTGGTTCAGCAGTGCGCGCACACCATGGAAGGCGGGTTCCATTTTAAGGAGGCCCTTATGAGCAACAATCAGATATGCCGCATATTGACCAAAGAGGAGATAGAGGCTTGTTTCGATATGAAGTATCATACGAAACACGTGGATAGGATATTCAAAAAAGTCGGCATATAGCCGGCAAAGAAAAGGGGAGGGTTAGGGAATGATGTCACAAAAAAAGTGTGAATCGACTATTCAGAAAGGCGGGGAGATGAAAAAAGGTGAAAAGATATACGAAGGAAAAGCAAAGATAGTCTATAAGACCGATGACCCGGACCTCTTTATCCAGTATTTTAAGGATGATGCCACTGCCTTCGATGCAACGAAGCGCGGCACGATAATAGGCAAGGGCGTAGTCAATAATAAGGTTTCAGCCAAGCTATTCGAATTGTTGGAATCGAAAGGCATCCCAACACATTTTGTAAAGCTCCTGAGTGATCGAGAGATGCTTATGAAGAGATTAAAGATTATGCCTATAGAGGTGACGGTACGCAACATAACGGCAGGCGGTATGTCCAAAATGCTTGCCATAGAAGAGGGGATAGTCTTAAAAGAGCCTGTGCTTGAGTATCACTATAAAAGGGATGACCTGCATGATCCGCTCTTCAACGAGTACCATATAAAGGCCTTAGGGTTGGCCACAGATGAAGAGCTTGATAGAGTTGATACGCTATCTTTCGAGATAAATGAGATTTTGAAAGCGTTCTTCTCCGAGCGTAATCTCGACCTGGTCGATTTCAAGCTGGAATTCGGCAAACATAAAGAGAGGATATTGCTGGGAGACGAAAT
Source organism: Candidatus Omnitrophota bacterium (assembly GCA_013202205.1). GTDB lineage: Bacteria > Omnitrophota > Gorgyraeia > JABMSB01 > JABMSB01 > JABMSB01. The sequence goes on from JABMSB010000032.1 coordinate 1,167, forward strand.
ATCTCCTGATACATGCAGGCTTTGGGAGAAGGGGACACGCAAGAAGCTCGATAAGGACCGTTTTCGCAGGGATCTCGGCGGCATAGAAGAGGCGTATCAGGAAGTTTATAAACGGGTTATGGGGTAGGTGATGAAGTCAGGCCTGACATACAAAAAGGCGGGTGTGAACATAGATGAGGCAAACCTCTTTGTGAAGAGGATAATGCCTTTAATTGCCACAACAAAGAGGCGTGGCGTGCTCGGGAAGATAGGTGGTTTTGGGGGTCTCTTCGACGGCAGATTTGAGGGAATAAGAAATCCGATCCTTGTATCCGGTACCGATGGCGTTGGCACAAAACTCCTTGTAGCCAAGGAGCTCGGCAAATATGATACGGTAGGCATAGATCTGGTTGCGATGTGCGCTAATGACATTCTTACCTGTGGAGCAGAGCCGCTCTTCTTTCTCGATTACTTTGCAACAGGCAAGCTCAAAAGATCTATGGCAATAGATGTCGTAAAAGGTATAGCCAGGGGTTGCCGCCAGGCCGGATGTGCGTTAATAGGAGGTGAGACGGCTGAACTGCCGGGGATGTACAAGGCAGGAGATTTTGATCTGGCCGGTTTCTGCGTTGGGGTAGTAGATAAGAAGAAGGCAATAGATGGCAGCGGTATCAAGGTCGGTGATCGCGTAATAGGAATCGCCTCAAGCGGTCTCCACTCAAACGGATTTTCATTAATAAGAAAGGTATTCCGACAGAGCGAATTAAAGACAAAATACGCTGCATCCATTCTGAAGCCTACTCAAATATATGTGCGTCCTATCCTCTCGTTAGTCAAAAAATTCAACATAAAAGGCATATCTCATATTACCGGAGGAGGATTTTACGACAACATACCTCGAGTCCTCCCCAAGGGTAAATCGGTCGCTATCTGCAAAAATAGCTGGCCCGTACCGTCCATCTTTACCCAGATACAACATCGCGCGAATATCGATGCGCTCGAGATGTTTCGCACTTTCAACATGGGCATAGGTATGGCCCTCATCGTTCGGCAAAAGGATGCCGGTAAGATAGGACGTCTCCTGCGGCGCTTTAAATTGAAATCCTGGGTAATAGGTGAAGTGGTAAGAGGCAAAGGCGAAGTGATCATATAGATAATAATGTGGAGGGTCTTTAAGATATGAAGATATTGGTTACAGGAGCTGCCGGATATATAGGTTCGGTATTAGTACCTGAACTTCTAAGAGAGGGCCACGAAGTTATTGCGATCGACAACTTTATGTATAACCAAACCTCTTTGCTCGATAGCTGCCATTACGATCAACTGACTCTCCTCCGGGCAGATGCGCGCGATAGAGAATTGATGTCGAAATATATTAAGGGAGCTGATGCGATCTTTCCTTTAGCCTGTTTAACAGGCGCGCCACTCTGCTCCAAAGATCCCCATGAAGCAAGGACGGTCAATCTCGATGCGATCAAGATGGTCGCGGATTTGCGCAGCAAGGGCCAGAAGATAATATTTCCCACCACCAACAGCGGTTATGGTGTTGGGCAAAAAGGGATTCACTGCACTGAGGAGACCCCGCTTAACCCCATATCCCTTTACGGGAAGTTAAAGCTGGAGGCAGAGAAGATCCTTCTCGATACAGGGGATTGCATTACACTGAGGCTTGCCACCGTCTTTGGAGTAAGCCCGCGCATGCGCATCGATCTCTTAGTCAATGATTTTGTTTACCGCGCCGTAACGGACAGATATCTTGTTCTCTTCCAGGCTCACTTCAAGAGAAACTATATCCACATACGGGATGTTGCCGGGGTATTTATGCATTGTTTGAAACATTATGACGAGATGAAGGGCGGGCCATATAATGTTGGATTGAGCGATGCAAATCTGAATAAGCGGGAATTGTGCGAAGAGATAAAGAAGCAGATTCCGGACTTCTATTTTGTTGAGTCAGAAATAGGGGAGGATCCGGATAAAAGAGATTACATTGTTAGCAACGAAAAGATAGAACGCTCAGGTTTTAAACCGAGAGTCTCGCTCAGCGCAGGGATCTCCGAGCTGATAAAAGGATACCAGTCCATTAGGAAAAACCAGTTTTCCAATATTTGAGGTGACAAGATGATCATAAGCAGAACCCCTTTCCGCATCTCCTTCTTCGGGGGCGGCACAGACTATCCTGTCTGGTACAAGGAGAATGGCGGAGCGGTATTGGCTACGACTATAAATAAATATTGCTATATAAGCTGTCGTTATCTGCCGCCGTTCTTCGAGTATAAGTCCCGTATCATATGGTCCAAGATGGAAAAGATAAACCAGGTAGAAGATATCCAACATCCTTCTGTGCGGGAATGCCTGCGATTTATGAATATAGACAACGGGATAGAGGTCCATCATGACGGGGATCTTCCTGCCCGAACGGGCATGGGTTCAAGCTCAGCCTTCACAGTAGGCCTATTGCACGCGCTACATGCATTAAAAAGCAATATGCCCACAAAGAGACAACTGGCCCTTGATGCGATACACCTTGAGCAGAATGTGATGAAAGAGAATGTCGGTTCTCAGGACCAGGCGCAAGCAGCTTTTGGAGGGTTTAACTTGATAGAATTTGGAGGATCGGACCATATTCATGTCAGGCCCGTGATCCTGGAAAAGGAGAGGTTAAAGAGTTTTCAGGACCATCTCCTGCTCTTCTTTACCGGCTTTACGCGGACGGCCTCCGAAATCGCCGCAGAACAGGTAAAAGCGACTCCCCACAAGAAGAAAGAGTTAGGCCAGATGCACGAAATGGTCTATAGGGGTTTAGATATTCTAAATAGCAAAGCAGACTTATGCGACTTTGGAAAATTGTTGCATGAGAACTGGTTGATTAAACGCAGCTTATCAGAGAAGATATCGACGGGTATAATCGATGCGATATATTCTGCGGCAAGGGAAGAAGGCGCATTGGGCGGCAAGCTCCTTGGGGCCGGAGGCGGTGGTTTTATGATCATCTTCGCCCGCCCGGAAGATCACCCTAAAATAAAGAAGAGGTTGGACAATCTTTTGTGCGTACCATTTCAATTCGAAACCCTCGGTAGCCAGATTATATTTTACAGTCCCGCTGATTCTTTAGTCAACATATGAGGCCTCCCCTAAAAGATATAGATCTATTCATTCTTTGCGGAGGCAAGGGCGAAAGACTTAAATCTGTAGTGGCTGACAGGCCAAAGCCAATGGCCGAAATAGAGGGAGAGCCCTTTCTCAATATCCTGATCGATTATGCCGCGGGTTTTGGTTTTAGACGTTTCATACTGGGCATAGGCCATAAAAAAGATTTTATAAAGAATTATTATAGGGAGAATAAGACAAATCTCGATATACTCTTTTCGGAAGAGGACGAGCCCCTGGGTACGGCAGGGGCTGTAAAGAATGCCGAGAGCATTATAAAGAGTGAGCCTTTTATAGTTATGAACGGTGATTCGTTCTGCAAGATAGACTTTAACAGGTTTATCGATTTTTATTTTGAAAGAGAAGCCTCGGTTTGTATCGCGGCCTCTTCTATGGAAGGCGGAGGCGAATTTGGGGAGATGGTTTTAGACCATGAAGAGAGAATCGTAAGCTTCAATGAGAAAGAGGAACCGAAACGCCTGCCGAGGCACCTTATAAATACAGGCATATATATCATGGACAGGGCCATCTTTGGCGATATACCTGAGGAAAAAAATATCTCTATGGAGAAGGAGATATTTCCAAATATTCTGCAAAGGGGAGTCTATGGTTTTTGTATCAGTAAAGAGTTTATAGATATAGGCACTCCCGAACGCCTGAAAAAGGCAAGGGATATAAAGAATACAAAAGGAAACTTATGAGCCAAAAATCGGATAGAGGAAAAATAAGACGGGTCTTCATCACCGGCATTGCAGGTTCGGGCGCAAGTTATCTGGCAGAGTATATATTAAAAGAGCACCCGGGGGTGGAAGTGCACGGCATATCGAGATGGCACAGCACTTCCAAGAGCGAAAATATAAAAGATATACTCGACAAAATAAGGGTGTATGAGGCCGATCTTATGGATTTTGGATCGACCTTCGCTGTTATCAAAAAAGTCAGGCCTGATGCGGTCTTCCATTTAGCTGCGCATGCAAATGTAAGGGCATCTTTTATAACACCTGATGTGGTCCTGAAAAATAATATCATCGGAACCTCCAACCTCTTTGAGGCGATAAGGCTTGCAGAGATCGATCCAATAATACAACTATGCAGCACTTCAGAGGTATATGGACAGGTAGATCCCAAAGATGTTCCCATCAAGGAAGATTGCCCTATGCGGCCGGTAAGTCCATATGCGGTATCAAAGACGGCACAAGACCTGCTCGGTTTTAGTTATTTTACCAGCTACCAAATGCGTATTATCCGCACACGTATGTTTACATATATCAACCCCAGGCGAGTTGATCTTTTTGCAACCTCCTTTGCAAGACAGATCGCGCTTATTGAAAGAGGTCTTCAGAAAGAGCTGGTCCATGGGAATCTGGATTCTGTACGTACGATTATAGATGTTAGAGACGCAATGAGCGCTTACTGGGAGGCGATAGTTCATTGTAAATATGGCGAAGTTTATAATATAGGGGGCACCGTCAGCTTAAAAGTCGGGGATCTCCTCAAGAAGTTAATATCTATGAGCAGAAGCAAGATACCCACCAGATGTGACCCGGCATTGCTAAGGCCTGCGGATGTTACATTGCAGATACCATGCGTAGATAAGTTTATTAAAGAGACGGGATGGAAATCTAAGTATACCGTGGAGGAGAGTTTAGATTTTTTACTTTCTTATTGGCGGAAGAGAACTGAAAAGGAAGCAAGCCTACTCATGCAGGCAGAATAGGAAGATATGAAAACAGCACTGCTTATACCGACGTTGGATGAGATAGGCGGCATGAGAGATATAATGCCGCGCATAAAAAGAGAGTGGTGTGATGAGATCATCATAGTTGACGGGGGGTCGACAGACGGCACCATAGAATACGCCAGAGAGAATGGGTACCATCTTATAAGCCAGAAAAAAAAGGGATTGAGATGTGCATATACCGAGGCGATAGACCACATAGATTCCGATGTCATTATTACCTTTAGCCCGGACGGAAATTCCATACCGGAGCTTATTCCTCCCCTGGTAGATAAGATGAAAGAGGGATATGATATGGTCGTGGTCTCACGCTATGCAGATGGGGCCAAGAGTTACGATGATGATATGATCACAGCTTTTGGAAACTGGATGTTTACCAGGCTCATAAACGTCTTGTTCAGGGCGAAATATACAGACACGTTAGTCATCTTCAGGGCCTATAAGAAGAGCCTTTTAAAGACACTGGAGCTGGATCGGGACTGCAACTATTCATTGGAAGAGAAGCTCCTGCGCACAAAGATAGGCTTAGAGCCGCTGTTGTCATTACGGTGCGCCAAAAGAAAATTAAAAGTTGCGGAGATCCCGGGAGACGAGCCCCCCAGGACCAAAGGAAGCAGAAAATTACGCGTCTTCCGTTACGGCGCTGCCCATCTTATTCAGATTTTAAGAGAATTGTTTTATTGGCGCTGATCCTGGATATATACATGTTATGCATCTAAAAAAGAAAATAAAAGTAGGTACCGTCCAGATAAATAATAGTTTTTCCAGGCAGAGCTATTTTCCCTATTCTGTTGGGCTTCTTCAGGCTGTTGCCAGAAAATATTTAAAAGAACCGGATAGATTTGAGTTTCTCTTGCCGATCTATTCAAGGATTTCTGTCGGGAGCGCCCTTGAAAGGCTTTCGGATGCTGATATCGTAGTTTTTAGTCTATATGTATGGAATAAAGAGATCTCCCTGAGGATAGCAGAAGGGTTAAAACGAAAGAGAAAAGACCTTATCATAGTTTTTGGCGGGCCGCAGGTGCCGGAAAGGGATACCGAGTCCTTTCTGCGCTGCAATCCATTTATTGATATAGCCTGCCATGGCGAGGGCGAAACAGTATTTACTGTTTTATTGGAGAAGTCCCTGGGGCGCAACTGGGCGGATGTCCCTTCGATAAGCTATATCGACAAAGCAGGAAGATTTCTTCAGACTCCGCCTGGAGAAAGGATAGAGGATCTTAATAAGATCCCTTCTCCATACTTAGATGGGATCTTCGACCCCTTAATGGATGCAAATCCTCAGGAAGGATGGGTTGCATTGTGGGAGACCAATAGAGGCTGCCCTTTTTCATGTACCTATTGCGATTGGGGTTCTGCTACAAAGGACAAAATATATGCTTACGACATGGAAAGGCTTTTTAGGGAGATAGATTGGTTTAGCAGGAAAAGAATAGAATTTATTTTCTGCTGCGACGCTAACTTTGGCATCCTGGAGAGAGACAGTGATATTGTCAGGTATATTGTAGAACAAAAAAAACGGTTTGGTTATCCTAAGGCCTTTTCTATTCAGAATACCAAGAATTTTAAAGAATCTTTATATGAAATGTATAGCCTTCTCTCAGAAAATGGGTTAAATAAAGGCATCTCGCTCTCGTTCCAGTCTCTTAATGAGGATACACTGAGAGGTATCGGCCGTAAAAACGTATCTATCAGCAACTTTAAAGAGGTTCAGCAAAGATTGACATCTTCCAATACAGAGACCTTTACGGATATCATCCTTGGGCTGCCAAGTGAGACATATAATAGCTTTGCCGGCGGTGTCTCCTCCCTCATAGAGAACGGCCAGCACAACAGGATACAGTTCAACAATCTATCTATTCTGCCTAATACTGAAATGGGGGATGTCGAATATCAAAAAAGATTTGGTTTCGACATAGTAGAGGCAAAACTTATAAATATACACGGCAGCCTCACAGCCGATTCGGTGGAAGAGAAACAGCAATTGGTAGTCGGTACTGATACCATGCCCAAAAATGACTGGATAAGGGCAAGGGCCTTTGGATGGGCAACGGCACTTTTGCACTTTGATAAAGTTCTGCAGGTAGTTTTTGTCATTTTGAACAAACGCTATTCGATAGAATTCCGTAAGCTGATCGAGATTTTTATGGATATCGATAAGAGATACCCTATTTTGAAATCTATCAATTCGTTTTTTATCGACAAAGCCGCTGATATCCAAAACGGCGGGTCTGAATTTTGCGAGTCAAAAGAATGGCTTAATATCTGGTGGCCTGCCGATGAATTGATATTAATAAAACTTTGCACAGAAGGTATGCTGGACGAGTTTTATAAAGAGGCCGGGTCTTTAATCGAGGATTATCTGAAAAAGAGCCATCTTTCTGAATACGAAGGCCTTCTTCACGAATCTATCCTTTTGAATAGAGAGTTGATAAAGCTGCCATTTCAGGAAGATGATAGAGATATACATTTATCTTATAATATATGGGATGTCTATCGAGCGTTCTTAAAGGGGGCGGACACCCCGCTAAAAGAAGGTGATTATTCTTATAAAATAGACCGCACAAGCAGCAAGTGGTCCTCATGGGAAGAGTGGTGCAGAGAGGTTATATGGTATGGCAATAAGAGAGGGGTATATCTTTACAACGTAAAAAAGTAAAAGGCGAACGCAATGTTTTATAATAACAAAGTTGTATTGGTTACCGGCGGCACCGGATTTATAGGAGCGCATATTGTAGAGGAGCTTTTGAAGCAGGGCGCAAAGGTCCGCATCCCTGTACATAAGAGACCGATGCCTGTAGAGAATAAGAATATCGAAGTCGTTGATGCGAATCTGGCAGATAAGAGAGATTGTATGGTTGCGGCCGAAGGGGTTGATTATGTTTTTCACGCAGCCGGTTATGTGGGTGCTGCAGGCGTAACTTCAGGCCAGGTTATACTAGAGTCTATCGCAGGTAATTTCATGCTCTTATCGAATATGTTGGGAGCTGCATGGGAGAAGGGGGTTGAGAGGTTTCTTCTATTTAGCAGCAGCACCGTCTATCCCGATTTTAGGCACCCCGTCAAAGAAGAGGAGGCATGGGCCGATGCAGTCCACCCGTCCTATTTTGGCTACGGCTGGTCAAAGAGATACATCGAAAGGTTCGCTGAGTTTGTGGCATCAAAGTCAGATATGAAGATCTCTATCGTGAGGCCCACTGCTGTTTACGGCAGACTGGACAATTTTGATTTAAAGAGCTGCCATGTCATACCGGCATTAATACGAAAGGCAATAGAGAGGCAGGATCCTTATGAGGTATGGGGCAGCGGCGAAGAGGTACGTGATTTCGTTCATGTCGGCGATTTGGCGCGAGGTTCTTTATTGATGCTGGAAAAATACGCAAAGGCAGATCCCGTTAATATCGGATACGGCAAGAGCGCTACTATAAAAGAAGTTGTAGAAATAATCCTAAAGGCAGCGGATTATAAAGATGCCAGTCTTATTTTTGATACATCCAAACCTTCAACTATACCGTTTAGGGCAGTCGATACGTCAAAGGCAAAGAGGGTGTTGGGTTTTGAGCCTATCGTCTCTTTGGAAGAAGGTTTAAGAGATACCGTTAAGTGGTATAAAGAAAGAGCTATATGATAAAGGAAGACGTTTTAAAAGTTTTTAGAAAAAAGAATATTTTAGTAACAGGCGGAACAGGTCTTATCGGAAGACAGGCGGTGGATATATTATGCACCGCAGATGCTCATGTCAAGGTTGTTTCTTTGGATAATATAAGACTCAATAAAAAAGCAGAATACAAAGTGGCAGACCTTGCGGATTTCGGTCTTTGCAAAGAAGTGACAAAAGATATGGATTTTGTTTTCCATCTGGCAGGAGTAGGCGCTTCTGTCAAGGCGGCCGAAGAAAAGATGGCCACGCATCTAGTGCCGATGTTGATGGTAAATACAAATGTATTGGAGGCATGTAGGGTGAACAGGGTCCCGAAAGTTGTCTTTACAAGCAGTGTCGGAGCCTATAGCAAAGGAGAGGTTTTTAGGGAGTCGGAGTACAGGATGGAGAGCGAGCCCCTCGATTTTGCCAGCTGGGCCAAGAGGATGGCAGAGGCTCAGATTTATGCTTATAAAGTCGAGCATGGACTTGAAAATTTTTCTATTGTCAGGCCTTCCAATGTCTATGGGCCAGGAGACAATTTCGGAGAGGAAGGCTCTCTTGTCATCCCTTCTTTAATTTACCGTATCTGCAATAAAGAGAGACCCCTTATAGTCTGGGGGGATGGTTCAGCTATAAGGGATTTTGTCTATAGCAGGGATGTCGCAGAGGGCATCATACTCGCTCTGCATTACGGCACAAGGTCCGGATTTGTAAATCTGGGAAGCGGAAGGCCTTATTCTATCAAGGAGTTAGTGGAGACCTTGCGTACTTTTCTGGATTTTGAATATCTATTTGATGCCTCAAAGCCCACCGGCGCCAAACGCAGGGTGATGGATATTTCTCTGGCCAAAGAGTTAATACACTATAACCCTACCACGGATTTACTGGAAGGCCTTAAGAAGACATGGCAGTGGTATGAAAAACATCCGGATGAACATCTAAAAAAGATGAATTACTTTTCTAAGCAGAATGAGAGAGCCCATGCCCATAGATTTTGAATCGAGCTCAAGGGACCTAGCTCCGGAATTGTCGATAGGCCTCTACAAGACGATGTTGAGGATAAGGCTTCTGCAGTCCAGGATCCGGGAGGAATACCCAAAGGATGAGATAAAGACCCCGGTACACCTCTGCGTAGGGCAGGAGGCGATACCAGCGGGTGTGTGCGCCAACCTCAATAAAGAAGATTATGTTCTCAGTAACTACAGAGGCCATGGCCACTATCTGGCAAAAGGGGGAGACCTCAAGTCTCTGCTTGCCGAGTTATACGGCAAAAAGGCAGGTTGTTCCCGCGGAAAGGGCGGTTCAATGCACTTGGTCGATGTGGATGCCGGGCTGCTCGGCTCCTCTTCGATAGTAGGCGGAGGGATTCCTGTCGCCACAGGCGCGGCGCTTAGCGCATCACTGCAAGAGACCGGCCGGGTAGCAGTCACTTTTTTTGGAGACGGCGCTGTAGACGAAGGAGTCTTGTATGAAAGTATCAATTTTGCCACTCTGAAAAAACTGCCTGTTATCTATATCTGCGAAAACAATTTCTACGCGGTCTGTTCTCCGCAGCGCGACAGACAGCCGTTGAATAATATATACGAGCGTTTCCAGGGGTGCGGCATACCCGGCTATAAGGCTGATGGCAACAATGTGGCGGAGGTTTATTGCCTCTCAAAAAAGGTCATAGAAGAGGCGCGAAACGGCGCAGGCCCTTCATTTGTAGAGTTTCAGACATACAGATGGTACGGCCACTCCGGAGGGGAGACTGACGCAGAATTGGGGTATAGGAGCAAGGAGGAATTGGAGGATTGGATCGAGAAGTGCCCCGTCAAAAATTTCGAACAATTTTTGCTGGGCAAGGGGTTAATTTCCAACGAGGATATCGCGCGCATAAGGGCAGGTTTTATGGGTGAGATAGAAGAGGCGGTCGATTTTGCCAAGGCCAGCCCGTTCCCGGACGAAAAAGAGCTATTAGACCACCTATATTACGAATAACCGCATCTATTATAAAAGATCAGAGAAAAAGCATATGAAGATCAGTTTTGATTGGGATAAAAAGAGTGTAGAAAAGGAAGAGCCGGGGTTTGAGCACAAGTCAAAGCCGGGCGCCAGAAAGATCAGCTATGCCTCGGCTTTATATGAAACCTTTGACCAGCTGCTCTCACTGAACGATAAGATCTTTATCATGGGGCAGGGGGTTGATGATCCATTCGGCATGTTCGGAACGACCTTGAATTTGCATAAAAAATACGGCGCCAGGAGAGTATTCGATACCCCGCTCTCAGAAGAGGGCATGATGGGGGTTGCGTTAGGGGCTGCCCTTACAGGCATGCGTCCGATCTATATGCATAACCGCCCGGATTTTCTACTGGTAGCCATGAATCAAATCGTGAATCACGTTTCAAAATGGAGCTATATGTTTGGGGGCGCTGTGGGTGCCCCGCTCGTTATCTGGGCCGCCATAGGCCGCGGGTGGGGTTCGGCTGCCCAACATTCCCAGAACCTTCATGGTCTATTTATGCATGTACCGGGTTTGAAACTTGTAATGCCAAGCACGCCTTATGATGCCAAGGGGCTGCTCGTTTCCAGCGTCTTAGATCCCAATCCGGTTATGATCCTGGAACATAGATGGTTATTGAAACACAGCGGAGATGTTCCCGAAAAATTATATCAGATACCTTTGGGTAAGGGTGTTGTTAGAAAGAGCGGAAAAGACCTGACAATAGTAAGCGCCTCGTATGCCGCCATAGAATCGATGAGGGCAGCGGAGGAGCTGAGCAAAGATGGTATCGAGGCCGAGGTTATAGACCTGAGGACGCTTCAACCTCTTGACGAGGAGATCATTCTCGATTCCGTTAAGAAGACAGGCAGGTTGTTAGTGGTAGATACAGGCTGGAGGAGGGCTGGCGCAGCATCCGAGATATCAGCGATTGTCGCCGAGAAGGGATTCCCTTATTTAAAGAAGCCGATAAGGCGGGTCACTTCAGCGGATGTACCTACGCCGGCATGCCATACCCTGGAGAAGAGCTTCTATTTTGGCGTGAATGAAATTATCGACGCGGTAAAGGAGATGGTCAGATGATAGTTAAAAGAAACGGAGTGAAAAGAATCCCCTTCGGGACTATCGCCATAAACGATACCTCCAAGAAACTCATAGAAGAAGTGCTCGATTCAAAGAGGGTTTCATGCGGCAAGTATGTAAGAGAGCTCGAAAGAAAGTTTGCCGAACTCGTCGGTACGACTGAAGCGGTTGCAGTCAGTTCCGGGACAGACGCAGATGCCTTGGCGCTGGCAGTCCTTTACGATTTTGGCGCGAAGAGAGGCGATGAGATTATCGTTCCCGCCCTATCTTTTGTGGCTACGGGTAATGCGGTCTTGCAGGCAGGATTTACTCCGGTCTTTGTAGACATAGAGAAGGAGACGCTGAATATAAACCCCTCGATGATAGAAGGGGCTATAACAAAAAAGACCAAGGCCATAATGCCCGTCCATCTGATGGGTAAACCGGCAGATATGGATGCGATTAATGAGATCGCGAAAAGAAATAACCTCTTTGTTATCGAGGATGCCGCAGAAGCCTACGGCGCTGTATATAAAGGCAGGAATGTGGGCACATTGGGCGACATGGCTGCTTTTAGCCTATACGTGGCACATATTATAACTACGGTTGAAGGAGGGATGGTTGTTGCGGGGAGGCCGGATTTTGCAGAGGTGCTGAGGTCCCTGCGGGCTCATGGGAGGGCCTGTAAGTGCGAGACCTGCATTTTAAACGTCGGCTCGGGTTCTTGTGACAGAAGATTTAAATACGGCGATAACAGGGATATAAGATTTGTATTTGAACGCGTAGGTTTTTCAAGCAAGATGAATGAATTAGAAGCGGCGGTCGGGCTGGGGAATATCGAAAGATACTCGCAGGTTATTAAGAGAAGACGGGAAAATCTTTTGTATATGATAGACCGCTTTAAAGAATTCGAGCCCCACCTTTATACCATAGAAGAAGGCCCCGACGAAGAGATCGGGCCCCATGCCTTCGCAATTATTCTAAGAGAAGGGGCCAAATTCACCAGAAACGAACTTGTATATTTTTTGGAGGAGAAGGGTATCGATAGCCGCAGCCTCTTTTCATCGATGCCTACCCAATGCCCGGGCTTCGAATTTCTTGGGTATAATTTGGGGGATTTCCCCGGCGCGGAATATATAGGGGACAATGGATTGCATATCGGTATCCATCAGGATTTAGGAAAAGATGAACTCGATTATATTCTTGAACATGTGAAAGGGGTTATATCAAAATATGCCTAGAAAATTTATTTATATACCTGTTTCTGTACTTATATCTGCGCTATTTCTGAAACTGCTTCATGCCCAAATAGTGGGCACCACTTTTGAGGTGGATCTTCTATGGTTCATTCCCACGGTATTTCGGGAGATAGAAGGGTTATCCTGGGTAAAATTGATCGCCTATATATTTAGGTTGTCCAATACTTGGGTCGATGTGCTAATGCTAAAGGCTTACGCGGTATTTACACTGTTACTATTTGGCCCATTGGCCAAAGATTTTGTCTTCGTTTCGATATTCTTCCATTTTTGCTGCTCCGTACTTATATCTCTTATATCCAAGAAGCTGGGCCTCGGTTCCCGCGTCAGTTTTCTATCCGGCATGATGTATTTAACACTTTTTACACATTTTGCCAGCTATACGTGGCCCATGGACTTTCAGCATCTCATACTCGTCTTTTTTATCCTGCTCGGCTTTGACTTTTATCTAAGAGTAAATCGGCGTATCGATGATGGCGGCAATTACCGCCTGCTCTTTGCCTCATTTCTATTGGTCAACCTGATCGCCTCTTTTTGCAGGGCCACGATCCTGATCTTACCAGCTATGATACTTACACATATATTGATTTGCGCAAAGGATAACAGGGAAAGGATAAGGCGATACAATATCTTTATACCCCTCTTCATGGTCTATATGATCTATCCGGTGATTACGCTCGTCGCCGGCGATCTAAGATTTAAGAACATATTCAATATGTATGGCTCACTCTTTGTCAATAGCGGGACATCCCCCACATCTTTTTACGACTTAAGCACACTTACGAAATTCTCAATCGCCTTTTCCTTGGGAGTTTTATCCCTCTTCATCTTCAGGGCGGTATTGGTCATGCGTGATAAGCACAATTTTGGGAAGGCGTTGAAATGGATATCGATAATTGGGGCGGCATTCCTTGCGGTGATCTTAATAAAATCGGGCGGTTTCAGGAGGTTATTAATTCCGTACAACCTGCTCGTGCCTTTTGCGGGCATTCTCGCATCTTTCCTGCAGCCAATTAAAAACGCCTTATTAATTAATCCCGCAAGGCCATACCACTTTGTCCCTCTGCAGATCAGTCCTCTCACCCTTTTACTGAGCGTTCTAGTGATAGGCATATTCATAATGAATTTTGGACGCAAAAATAAGGCATTGGCAGTGCTGGCCACTTTTTATATGATCGACCTGATCTATCTCTATTTATGGAATCCGATCAGGTCGCGGTATTTCATCTATCTATCACCGATCTTCTGTATCGCATTTTGTACTGTATTTGATTACGCATATACTTATATGACCAGGCATATGAGGCTCAAAGTAGTGGCCAAAGAACTGATATTGGTTCTAATATTTTTGAGCTTGTGTATCCCTAATGTATTGGCAATAAAACTCGCCCTCGTTAGAGGCAGGATGGCGAATAATTTTGTAACATACAATTATCTGAGAGCGGCGGATATCATAAAGAAAGACTTGACCAAAATTGAGGGTGTCCGGGCAATAGAGAAAAAAGAACTCTATATCAATAAGTTTATGCCGCTGACCTTTACTCATGCACACACTTTCGCCAATTCCGATTCCTATAATGACAATATCCGTTTTGTCTTCATGCAGGCCTTCGACAATGCCTCCCTTGAAGTGAAATTAAATCAAACTCAGCAGGAGGGAAGAGGAGATAAGGAGGGTTATCTTTTAGACGGTTACATGGTCAAGAATGCCGATGGGGAAGATATAAGCGAATTTTCTCAAATTTTTAAAAGGGCTCAAAAAAAGCTAAGAGCTAACCGCTACCAGGAGGCCGCTATTTTGTTCGAAGAGGCAATAGATGAGAGCCCCTTTTTGTTCGATTATGCACTGTCCGGTCTGAGGCTCGAGGATTTAGAGTGGATTACAAATGGCCAGGATATGCGCAGCTGGATCGATGAGATCGAATGCCATTATGCCATAGATTACGCAAAGAAGGAGGCTGATAGAGTCAGGCATATCTCCGCTATAATGAAAAGAGAGATCGATGAATATATTCAATGCCTCTTCTTTACCTCATTTTTGGAGTACACTTCCGGGCGTCTTGATGAGAGCAGATATCGCTTTTTCCAGATCCGATTCCTGGAAGATGATTATGATAAATTATATCCCTGGCTGGGTGATCTGCCTCTGGTGAAATCTGACAGAAAGATCTCAGCCTTTTTAGATGGTATCGATAGCTGCTCGTTATACGACAAGCCGCATAATTACAGAGATAGATACAAATTCGGAAAATTTCTCACTAGGCTAATATCGACGAAATGAGATGAAGCTAAAGGCTATTATACAAGCTAGGGTGGGGTCGAGGAGATTGCCGGGCAAGGCATTGTTAAAAGTCCTGGATAAGACTATTTTGGAATACGTAATAGAAAGGGTGAAGAAGGCCAAGACGATAAAAGAGATAATAATAGCAACGACGACGAAAGAAGAGGATCTGCAAATAGCCGATTTGGCAAAGAGATTGGATGTTGATCTCTTTCGTGGCTCGGAAGACGATCTTTTGGATAGATACTATCAGGCGGCGCAGTTATTCAAAATAAAGCACGTCGTAAGAATTTGTGCTGACTGTCCTTTAATCGATCCCGATGTGATAGATGCCGCGGTAGCCCATTATTTTGAATCCGGGGCAGACTATTCTTCTAATACCGTGGAGAGGAGTTTTCCCGATGGGTTGGATGTGGAGGTATTCAGCTTCGATGCCTTAAAATGCGCATGGGAAGAAGCAAAACTCTTATCCGAAAGGGAGCACGTTACGCCCTATATATGGAAAAATCCTGATAGGTTTAAAGTAGTCGGCCTAAAGAATGAAAAAGATTATAGCGCTAAAAGATGGACATTAGATGAAAAAGAGGATTTCGAATTAATCAGGACTATTTTAGAGTCATTATATCCGGCCAATCCTGACTTTCGCATGAAAGATATATTGCAATTTTTACAGGCGCATCCAAAGCTGGAGGATATTAATAGCCACATTATTGTTAATGAGGGATATTTGAAGTCATTAAAAGAAGATAAAAAAGTCGAGGAAAGGGGAAGAGTATGAAGTTTACCATCGGATTCGAAAAAGAAGATAAGGGCAAAGTGCACGAATGCTGGGATGATATTATTGCTACACAGAAGTGGTCTGAAGGAAAATATACGGAGATCTTTGAACAAAAGTGGGCCGGATATAATCAGCTGGATGCAGCCGCTTTCTCAAGCTGGGGAGGGGCAGCCTTAGCTGCTTTAGAATTCTTTAATATAAAGGGAAAGACTCTTCTTTGCCCTTCCAATACCTTTATGGCTACTCCCCTGTCTGTTATGAAAGCCGGAGGGAATGTTGAGTTTGTAGATTGCAATAAAGACGACCTCTGCTTATCTCTTGAGGATTTAAAAATTAAAATTGAAAAATATAAACCAGCTTGTGTCTGGGTGGTGCATATCGGAGGACATATCGCTTTTCAGATCAAAGAGATAGCGTTGCTATGTAAAGAGAAGGGAATTATCCTCCTGGAGGATTGTGCCCATGCGCATGGCGCTTCCTGGGGCGGAAGAAAACCCGGCAGCTGGGGGGATGCAGGTATCTATTCTTTTTATGCCACAAAGACCATCACAACCGGAGAAGGGGGCATGTTAGTTACGCGGAATAAAGATTTGGTGGAATTTGCCAAGCAATATAGGAACTACGGAAAATTTGAATATAAGGTAGAGGGGCTCAATTACAGGATAAATGAATTTGCCGCGGCCATTGGTTCTGTTCAGGTAGATAGATTAGATGAGATTGTGGCCTGGAAAAACAGATATGCCGAAAAGGAGCTGGACCCGGCCTTCAAAAATCGAGTCAAATTTCCCGAAGGGATGACTTCGGGTTACTATAAGTATATAGTTTTTGACAAAATCGAAAAATCGACAGGTAAAGTATATGACCAGCCTTGCCATAAGATAATGGACAAGGATTATGAATTACCAAATACTGAATGGATAGCTCAGAATCATTGGTGCGCTCCACTCTATTACAAAGGAAAGGAGAAATAAAAAATGAAAGTACTGGTTACCGGCGGTTCAGGTTTTATCGGTTCGCACATTACGGATAAGCTCAAGGATAAGGGGGTCGAGGTTCGTGTCTATGATGGAGTGATGCCCAGCCATAGAAAAGATATTGAGTTCTACCAGGGCAGCATCTTGGATATAACAGCCCTAAATTTTGCTATGAACGGGGTAGATGCGGTATTTCATTTGGCCGCAGTTGCCGATGTGAAGGATGTCTATAATGACCCGTATTATTCAGAGTCAATTAATGTGAGAGGAACAATTAATGTGCTGCAGGCAGCAAGGAGAGCCAATGTAAAAAGGATAATCTACGGGAGTACAACCTGGGTTTATAGCGATGCCGAGGCAGATAAAGTTGATGAGTCCACTCCCCTGCATGCGCCGTCGCATTTTTACACAGCAACAAAACTGGCCGGTGAGTACTACTGCCAATCGTATAGTAAGCTATATGAGATGGAAGTAACTATTTTAAGGTATGGGATACCATACGGTCCAAGGGCAAGAGACGGAGCGGTCATCCCTATATTTGTCAGAAAGGCCTTGAACGGCGAGCCCCTGACAATTGCCGGAGACGGCGCGCAATTCAGGAAATTTGTCTATGTAGAAGATTTGGCTGAAGGAAATGTCCTGGCCCTTAATAGTATAGCCAAGAATAAGATCTATAATCTTGACGGTAAGGAGAAGGTAACTATAAAACAAATAGCCGAAACAATCCAAAAGATTTTGGGCGATGTAAAAATTGAATATATTCCCGGCCGCCCGGGGGACTTTTCCGGTAAAGAAATTTCGAGCGAACTTACACAAAGAGAACTGGACTGGGAGCCGAAAGTCAGTTTTGAAGAGGGTGTAAGGAGGTATATAAACTGGTATAAGCAAAGGGAAGAGAAACGAGAAACAGAATGGGCAAGATTGGACGAGAAGTTAAAAGTATAATATTATGGAAATAGATAAAGACATTCTGACTGTAGTCATACCTTGTTATAATGCAGGAGAATTTATTGAAGATTGCCTTGGTTCTTTACTGCGCCAAAAGGTCAAATCTCTTTATAAGATATTGTTTATCAACGATGCCTCAACGGACGATTCTTTAGAAAGGGCAAAGAGGAAGACTGGGGCCCTGGCCAATGTCACCTTTTTAGAGCATGAGACAACCCAAGGCCTTGTAAAATGCTGTAACAAAGCCCTGTCTTTAATAGATACCCCTTATTTTGTCCGCTTAGATGCAGATGATTATTTTTCACCCGATGCCATAGAAAAGATCTTCGAAGAGATAAATTCTCCCATCAAGAACGATTTTGTAATCTTTAAAAGATGGGATATCTTGAACGATGGAATAAAAGAAATCGAATCGGACAGTGACATATATGCCTGGATTGCCGCAGGCACCCTATTTAGCACTGATGCCGTCAAATCGGTCAAGGGATATAGCAAGCAGTACTGGGAGGAATTCGACCTTTATCTAAAGCTTCTTGAAACAAAGCATAGCTTTGGCAGCTCTCCCTATCGCATCTATTATTATCGCCGCAACTCAGGGAGCATGACAAAGAATCTTGAAGAAAATAGAGCGGGATTTAAGAGGTTATTGGAAAAATGGGGCGGGGATACCTTAAAAAAATACGGTGATTTTAAGAAAGCGGCAGACTATTATGGGGTTAAAAGTTAGGAGTCGGATATGCCTCGGGTAAAGATAATAGCGGAGATAGGCGAGAATCACATCGGGGATATGGATATAGCGAAAAGACTAATCCGGGAGGCAGCAGAGGCAGGGGCTGATTATGTAAAATTTCAGTCTTATAGACCTGAGAACTTCAGCACAGATGACCCCGAATATGAATGGTTTAAAAAGGTCTCCCTTTCCGATGGGGCGCATTCTATGCTTAAAAGATATGCAGAAGAATGCGGGATCGAGTTTACCAGTTCTCCTTTTAGCGTAGAACGGGCCGAATTTCTTTGCGGCGAATTGGGCTTAAAAGAGATCAAGATCGCCTCCGGTGTAATGCTCAACTTTCCTATTCTGAACTATATAAATAGCCGCGTTGACACGGTCTTTCTTTCTACGGGCATGGCCACTCTAGATGAGATCAGAGATGCCCTGGCGCATATAAAAGATGTACCGAATGTTTATCTTTTGCATTGTGTCGCCCAATATCCCTGCGAAGACAAAGAGGCCAATTTAAAGGCGATATCGATCCTGAAGAATAGATTTCCTGCTTGCGGGATAGGATATTCAGATCATACAATCGGAACTGACGCATGTTTGATGGCCGCGGCATTGGGTGCGCAGGTCATAGAGAAGCATTTTACATTTGACAAGAATGCCAAAGAGGGCACAGATCATATTCTTTCCTTAGAGCCCGCCGAACTTAAGGCCTTGGTCAAAAGCGTCAGGAGGGCAGAATCGCTTCTGGGCAAAGATGCGAAAGAGCCTACGCCCGGTGAAGAAAGAATAAAGGAATTTGTACGCAGTAGATTTCTATGAAGATACTATTTGTCCGGCCCAATAAAGACACGTTTGGATTTAAGCCTATCGGCCTCTCCCTGCTTTCTGGTATCGCCCGTGATTGCGGGTTCGATGCCCAACTTTTTGATACCACGGAGATAGATTTTGGTTTTGTCGATAATACCAGCTCAGGGGAGTCGGCAAAGCTTTTTAGACCTGTAGATTTAGCTTCTCGTGGATTAGTAAAGAAAAAAATAGATTTGCGTTCAAGTTTCAAAAAGGCCCTATCTGACCATAGCCCTGATTTATTGGTTTTTAGCGTCTTAAGCGATGAATTTTTAATAGCAACGGAGATCTCAAAGATTGCCAAGGAAGCTATTCCCTCACTCCCTATTATATGGGGCGGCAAGTATCCGACATTAAATCCGGAAAAGACGCTCAAGCAATGCTATGCCGATTTTGTCTGTTTAGGAGAAGGCCTTGATGCATTCAGAGAATTTATAGAGGCATTAAAAAAGGGAGATAATTTATATAAGATACCGAATATTTGGGGCAAGAAGGGCGAGGAGATAATAAAGAACGCGGTCCGTCCCTTGAGAAAAGATCTGGATAGCCTGCCTTTCGTTGATTGGAAGATATTTGACAAGAAAAGTTTTTTAAAGCCGCTTGACGGCAAGATTTATCTTTCCGGCGATCATATGCTCAACTGGGGATGTCCATACCACTGCACTTATTGCATAAACCATTTTTATCATAATATGTATAAGAATAAATATTTTATGAGACGGTATGGCATAAGACGGATTATCGACGAGCTAAAATCTTTGAAAAAAGAATATAACCTTGAGCTCTTTAAGTTTCATGATGAAGACTTCTTGATGAGGCCGCTGGAAAATTTGAGGGAATTAAGCGATACATACAGAGATGAGGTAAATCTTCCTTTTGTTATTGAAACAAACTCAAGATCGGTTACCAAGGAAAAGGTCGAGTTGCTTAAAAATATGAATTGTGTCAGCGCCTCGCTTGCGATTGAGACCGGCGACTCCAAGTTGCGAAAAATCCTTCTTAATAGACCCGATTCAGAATCGGATATTATCAGAGCTTTCTCGTTATTAAAAGATGCCGGCATCAGGGCTGTCTCATTCAGTATGTTTGGGATACCTTTTGAATCAAGAGAAACTTATAGCGCAACAGTTGAGATTAACAGAAAAGCGAATGTGCAATATCCCGATATTGGATTTTTCTATCCCTTTGAAGGAACAGAGTTGAGGGAGATATCGATAAAGGAAGGGTTCTTTGATCCGGAGGAGAAAGAAAAAGCCGTATATCAAAGAAATAGGCCCGCCCTTCATTTTGCTGACCTGAGTGAGGGAGAATTGATTGAGATGCGCAATGTCTTTGTCTTGTATGTGAAACTCCCTAAGTGCTATTGGCTTTTTATCAGACGGTCTGAAAATCAGGATAGCTTAGGAGTGCGGCTGCGAAAGAAGCTTTTGGAAATCTATGATAAGACTATCTGGAAGAACGATGGCTGGTATAAAGATGATGGTCTAAAAGATGATTACCTTAACGAGTTGGAAGAGATAATGGCTGCAGAAACTCCTGCAGCAGCTAAGAAGCTTTAGATAAGGGTATTCGATGAGCAGGCCAACGGTAATATTTTTGGATTATATTGAAGATATGGAAAGGGCCGCGCCTTTTATAAAGAAGGTATGCGATAAGCCAAGAAAGAGCCCTTTGATCATAGTCTCCTCAAATTTTGATACCCGCCCGTTAGCCGAATGTCCGGCTTCAGAAGTGGTTTACTTCGATGAGCTTTTAACCAGAGAAGATTATGAATTTATGGATAAAGAAGCCTTTAGTTTAACTCGAAATTGGTATACAAAACTAAAGGCCCAGGAAGGAATTACTGAATATCAGGGAATCCAATTCGGCCCATTAGCAGAAGACAAAGCACAACGTCTTTTCTCTTTTGTTATAAAGAGAGCGGAAATCGTTCTTAAGATCATCAAAAAATATCACCCTCAGGAAATTATTCTAATAGGCCAAAATAATAAATTGAGGGGCCTACCTGTTTGGATAGCAAATGAATTGAAGGTTTCGTCCCGCTTCCTCAGGTATAGACAAAAAGATGGTTTCGCAATCGAAGCAGCAAAGAAGCTGTGCCGCTGTATCTTGGATATGACCTGCGACATTATTGACTATTGGGCAAGGAAAGCCGCAGTCATAAGAAAACCGCAGAAGACCATTTTAATAGACAGCCGGCTTTATGACGAATTAAAAGACCTAAGCGGTGATTTCTCGTCTCTGAATGGCGTATCTTTTATACAATTTATCAAGGGAAAGAATGCACGAATTCGCCAAAGGCTTATTAAAACTACAAAGTTTTTATTTGTTCCCATTCTGTCAGATAATTCTTTTCGTCTGCCTCAGATATCAGGGATTTTCCTTAGCTATTGGCGAAGGTTGAAAAGGGATAGGCAATTTCAGAAGAATTTCATCTATAGAAACTCGGCCGGTTGGGAGATTTTCAAAGATATTATTGGAGAACTAATTATTTATAATTTCTCCAGGATAAATAAGAACACGAGATTTTTACTAAAATTATTCAAGAATACCAAGCCTAAATTAATTGTCGTAAGAGAGTCGTTAAGAGAAGAGGAAAGAACCATCGTTTTTGCTGCCAGGCAGAAAGGTATAACCTCGCTGGTTATCCAGCACGGACTTTTATCTGAAGGGACTCTATTTTATACAAAGCGCTATCCGGATAAAATTGCGCTCTGGGGTAAGGCTGGCATGGATTGGCTTAAAAGACATGGAAATAGCGAAACGGAGTTTATAATCACGGGCAAACCACTGCACGATTTACACTATTTTAGGAAAGATTATAAAAAAAGAAGAGAAGATCTTCTCTCAAAAATAGGAGCGGACACCGGTAAAGATACAATTCTATATCTCGCAGCCTGTTTTAAATGGGGGGGAGATAACCTATTTTATGATGTCTATGATTCTCCCAACGCGGAATACATAGCTCTAAAACCGATTTTAGATATTGCCAGAGATTTTCCCGATAAGCAATTGGTAATCAAAATGCATCCTTCCGACCAGATCGACCCCGAAGCATTAAGGCAGTCTTTGAACGACTATTCCAATATCTTTGTGGCTAGAGATGATGACATAGGCACGCTGATCGACAATAGTAGCCTAGTCATCACTTCTTGTTTTTCATCTGCTGCCTTGGATGCCGTGATTCTTGATAAACCTTTGATTGCTTTGAACTTATATAAAAGAAAAAACCTGATTCCTTTTGCTGAGAATGGAGTAGCCTTAACAGTTACGCGAGCCGCAGATTTACCACAAGCTGTGAAAGAGATAGTTAACGATAAGGAAATAGAGAAGAGTTTTGCCTCTAACCGGCAGAGATTTATCGAAGATTATGCCTATAGAGTAGATGGCCAGGCAACAGAGAGAGTGTTGAAATTAATTAAGGAAGAGATAGCAAAGTAAACGGATTTATGGATAAAACAAAAAAGTTTTTTAATGATGTAGCTTCTTATTCTGGCAGCGCCTTTTTCGCAAACATCCTGAATTTTATTACGGGAGTGGTGGTGCGCAAAATATTTCAACCTGCCATGATGGGTCTTTTTAGTGAAGTTATGTTAATCTTTGATTATGCGCGATATTCCCAATTGGGAATGATAGAATCACTTGATAAAGAATTACCCTATCACTACGGAAAGAAAGACCACAAGAAGATAGAAGAGATTAAGAATATTGGTTTTACATTCTGCCTGGCCACTACTCTATGCATCAGCATAGCTATTTTAATTGCGTCTCTGTTTTTCAAGATAACTACTGATAGATTATTGATAAATGGTATTCGCATCATTTCGCTGATGATCGTCTTTAGGGTAATTAACGGCCTCTATATTGTTTTAAACAGGTCACGCCATAACTTTTCGGTAATTTCTAAATATACAGCCTTAACCGCGGTTTTGGATATTGGTTTAAAGATATTTTGGTGATAAAATTTGGGTTCTATGGGATTCTTTGGGCTTCTATTCTCACCTGGTCCATCGGTTTCTTATATTTTTATAAAGCGAGCGGAAGAAAATTTAAGATTATTTTTAATTTCTCTCTTGCCGAAGTAGCCCGCTTGCTTAAGATAGGATTTCCGATATTTATTATGGGCTTTGTCTATATGACGTTACGCAATATCGATAGGATTATGATCATCAGGCTCTTAGATAGAGAAAGCCTCGGATTCTATACAATAGCGCTGATGGTAAGTGTTTATATGGCGCAAGTGCCCAATTTAGTATATGCCGTAATCTTCCCCCGCTTTTACCAGGCCTACGGAGAGACACAAGATATCTTTGCCATAAAGGATCTTTTTGTCAGGCCAACACTCGTTTTTGCCTATTTCTTCCCGATCTTGATCGGAATAGTTATACTTGGCCTACCTTTATTATTAAAATATATATTACCGGCTTATATGCCCGGCCTCTTTCCCGCCTACATCTTACTTCTGGGCTGTTCATTTGTAGCACTGATAAATATGCCGGGGTATCTATTGATAGCATTAAATAAACAGATCTATATGGTGGCGATCGGAATATTTTCTATCATCGTAGGGGTAGTGCTCATCTACATATTTGTCGATAGATTCCAATTTGGCCTTGCAGGTGTCGCCATCGGGACATCTATAGCACATTTTCTCTATTCAACTATTTTGATCTCAGTCGCTTTCAGGAATTATACAAAGAGTTTTTTCTCCCATTTTAAATTTTTTCTGGAGCTTTACTTTCCCTTCTTTTGGGCTTTAACGGCATTATTGATATTGCGGGGTTTTGTTTTCGAAAGTTCCGGTAACTTTTTTGGAGATTTTTCCGTTATCTTTTATAAGGGCCTAATATTTTTAGTAAGCTGCGTGCCTTTAATTCTATATGGCAATAAAAGAACCGCTATTTTAACCCTGCTCAAGAATAAATATATTTTAAAGAGAAGATAAAATGAAAGTATTATTTCTTACTTTAGGGGATAAGAGGATAGCCTCAAGCCGGGTGAGGGTCTATCAATATCTAAAATTTTTGCGGGAAGCCGGTATCGGCTGCAGGGTTCTCTTTTATACGCACCCTGCCCAGGCAGACGCTATTATACATGCAAGAAAAATCGGTCTATTCGAAAAACTTCGCTGGAAGGTTTTTAGTGTGGGCAGGTTAATCGGAATTTTGTCTCTCTCGCTATTTTACGATGTGGTCTTCATCCAGAAGGTTGTCCCTTCAAGATTATTCCTGTCGCTTTTAAAAGCGATGAATAAGAGGATAGTATTTGACTTTGATGATGCGGTCTATTTACGTAAAGACTTAACGCATGTACTGAAGACGGCAAGTACAGTAATAGCGGGCAATGCCACCTTGCATGAGCGGGCATCGAAGTCCAGCTCAAATGTGCATACATTGCCGAGTCCGATCTCAGTTCCGTCAGGAGATCTTAGGGGGCGATGTAAGAACAATGGGATTGTAATTGGCTGGATCGGCAGCCCCGGGACATCAATCTTTTTGGAGCCGCTGAAGGAAGTCCTGCTTAAGCTAAAAGAGAGAATATCTGATTTACATGTTCAATTTATCGGCGCAGATAGATCGCTTGAAAAACCGGGTTTTGAGGTCATAGGCTGGGATAGTATTTCAGAATCTGAGCAGATTGGCAATTTTGATATAGGCATTATGCCTTTACCCGACACTGAACTGAGCAGTGGAAAATGCGGTTATAAGATTTTGCAGTATATGGCAGCAGGGATTCCTGCTGTAGCTTCACCGGTTGGCGTAAACCGTGAATTTATTCATGACGGTGTTAATGGTTTTTTGGCCAGCTCCAGCGAAGAATGGTCAGATAGATTGAGCGCCTTACTCGAAGATAAGGACCTGCGCGCGAAGATGGGAGAGGCGGGCAGAAGGATGGCGCAGGACTATTCGTATGGCGCTATTGCGCCTAAATTGATAGCATTGCTTAAGGCTTGTGCCGCAGGAGAAGAGAAGAGATATGTTTAAGGGGAAGAAGGTCTTAATTGTAATTTTTCTTTTGGCCGTATTTATTCGCCTATTTTTTGCCATGACGAATCAAGAGCTGATCTATGGCGATGAGGGTGTTTATAATAATATAGCTTTATCATTATTACACGAACATGAGTTTGCAGAGATTAAGGGACAGCCAACCGCTTACATAACACCCCTTTATCCAATCTTTCTATCTATCGTCTATAGTATCTTTGGGTATAGCCTTCTTGCCGCTAAACTGGTGCAGGCGTTGATAGGGTCAGTTACCTGTTTGATAATATATCTTATTGCAAAAGAGGTAGTTGGAAGATCAGCGGCCTTATTAAGCTTTCTCTTTATGGCTACCCATCACTTCTTCATAAGTTACGGAAGGCTGCTCCTTTCGGAAAATCTATTTATATTTTTAGTGGCACTGAGCGTCTTGTACATGGTCAGGTTCTGTAAAAACCCCACCCATCTAAATGCTTGTTTTTTCGGCCTCTTCTGCAGCCTGGCCACACTTACAAGATCAGCATATTTTTTATTCCTCCCGCTTTGCATCCCCTTTTTGCTCTTTGTGATACGGCGCATGGGCCTTAACAAGAGATCAATAGCCAAACTGTTCGTATCGATCTGCCTATGTTTTATTCTACCCATAAGCGTATGGACCGTCAGAAATTTTCGTGTCTTCGGCAAAGTCATACCGCTTGGTACAGAGGCCGGCATAGTCTTATACGCCGCTTATAATCCGCCGGAAGGGAAGCTTCTCGACATGTCAGTGCATAATGACATAACACTCGAGGCGTCAAAAAAGCCGGAGGTGGAATATTGCGCATTTTTATTAAAGCATGCCATTTTAGCGATTAAGAACGAACCTTCGAAACTTTACAAGTATATACCTTTGAAACTGATGTATTTTTTTAGTGTCTTTGACTGGATCGCCTTCGATGGTGATGGTGTATATAATTTTTCCACAGCATTTATTTTACCTCTGTCGCTGATGGGGATCTTCCTCGGATTTCGCAGGCGTTTTTCATATATGTATTTTGCGGTCCTGTCGCCGGTGATATATTTTTTACTGATAACGGTAGGTATTATGGGTGTCCCCAGGACGAGGCTGCCCGTCGAGCCGTATCTAATAATATTTGCCGCATTTTTTGTCGTTGAGTTTTATAAAAAAATGCGCTTTAAAAAGGGTGTCGTGTGCGGGCTTTCTTTATGGTATGGATTGAACTGGTCTTTTTATATCAATTCTTACAGGGTGAAGGAGATCGCCCGAGGTCTTTTTGAAGCCCTCGGACTATGGTAACATTTTGAAAAGAGAGGTTCAAAAATGCGATTAAAAGAGAAGACGGTCTTAGTAACGGGGGCGGGCGGTTTTATAGGGAGCCATCTGGTCGAATCCCTTGCCAGGAAGACAAAAAGAGTAAAGGCGCTTGTAAAATATAATTCTTCCAGAAAGTGCGGGAACCTTGAGTTTCTGGATAAGAAGGTAAAAAGCGGTATAGATATATATTTCGGGGATATACGGGAAGAGGCGCTTTTAAATAAGATCATGAAAGGGGTTGACGTAGTCTTTAATCTGGCTGCCCTTGTAGGCATACCCTATTCTTATATCAACCCGCACGAAGTCGCCATGGTCAATACTATAGGGACCCTGAACTTGTTGACTGCAGCAAGGGATAACGGGGTTAAGAAATTTGTCCAGACATCGACCAGTGAAGTCTACGGGTCTCCTGACAGGGTGCCGATCAAAGAGACAGATCTTCCCAAACCTCAATCTCCATATTCGGCAACCAAGATCGGCTCAGACGCGATCGCCTTGAGTTTCTTTTATGCATTTGGTATGCCGGTATCGGTAATAAGGCCGTTTAATACTTACGGGCCCAGGCAATCTGCCAGGGCAGTCATACCCGCCATCATTACGCAGGCACTGAATGGAGATGAGGTAGAATTGGGGTCGCTTAAGCCGCGCAGGGATTTTACCTTTGTAAAAGATACTGTAAGCGGGTTTATAAAAATAGCCGAGGCCGATAAGTCCATAAAGGAGGTAATTAATATAGGTACCGGCAAGGATGTTTCTGTCGGCGATCTGGTCGGGTTAATAGGCGATATATTGGGTAAGAAGCTTGTTGTTACAAAGGGAAAGAAGCGTATCAGGCCTGCCAAGAGCGAGGTAACAAGGTTAATGGCAGATAACTCAAAGGCAAAAAGGCTCCTAAAATGGAATCCCGAATTTAGTATCGAAGAAGGCCTGGAGGCTACAATAGAGTTTATTTCCGAGAATCCGGAACTTTATGACCCAAGGATTTATGCGGTATAAAATGAAGAACGCGCTATCTGTAGATGTTGAAGATTGGTATCAGGGTATATTGCAGATAGGCTATAATCAATGGAGCCAGTACGAAGAGAGGCTTTCGAAGGGTTTAAATAAAGTTTTAGATCTCTTCGCAAAGTATAATGCGCGCGCTACATTCTTTGTGCTGGGCTATATCGCAGATAAGTTTCCTGAGGCGGTGGAAAGAATAGCCCGGGGCGGGCATGAAGTGGCAAGCCATGGATATTATCATAGGCCGATCTTTGAGCAGACACCGCAGGAGTTCGAAGAGGATGTCTCGCGTTCTAAAAAGATAATAGAGTCCATAACCAATACCAAGGTGAAAGGTTACCGGGCGCCGTTTTTTTCCGTCAGAAAAGATACGCTATGGGCATTGGATATATTAGAGGAATTGGGATTTGAGTATGACTCCAGCATATTTCCGACTAAGAACTTCTTATACGGCATACCGGATTCAGCACATACTGCTTATAAGGCAGGCAAGGGCAAATTGGTCGAATTTCCCTTATCGGTAATTGGAAGAGGGCGATTCACTATCCCTGTTTGCGGGGGTTTTTATATGAGGGTTATGCCTTACAAATTAATCAAGCACGGCATAAGACATTTTAATCGCTCAAAGGGGCCTGCGGTTATATATATGCATCCCTGGGAACTGGATAAGGAAAAACCGAAGCTGCCCATGCCTTTAAAATGGAGGATTATATACGACTATAACATAAAGACGATGGGCAGTAAGATAGAAAGGCTTATCAACGATTTTAGTTTTACAACTATCGGTGAGGTGCTTTTTGGTGGATGATAGCACAAAGGTCCATGATCACTTTCAAAAGGTTTCCGGTGCCTTCGATAGCATATATTCAGGCGAACAGAGATCTTTTATATACAGGATGGTAGACATATTATTTCGCAGGAGGATACTGGAGGGCAGGCGCAACGCCATATTAGAGTTTGCCAGTCCGGTAAAGGATAAGGATATCCTGGATATTGGTTGCGGTCCCGGGAGATATGTTGTTATGCTGGCAAAGGATGAACCGAGTTCCATATTAGGCCTGGATATGTCTGATTCAATGATAGAATTAGCCAAGAGATTGGCAGCCGAGAGGGGCATAACGGACATCTGCAAGTTTGAAAAGGGCGGATTTTTAAAAAAAGAGTTCGATAAAAAATTCGACATTATTATAGCAGCGGGCGTCGCTGATTACACATCGGACCCAAAGGTCTTTCTCTCGAAGATAAAAGATATACTTAACGAAAGGGCGATAATTTCATTCCCTGTCAAGTGGACGATATTTACACCGATTCGGATGTTGTGGTTATTTAAAAGAAAATGTCCAAACTACTATTATTCCAATTCAGACATAAAAAGGCTGGTCAAAGAATGCGGCCTTAAAATAAAGAGCAGTAAAAAAATAGGTTCGTTTCTGGTGCCCGGGAATTACATAGTAGTTTGCGAAAATTAAATTTCGGTTCCATTACAGGAGGAAATCCATGAAAGCAATTATACTAGCCGGAGGCATAGGTGTCAGGTTAAGGCCTTTTACTTTTTCCATGCCGAAACCTTTATTGCCTATAGGAGAAAAACCCATACTTGAGAGTATCATAAAACGGCTTAAAAAATTTGGGTTCCGGGAATTCATATTAGCCATAGGCTACAAGTCAAAGATGGTAGAGGCCTATTTCCGCGACGGATCCGAGTTCGGGGTTTCTATAGATTATTTAGTTGAAAAGAAACCTTCCGGTACGGCAGGGCCTTTGGCACAGCTTAAGGAAAAGTTTGAGATAGGCGAGGATGAATCCATGCTCCTGATGAATGGAGATATAGTGACAAAATTAAACTTTTCGAAGTTTGTAGCTTATCACGAGAAAAATGATTTTGATATCACTGTAGGTGTCAAAAAGATAGAGGAAAAAGGGTCATATGGTTTTGTAGAAGTAAGAAGAGGGGTGGTTAAAAAGATAGTGGAAAAACCCAGCCTCGAACGTACGGTTAATACCGGAATATATCTTATAAAATCGAGGGTTATCAAAGATATCCCGAACGGTAAATTTTTTACCATGCCCGAACTGGTAAATAGGCTTATTGCGAAAAAACGGCCTGTTGGAGCGTATAATATAAAGGAATACTGGATGGGGCTGGAAAGCCTGCAGCATTTTGAAGAGGTTCATAATAATAAGCATATCCTGCAGGCAATAACAAAGGATCGAGAATAATTATCATGAAACTTTCCATAGTTATGGCTGTATATAATGAAAAAGATAGCATAGCGGAGGTGATCCGCAGGATACAAAAAGTAGAGATACCGCTCAAGAAGGAGATCATAATAATAGACGGTTGTTCCGATGATGGCACAAGAGAACTATTGAGGGAGGTTAAGGCTGATAATATCAAAGTGATATTCGAAGAATCGAAGAGCGGTAAGGGTTCAGCGCTCCAGCTTGGGTTTAAGTATGCGACAGGGGATATTATACTGATACAGGATGCTGATCTGGAGATAGATCCTTTCGAATACCCGGCCTTGGTTAAGCCGATATTGGATGGAAGGACAAAGATCGTATACGGATCTCGCTTCATAAATGGAAGAGGAAAGACCGGCATTATAAATTACATGGGCAACAGGCTTATGACAACTACTGCCAATATCTTGTTCGGATCGAATCTCACCGACATAGAGACGTGTTATAAAGTTTTCAGGCGTGAGGTGTTAGATGGCCTTGAATTTTCATGTAAGGGGTTTGATTTTGATGCGGAACTGACATCCTCTTTCCTTAAGAAAGGGGAAAGAATTATAGAGGTCCCTATAAGCTATGATCCGCGCGATAAAAAAGCAGGTAAAAAACTTCACTGGATTACCGGTTTTACATCATTAAGAGCCATATTAAAGACGAAATTTTCCCTATGAAAGTACTGCTTATAAAAGCACCTTATATGGATGTATATGGGCCGATAAAACTTGCGGCCGGGAACTATTTTCTGTTAGGATTGGGATATATCGCGTCTTATTTGAGGAAATATGGACATGAAGTCTTTATGCTCGATCCGGAAGCAGAAAGACTCGGTTTCGAAGAATACGAACTTAGGATTAGGGATATTAAACCTGACCTGGTAGGTATCAGCGCCACCACCCCGGATTTTGATAGCGCGCTAAAGATTGCAGAATTGGTCAGAAGTAAGACCGATGCATTTGTTCTTTTAGGCGGCATACATGCTTCGAGTTTACCTGAATACATAATTACAAAATACAACGAGACATTTGATGCGGTTTGTATCGGAGAAGGAGAGGAGACGACGCTCGAAATATGTAAGTTTATAAACGGTGAAATCAAGTCTCTCAGTGAGATAAAAGGCATCTCTTTTAATGATAACGGTAAAATAGTCAAGACAGAACCCAGGCCTTTTATGCAGGACTTAGACAGCCTGCCTTTTCCTGCGCGCGATCTTATAAATATGGATCTATATCAACCTCATGCCTTTAATACCAGGAAGGGCAGGACCGCTACACTGATCACGAGCAGGGGGTGTCCTTTTAGATGTACGTTTTGCGCTTCAAAGTTAACCCTTGGCGGTAAATTTCGCGCCAGAGGGGCGGAGAATGTCGTAGCTGAGATTGAGCGATTAGTGAAGGACCACGGAGTGAACCATATATTGATACAGGATGATACATTTACTTATGATTTAGACAGGGCAAGGGAAGTATGCAGAAGGATTATCAAAAAGAAACTCAATATAGAATGGTTCTGTTTTTCACAGGTTACCAAAGTAGATGATGAACTCTTGGGCCTAATGAAGAGGGCAGGGTGCTACAGCATAGGGTACGGCATAGAATCGGTGGATAAAGATGTCCTCAAGCTATTGCGTAAACCCATAAATGCGGAGATTTCCGAAAAAGCTATAAAATTGGCTAAGAAACACAAGATAAAGACTCAGGCCTTTTTTATATTCGGGAATAACGGCGATACCAAAGAGACCATTAAAGAGACTATAGACTTTGCATGCAGGACCTCTCCGACGCTCGCGTTTTTTAATAAACTTGTTGCGTATCCGGGTACAGAGATATTTACGAAGCGGTTCGGAACCGATTATGAAAATATAGAATGGAAAAATTTTGTGCCTATGGGAGTGGGCGCTACTGTTTCAGATAGCAACACATTAACCAAAGAGGAGTTGCATTGCTTGGCATATAAGGCAAATCTGCGTTTTTATGCCAGGCCTTCCCAGTGGTGGGAGATAATCAAATCTATCAAAAGCCTCCATGAATTAAAAGCGTATTCGAAGGCAGGCATAGGCCTGCTTCTACAGATGATAGAGTGGCACAAGAAGAAGAAATAAGAACTGATACATAAGAACCCTTTATTTAAGGAGATCCGGCACAATGAAAGTCCTGGTCATAGGTTCCGGCGGACGTGAGCATGCTCTCTGTTGGAAGATCGCGCAATCCGTTAAAGTAAAAAAGTTATATTGTGCCCCGGGTAATGGCGGCATAGCTCAAAGTGCGCAGATCATTGACATAAAGGCAGATGATGTCAATAGGCTGGTTGACTTTGCTTCACAGGAAAGAATAGACCTCACCATAGTAGGGCCGGAGGTGCCTCTTGTAGCGGGCATAGTAGATAGATTTTTAGATAAGGGGCTTAAGGTATTCGGGCCATCTAAGGATATGGCGCGCCTTGAAGGATCGAAGGTATTTGCCAAAGAAGCGATGAGACGTTTAGGTGTACCGACAGCCGATTTTAAAATGTTTTTGGATGCAAAAGAGGCACATAATTATATAGAGGAGAGATCAACGCCTCTGGTCATAAAGGCGGACGGTCTCGCTGCCGGCAAAGGGGTTATTGTGTGCAAGGCAAAGGAAGAGGCACACGACGCCATAAAGCGGATAATGGAAGACAATGAATTCGGGCTTGCAGGAGATAAGGTTGTGATAGAAGATTGTTTGATAGGAGAAGAGGCTTCTATTATGGTAGTCTCCGATGGAAAAAATTTCATCCCGCTCGTCTCAAGCCAGGATCACAAGCGGATCTTCGATGGCGATAAGGGCCCCAATACAGGAGGCATGGGCGCTTATTCGCCTGCTCCGGTTGTGGAGGGGGAGAATTTCAAGCGAAGCATAAATGAGATAATAAAACCGATGATACTCGGCCTGGCCAAAGAAGGTACCCCTTTTAAAGGCATTCTCTACGCAGGGATTATGATAACCGAGGATGGGCCCAAGACCCTGGAGTTTAACGTTCGCTTTGGAGACCCTGAGACACAAGCGGTCTTGCCGCGAATGAAGACAGATTTAGTAGAATTGACTGAAGCCTCAATAGATGGTACACTAGATAAAATAAAGATGTCTTGGGATGATCGCCCATGTGCATGCGTTGTCGTTGCCTCAGGAGGTTACCCGGGCCCATATCGGAAGGGTAAGGAGATAGAAGGCCTAAAGGGAGCATCCGGCATAAAAGACGCAGTGGTATTTCATGCAGGCACGAGGGTTTCAGAAGACGGGAAGATAGTTACCAGCGGAGGCCGGGTGTTGGGTGTCACAGCGCTTGGAGAGACCTTAGAGGAAGCGGTAAAACGCTCATACGAAGCCGTTTCGAAGATAAAGTTCGACAAGATGTATTACCGCAAGGATATAGCTCAGAAGGCGTTTGCAAAAAAAGTGTAGCGCATGTGTCAGCGTGCGCGACGACGAACGGAAAGGATAACGATATGAAGAAACCCGTAGTTTCAGTTATTATGGGGAGTGATTCAGACCTTCCGGTCATGAAGAAGACGATAGATATTTTAAAAGATTTCGGAATTTCCCATGATGTGCGCATACTTTCCGCACACAGGTCGCCGGAGGATACAGCGCACTTTGCAGCCATGGCTGCCAGAAGAGGTATAAAGGTCATAATAGCCGCAGCCGGATGCGCAGCGCACTTGGCAGGGGTTATTGCGGCCGGCACTACACTGCCTGTTATCGGTGTCCCAATGGAGTCAAAGCACCTTAAGGGAATCGATTCATTATTTTCCACCGTACAGATGCCGGGTGGCATACCTGTGGCCACTATGGCGATAGGCGAGGCCGGTGCAAAGAATGCGGGCATTATGGCAGCGGAGATCTTGGGTATTGAGGATGCTCGGATCCAGAAAAAATTAGTTCAATTTAAGAAGTCCTTAGCTCGTTCCGTAAAAGAGAAGAACAAAAAGCTAAAGAAGAGGTAGCCTGTTATGCGTACGAAGACAATAAAGATAGATCCCAAAAATCCGGACCTCGCCTTAATAGCGAAGGCGGCCAAGATAATAAAAGACGGGGGTTTAGTCGCGTTTCCTACAGAGACCGTGTATGGCCTGGGGGCGAGCTACTTTGACAAGAAAGCGGTGGAGCGAATCTATAAGATAAAGAAGCGCCCAAAGAACAAACCGCTCAGCCTTCATGTAGACGACTTTGGGGTTCTCAATGAGCTGAATTGCGACGTTACCCCGCAGGCGGGGCAGGTTATAAGCCGTTTTTGGCCGGGCCCGCTTACAATTATTCTCAAATCAAAAGATAATCAAAAAGGGGTAGGTTTTCGTATGCCGCGAAATAGGATAGCCCGCTTGTTGATAAAAAGAAGTGGTGTGCCGATTGTAGCGCCCAGCGCGAACCTCTCCGGTAATAAGCCGCCGCGTAACGCAGGGGATGTCAAGCGCGATCTCGACGGAAAAATAGATATGATAATAGACGCAGGTGAGGTAGAGCTTGGCGTTGAGTCGACAGTATTGGATCTAAGCGGCGCCAAATCCAAGATATTGCGGGAAGGCGCGATAGCTGACGCGGTGCGTCAGTTTTTGAAATAAGGGTGTGTAGTTGGCTGATACGAAAACCATTCTGATAGTCTGTACAGGTAATAGCTGCCGGAGTCCGATGGCGGAGGGTTTGTTGAAAAAGGCCCTTCAAGATGCGGGGCGCCTCAATACCGAGGTGATTTCAGCGGGCGTGATCGCCGTTGACGGGAGCGTGGTATCAGAGCACTCAATCGAGGCGATGAGCGAGATAGGCATAGATATCTCCGGCTATCGCACAAGCGCTTTGACCGCGGACCTGATAAGAAAAGCAGACATTATCCTGGTTATGGAGAAGATACACCTCTTTAGCGTGACAGATATGGTGCCCGAGGCCAAGGAGAAGACCTTCTTATTAAGAGAGTTTGCTGCCGATGAAGCTAACCCTGCCGCGGATCCTGCTGTGCCGGACCCGATAGGCAGGCCTCCGGAATATTATAAGCGCTGTCGTGACCTTTTGCAGAAAGCAACGGAAGAGATATTTAAAAAGTTATAATCGTATAATACGTTTTTTAAGGAGAAGAAGGATATGAAGATTGCCATTGGGGCTGATCATGGTGGTTTTGAGCTAAAGAACAAGCTGGTACAATTTTTAGGAAGTTTGGGCCACGAGGTCTCCGATTTCGGTACAGACAGCAAGGAACCGTGTGACTATCCCTTGATAGGTTATGAAGTGGCAAAGCGCGTCGCATCAGGCGAATGTGACCGGGGAATACTTATATGCAAGACCTCAATAGGCATGACGATGGTAGCCAATAAATTATCCGGCGTGCGCGCCGCATCGTGCCGCTCGACGGAAGAGGCACGCTCAAGCCGCGAGCATAATGACAGCAATATCCTGTCATTAGGGAGTCGTTTTGTAGATGAGAAAGCCGCGGAAGAGATCTTGAAGGTTTGGCTTGTGACAGAGCATGCCGGCGGCAGGCACAAAAGGCGTGTTGATCAAATCTCAGATATAGAAAAAAATGTAAGGGGAAGATAAATGGCAAACGGCAAACTAAAAAAGATCGACCCGGAAATATTCGATATCATCTTAAAAGAGACAAGACGCCAGAATGATAAGATAGAATTGATCGCCAGCGAAAATTTTGCGAGTGAAGCGGTCCTGGAGGCCCAGGGTTCTGTCTTGACCAATAAGTATGCGGAAGGCTATCCGGGAAAGCGCTGGTACGGCGGCTGTGAATTTGTAGATATGGCGGAATCTCTGGCTATAGAACGCGCCAAAAAACTTTTCGGCGCGGAACACGCCAACGTCCAACCACATTGCGGTTCAAGCGCTAATATGGCCGTCTATTATGCCCTACTAAGGAGAGGCGGCAAGATGATGACGATGGACCTCTCCTGCGGTGGCCACCTGACACACGGCCATTCCAACAACTTTTCAGGGAAATTCTTTAAGGTCATCCCTTATGGGGTGAACAAAAAAGATGAGAGACTCGATTACAACGAGATACGGCACCTTGCTAAACGGCACAAGCCGAAGTTGATATTGGCCGGTTTTACCGCATATCCGCGCACAATCGATTTTGAGAAATTCCGCGAGATCGCCGATGAGGTTAAGGCCTACATGGTTGTTGATATGGCCCACTTTGCAGGGCTCGTTGCTGCCGGGGTGCATCCAAACCCTGTGCCTATAGCGGATGTAGTAACTACCACTACACATAAGACCTTGCGCGGGCCGCGTGCGGGCATGATATTATGCAAGAAACGCCTGGCAAAATTGATAGACACCGCCGTCTTCCCCGGTTTGCAGGGAGGGCCTCTTATGCATGTCATCGCGGCTAAAGCGGTAGCCCTGAAGGAGGCATTTAGCCCGGAGTTCAAAACTTACCAGGTCCAGATAGTCAAGAACGCAAGGACCTTGGCAGAGGCGCTTAAAGGTTTGGGCTACAGAATCGTATCCGGAGGGACCGATACGCATATCGTGCTTGTGGACCTCTCTTCCAAGGGTGTCACGGGCAAAGATGCCGCTTCCGTAATGGATAGAGTAGGGATAACAGCGAATAAGAACCTCATACCATTCGATACGCAGCCGCCGAGCATAACAAGCGGCGTTAGGTTAGGTACTCCCGCGGTTACTACACGCGGCATGAAAGAGCCGGAGATGAAAGAGATCGCTTCTTTTGTAGATGAAGCCATTGCAAGCAAAGGCCAAAAGGCAGCGATGGATAAGGTGGCATCTAAGGTTAAGACGTTCGTCGAAAAATTCCCTATATACGCGGATATCCTTAAAGGCATGGAGGCGAGATGACCACCATTGCAAAGACCGAAAAAGAGCCTAAGCTCAAGAGGCCCTCGTGGGATGAATATTTTCTCTCGATCGCAGAGCTCGTATCGAAACGTTCCACATGTTTAAGGCGTCATGTGGGCGCTGTCATCGTAAAGAATAAACGTATACTGGCCACAGGGTATAATGGCGCACCCTCGGACATACGCCATTGTGAAGTTACAGGTTGCCTCAGAGAAGAGATGAAGGTGCCGAGCGGAGAACGCCACGAATTGTGCCGCGGGTTGCATGGAGAACAGAATGCCATTGTACAGGCTTCATACCATGGTGTCAGCATAAATGGCGCAAGCCTTTATTGCACAACCCTGCCGTGTATAATCTGTGCCAAGATGCTTATCAATGCCGGTATTACCGAGATTGTCATAGCAAAGGGGTATCCCGACAAGATGACCGCTGATTTCTTAAAGGAAGCAGACATAAAGGTAAGGACGGTAAAATGAGGTGTCCTTTTTGCCACAAAGAGGATGATAAGGTAGTCGATTCACGAGCCAGCTCTGACGGTATGTCGGTACGCCGCCGCAGGGAGTGCCTTAAATGCGGCAAGCGTTTTACGACGTATGAGTATATAGAGGAGACACCTCTTATGGTCATAAAGAAAGACAATGGGCGCGAGCCTTTTGACCGAAAGAAGGTCCTCGCAGGGCTCATAAAAGCGTGCGAGAAGCGTCCTATCCCCGTCGAGAAATTGGAGGCGATTGTCGAAAGGGTAGAGAGGGAGCTTCAGCGCAAATTCGAGCAGGAAGTCCATGCCAAGGATATAGGAGAGGCGGTCATGAAGGAGCTTGAGAAGTTAGACGAAGTCGCCTATGTCCGCTTTGCCTCAGTCTACAGGCAATTTAAAGACATAAACCACTTCATGAAAGAATTAAAAAGACTGCTCTCGTGAAAGAGGCCTCTTATTACGAGAAGACCGGTGCGGTCAAGAAGGTACGCTGCCATCTCTGTCCTAATGAATGCTTGATAGCGGACGGAAAGGCCGGCTCCTGCCGCGTCAGGATCAATAGAAAAGGCGTGTTGTACTCTGAAATCTACGGCCGCGTCAGTTCCATAGCGCTCGACCCGATAGAGAAGAAACCCCTCTACCATTACCATCCGGGGGAGATGATACTCTCACTCGGCACCAAAAGGTGCAACCTCCGCTGCGACTTTTGCCAGAATTGGCAGATATCCCAAAGCGACCCCCCTTTAAAAAATCTCACTTCAGAAGACGCCGTTTCTAAAGCAAAAGAGGCGGGGTCATTTGCTCTTTGCTATACCTATAATGAGCCTTTTATTTGGTACGAATATGTATTGGATACAGCAAGGTTGGCCAAAGAGGAGGGCCTGGACAATGTGTTGGTCACAAACGGCTATATCAATCAAGCGCCCCTGGAGGAAATTCTTCCCTTTATAGATGCCATGAACATAGATATAAAATCGATGGAAGAGGACTTTTATGAGAAGATCTGCAGGGGAAGATTAAAGCCGGTGCTCGATACAGCGAAACGCGCGGCAAGGGAAAGTCACGTCGAGATAACGAACCTAATTATACCTACCTTAAATGACGGGGATCTCCATTTCCAAAAACTCGTTAATTGGGTGGCAGATAATTTAGGGAGTCATACGCCCCTGCACTTCTCTCGCTATTTCCCTTGCTATAAACGGGAAATACCGTCTACACCGATAGAGACAATGCGCCGTGCCGAGCAGATCGCCAAAAAGCGCCTCAAAAACGTCTACCTGGGGAATGTATAGATCCGTATTATTTTGATAGGCCGAAGAGGTCTACTTTTAATTCGGTCTTCTCGGATATTTTCTTAAACCACGTATCGAGAAGTTCGGCCTCTTTTCTCTGAAGGACCTTACCTTTATATTCGTCCATGTATTTTAAGAATTCATCATTATCTATAGGTATCAATTTAGCCACTTTTAATATCGCGAATCCACCCGATATCGGCAAAAGAGCACTTACGTCACCCTCTTTAAGCCCAAACGCTGCATCGGCAAAACCCTCCGAAGCGCCTATGCCGGGGATATATCCAAAACGGGTAATCTCTGCGGTAGTCTCCGTTTTAAGGCCGAGCCCTTTAGCCGCCTCCTCGAATGATACCCCTTCGGTCGCAATCAGCTCTTTTATCTTCGTGAGATCTTCCGCCATCTTCAGGCGTGCCAACTCTTTTGCCTT
This sequence comes from Candidatus Omnitrophota bacterium, assembly GCA_013202205.1. Classification (GTDB taxonomy): domain Bacteria; phylum Omnitrophota; class Gorgyraeia; order JABMSB01; family JABMSB01; genus JABMSB01. The sequence continues at coordinate 40,081 of JABMSB010000032.1, forward strand.
CTCATTCAACAAATCTTCTTTTACATTCTCTTTGACCGCTTCAAAGGCCTCTATATGAGAATCCTTCTTCTCCTTGACGGTGATCGCATAGTAGAACTTTTGTTCTTCCATATATACAAGCTCTTTGTGTGCTGATTCCACCTTAAGCTTTGGCACTATACTCGATATCTCATGAGAAAATCCAATACCGGGTATAAGTCCCTTAAGGTCGAAGAGAGGCGTCTCCTCTAACTTGAGCGAATTCTTCTCCGATATCTTCTCAAGCTTCAAACCGCGGAATAACCCGTCGGCTACTATCCCCAGCGTATCGTAATCCTCCTCGCCTATCTTTATATAGCCGAGCGCATACTGGACGGGGATTCTATAATTCTCAAGGTTCTCTTTGTAAAACGGGAGGAGCTCACTCTCTGAGACAGTCACTCGATCTAAAAAGGTGTCCGACCCAGTTATCACATATGTCACGACCGTCTTCTCATTCTCTTTCTTGTATAGCTCTCTTATCTCATCCTCGGATACGCTTAAATCCCCCAAGACGCTTTTTTTAAGTTTTTCGATCTTCAAATTGTCCCGCGTCTCCTCTTCGTATTGACGGGGTTCAACACGCAGGTTATATTGCAGGATATGTTCATAAAGTTTTGTGTCGAAGGCCTTCCCGCGCGTGAAGAACGGGAATGTCTGTATGAAGCGGATAACCTCCTCATCACTTACCTTAATCGATTTCCGTTTTGCTTCCTCCAGGATTACAAGCCGGTCCCATCCCAACTTATTTATGACGCCGCTCTCGAGGAACTTTTTTAGCTCATCGGGGTTATTGCCGTACCTGAAGAAGAGGTTGTGGTATACAATCTTGGCGCTCTCACCAAGTTCCTGTAATTTGATCTTGCGGCCGTCTATCTTGCCGACAACAGATGGTACGCCGGACTTCCTGTCACGTACGGCAGAACCCGCACCCCAGAGTATGAAGGCAGGCACAATTATTATGAGAAGTGCCCACATTATTCGTTTTACATTCTTTTTCTTCCGCAGATATTTCAGTGGCATAACATCTCCTCCTTTAGATAATGCGACCATTATAATCATATCTCACTCCCTTTACAAGCAAAATCTTATCCACACCCCAAGACGTTTCTCAACTCAATCGGAGATCTGCCCCAAACTCAATCGGAGAAGTGCCCCTCGACCATGTGATCAAAATGGCGTTTTAGGCTAGGGGGCAGATCTCCGATTGAAAACAGGGCAGATCTCCGATTGGAAACAGAAACGTCTTGTCTTGTGGATAACTTTGGAGTAGAAGAAAAGCGCATTTATTAGGGTATAAAAAAGGTAGATTATGCATATTGATTTTTCTCTAAGATGTGATATAATTTGTGTGCAAAAGGTAAATTTGTGAAAAGATACTTATTTCGTTAAAAATTGGGGCGGGATAGGTCTAGCCGGAGGGGACCGCGATGGACAATTTCTATGCTGAAAAACGCACTCACAAGAGATTAGAATTTGCTAACTCATTGCAATACATAAAGTTAGATGCAAATACTCGAGAACGGGTTGAGGCCATGATAAAGGATATATCGCGCGAAGGCATATCCTTCTTTACTAATGAGTTCATCTCCCTGGCTACTCGTCTTGTCCTTACAATAAGGCTGCCTCGCTATCCAAGGCCGATAAAGGTCATCTCTAAGGTGATATGGATCAGGAAGGACTCCAAGACGGATAGGTTTGAGCTGGGTAATCAATTTGTGGAGATGATTAAGGAAGACCAGAAGCTATTTGAGCAGTATTTAGGCGAGGCTGTATAGGAAAATCTACAATAGATGTATGTTTTTAAGTTGCCCGCAGGGAACCAATCTTGCGGATATTTTTTCTCTTCTCTCAAGATAGCGATAAGATAGAAAAAGGGCTGCGGTTAAGGGTTAAAAAAGGTAGCTTGACTTTCTGTTATTATGTGATATAATGTAAGTGGGGAATTTAACAAGCGGGGATCGGAAAATGACTAACCAAAGTCAAATTTTTTTGGTATTTTATGTAACCTATTTAAAAACATTATGTTAAGTTATATATAGACAGCCTAATAGGGTTGTCTTTTTTATTTACATTCTTAGCGGGGGCCGGGAATGAATCTATATGGGCGTACTATAAATCGAATTTTTTTACCGCATTATTTAATCCTTTTACTAAGCTTTAGTCAAGGAGTGAGGGACAGCCTTAATATGGGTTGTCCTTTTTGTATATAAGCATAATGATATTGTTTAACTGCTAATTCTAAAAAAGGAGATAGGTTCTATGAAAAAGATCACTAAAAGATTTTGTGCTGTTTTGCTGGCGGTATCTATTCTTTTCTTTGGTATACCACCGGGGTGGAATGATACAAGCGCCGAGCCGGATTTAGAAGATACAATAGAAGCAGAGATAAGCTCTGTGCAGGATCTACTCAATAGGTCTACCATTTCCCAATCCGAATACCTGGAATTGACCAACGTCTTCTCGTTCATACAGGAAAGCTTTGATGCCTGTTACCCGGATGGTTACGACCAGTTTCAGCAGGATGCGATTACGCAAAAACAGGTAGAGGTTTTGACAGACCTGATAAGCCTGGGTGTAGGTGCAGATGCGGATAGAATGACAAGACTTCTGGATTCTATAGAGCACGTCATCTTCCTGCCCAAGGTTGTTCACGGGCCTCCGGATGGATGGGAGGGTTACGGTTGGGCAGGTACATCAACAATCGTTCTGTGCATAGATTTTGATCTATGTCCTATTACCGATGAGAATATTAACTATTTCTTCAATTCATTTATACACGAAATAGCGCATGTTTATGGATTCAACGTAGATAATGTGCCCCATTATCCTTTTGCCGTCTCCGAAGAGTATGCCAGGGTGGAATCGATCTACTGGATGGAGTTGCTGGAATTTCCTCAATCCATGATTAACCAGGAGCAGTATATAGTAGATAGGATACCGGATAATAACTATGACGGTACGATGGCGGATTATGTGACAGGAGGAATTAATCTGAGAGGAGAAGCCCTTCGTCCTTTCATGGCGGCAAGTCTCGGCATAGCAAATGTGGTGGCACCGTCGTTTGCGGGTCAGCAGCTGGACTTCGAAGATACCATTTACGCGGGCAGTACCGAGCTGGGCGATGATATGGAATTCTCTTTCGATATCGAATCTCAAAGCAAGACATATAAAGTAATAATCGGTGGGCACGGACTCAATGCAGCCGTTATCGATCCTTCAACCGGAGAATGTCTAAGCGAAGCCTATTATGAGGCTACGGAGGATTGGGTATTGGTACGGCCAAAGACGATCCGCTCGGTTCCTTTAGGATGCGAAATAGAATATCTTTATGACGGAGATCAGTGGCAAGGCATGAACATTTATAGTCTCGATTCAGGGGATCTATATTGTGATGTAACATTGCACTGGCAAGACGGAATCGGAATGTTTGATACAGCTGTAATCAATTCAATATACACCGTAACCTACGACGCGTATGGTAACCAACCAGGACAGATACGCACCAGGGATATCGAAGATAACAACGGAGAAATCCTGGCCCACTTTTTCTATGACCTCGACGCCCAAGGTGATGTCATCTATACCCATGTACATGGTACCCCCGGCAACGAATTTCCAAACGAGGTGACGAGAGAGGGTTATGAGGGTGGAATGGATAATGTAATAAAATATATCATAGGAAAGCTTACTAATCAGCCTCCACAAATAGACACAATACCTGATCAGGTTGTGGATGGGCCGCCGGCAAATGAACTTCCTGCGGATGATTCGTCTGTTGATGGCCCGGACACCTGCCCTGTTTGTGGCGGAATCTTAGACAGTTCAACCTTAGATATTGATAGCTACTACTGCGATTGTCCAAATGAACCGGATCCGGAACCAGAACCTGAACCGGAACCTGAACCAGAACCTGATCCAGATCCGGAGCCTGAACCTGAGCCGGAGCCAGAGC
>JABMSB010000033.1 GCA_013202205.1 Candidatus Omnitrophota bacterium
ATTTCGAGGTCGATTATATAAATACGATAGATGACAGACGAAGCTATCACGTAGATTTCACAAAGATAGAAAGTATTCTTAACCTATCCCCAACGAGATCCGTTAAAGATGGAATCGAAGAGGTGGCCATAGCACTTAAGACAAAAGTTTTAAACGAAGATGATTATGAGATGAATAGATTGAAATAGTACCGTGTTTTTAGGTCCCAATGAGAGGATGATGATGAAAAAAATTATTGCGATAGGAATAGGTGGTATTTTTTATGAGATTAGAGAAGCGCTAGAAGATGAAGGTTACTCTATAATCGGTTATATAAATGATAAAAAAAATGATACCGTAGACCTGCCTTACCTTGGTGATGATAACGCGCCAGTCCCGGAAAATATTTCGAAAATAATTACAGTGGGCGGGGTGGGCGAGAAGATCGGCCTGAGAAAGAGGTTATATGAAATTCACAAGGATGGCCTGATCAACCTATTTTTTAAAGGCGCCATAGTCTCCAGATCTACGACGTTTAAAGAGAATAGCAGTATAATAGTCTTTCCCAATACGGTTATCCAGGCGCAAGCAGAAATAGGGGAAAACGTGTTCATTAACCCTGGAAGCATGATCGGACATCATGTAAAGATAGGTAACCACACCCAGATATCGGTAGGCGTTCTGATAGGCGGAAGGACGATTATCGGCGAGCAGTGTTTTATCGGCATGGGCGCAAAGATATTTGAGAATGTTAAGATAGGAAATGGGTCTATCATCGGAGCGGATACGCTGGTGGCTAAGGATGTTGCACCCGGATCAGTTATAGTTAGAAGCAAAAGTCGGCAACTGATAAGAGGATAAAAAGTGGTGTCTAAGGATGGCGGCGATCGTATGAAAGAGATCAGGATAGGCGAAAGATTGATCGGCAATAGCGAAGAGGTCTTTATTATCGCCGAAGCAGGTGTTAATCACAATGGAGATCTTGAGCTTGCTAAACGACTTATTGCCGCGGCAAAGGATGCCGGAGCGGATGCCATAAAGTTTCAAAGTTTTATCACAGAGGAAATAATATCTCAAGGAGCACCCAAGGCCGGACATCAGCTAAGGCATTCCGATAAGGATGAAAGTCAATTCGACATGATTAAGAGGTTAGAGCTGTCTGAGGACGACCATAAAAAGCTTATTGCTTACGCAAACAGTAAAGGAATAATTTTTTTATCTACACCCTACGATTTTTATACAGTCGATTGGTTAGACAAATATGGTGTCCCTGCCTTTAAAATAGCTTCTATAGACGTTGATAATAGGCATCTTTTAAAATACGTCGCGTCTAAGAAGAAACCCATCATACTTTCTACAGGCATGTCATATTTGGAAGAGGTAAGGGCTGGGGTAGATGCTGTAAGGGGGGCGGGGAACACGGATATCATCTTACTCCATTGCACCTCGAATTACCCCACAGCAAAGCAAGACACAAATCTTAACGCGATCCGAACCCTTGCGAGGGAATTCAATACGGTCGTTGGTTATTCAGACCATACCGAAGGGGATGAAGCGTCTCTGTGTGCTGTATGTCTGGGGGCCAGGGTGATCGAAAAACATTTTACCGTCGATAAAAAATTGGCAGGCCCGGACCATATCCTCTCAATGGACCCAAAAGAATTTAAAATGTTTATAGAGAGGGTTAAAGGTGTAGAGAGCCTACTGGGGAGTGGCGAAAAAGCTCCGGCGCTCTCTGAAATGGCAAATAGGCGGGATATGAAGAGGAGCCTCTTTACCAGATTCCCGGTAAAGAAAGGAGAGCTCCTTACGATCGATAAGATCGCATTTAAACGCCCCGGGACAGGTATCGCAGCCTCGAAGATAGATGACGCTCTTGGAAGGAGATCTACGTGCGATATCGAACCAGAGACTATGTTATCATGGGAGATGATAGAGTGAAAAAGATACCATGGGCAGATCCCTGGCTGGATAAGTGTGAAGTGGCTGCGATCAATGCAGTCCTTGAGTCCCGCTGGCTTGGCATGGGGGCGAGGGTGGCAGAATTCGAAGATAAGATGCATCAATATATCGGAGTTAAACATGCGCTCGCGGTGTCAAACGGAACGGTTGCATTGGATCTAGCTTTAAAGGTTTTGGGCGTCGGGCCCGGGGATGAAGTCATTATACCGGCCATGACATATGTGGCAACGGCGCACGCGGTTCTCTATCAACATGCCAGGCCTGTCTTTGCCGATATTGAGCTGAAGACATTCAACATCGAACCCGCCTCAGTTGAGAGGTTGATTACAAAGAAGACCAAATGTATCGTCTATATCGATTACGGAGGCAATCCCGCCGATTCTGTTGGACTGCAGGAGATCTCAGAAAGATACGCAATACCATTACTCCAGGATGGCGCGCAATCTTTAGGCGGTGGGTATAACGGTAATAGGCTTTGCAAGCAGGGGACGATCTCTACCACAAGTTTTCATATTGCGAAACTGATGACCACCATTGAAGGGGGCATGATCTTTACCGATGACGAAAAAATCGCCCAGGATCTTAGGATGATGCGCAACCAGGGCGAAGATCCTCAAAGGAAGTATATTCACAGGGTCCTTGGGACAAATGCCAGGATGAC
>JABMSB010000034.1 GCA_013202205.1 Candidatus Omnitrophota bacterium
AGATCCAGGAAAGGTTCGGCGACAGCGCATGCGCGATACAGATACCTATCGGCAGCGAGAACAACTTCGCCGGAGTTGTAGATCTTGTTAATATGAGCTCAGTGCTATTTAAAGGAGAGGGGATCGATTTAAAGTTAGAAAACGGCCCTGTGCCAGAAGATTTAAAGCAAGCAGCAGAAGACTATCAGCACAAGCTTATAGAGAAGCTGGCCGAGTTTGATGATGCGCTAATGGAGAAATACGTCCACAATAAACCTATATCGCCCGAAGAGATTAAGAAGGCCGTAAGGGAACTTACGCTTAAGGACTGCGTCATCCCGGTTTTGTGCGGAGCAGCCTTGAAGAATAAAGGTGTTCAGCTTTTGCTGAATGCCGTGTGCGATTACCTGCCTTCTCCTATTGAGGTTCCGCCCGTTGAAGGCACAAACCCGGATACCGAATCAGAAGAAAAAAGGCTGGCTAAGGATGAAGAACCCTTCTGCAGCCTCGCCTTTAAAATTATGCTTGATCCGTTTGTCGGCAAGCTCATATTTATCAGGGTTTATTCCGGAGTGCTGAAAGCCGGCAGTTATATTTACAATGTCAATAAAGGTAAGAAGGAACGCGTAAGTAAAATTGTGAGGATGCACGCAAACAAGCAGGAGATAGTGCCGAGCGCGCATACGGGAGATATCGTTGCATGCGTCGGCCTGAAGAATACCAAGACAGGAGATACGCTTACCGATAAAGACAATCCCATACTATTGGAGCGTATGCATTTTCCGGAGCCGGTATTATTCATGGCAATAGAACCAAAAACCAAGGCCGATCAGGACAAATTAAGCACCGCCTTAAAAAAGCTGTCGGACGAAGACCCCTCATTCAAGGTGAGGTATAATAATGAGACCGGCCAGACCATAATCGGCGGTATGGGAGAATTGCATTTGGAAGTCCTCATAGACAGGATGCTAAGAGAGTTTAAAGTTCAAGCGAACCTGGGAAGACCGCAGGTGGCGTACAGAGAGACCATTACCACGTTTTCAAGGTGTGTTGGTAAATTTGTCCAGCAGTCAGGCGGCAGGGGCCAGTATGGCCATGTGGTAATCGAGATGTCTCCGGGCGAAAGAGGTACAGGCGTGACTTTCAAGAACAAGATTACCGGCGGAGCGATCCCGAAAGAATACATACCTTCAGTTAAGGCCGGGATACAGGACGCGGCAAGAAACGGAGTAGTAGCCGGTTATCCCTTGGTAGACATAGACGTTAAATTAGTAGACGGCTCATATCATGAAGTAGATTCTTCAGAGCTTGCCTTCCGCATGGCCGGAAGCATAGCATTAAGGGGCGGCGCTGCAAAAGCAAAGCCCATTATACTTGAGCCGATAATGGATATAGAAGTGGTAACGCCCCTGGATTACCTGGGAGATGTTATAGCGGATTTGAATTCCAGGCGCGCGAACATAGGAGCGATGAAAGATAGGGGAAAATCAAAGATTGTAAAGGGTTTTGTGCCATTGAGCGAGGTATTCGGATACGCCACGGCCATAAGAAGCCTTTCTCAAGGCAGAGCTACCTATACAATGGAGCCTTCCCATTACGAGGAAGTGCCTGCTGGTATACAGGAAAAGATAATAGGCAAAAAATAACCGGAGGAACTCAAATGGCAAAGGAAAAATTTGAACGCACAAAGCCGCACATAAACGTCGGCACCATAGGTCACGTTGACCATGGAAAGACTACATTGTCCAGCGCAATGACGCTGTATCTTGGCAGCAAGGGCATGGCAGAACAGCGCACATTTGATTCAATCGACAATGCACCTGAGGAAAAAGAACGAGGTATCACAATAGCGGTGGCGCACATAGAATACCAGACAGAGAAACGCCACTATGCCCACATAGACTGTCCGGGACACGCCGACTACATAAAGAACATGATAACGGGTGCCGCCCAGATGGACGGGGCAGTACTCGTGGTCTCAGCAGCAGACGGACCCATGCCGCAGACAAGGGAGCACATTCTCTTAGCCAGGCAGGTAGGAGTCCCTGCTATGGTAGTCTTCTTAAACAAGTGCGACACAGTAGATGATAAAGAACTCTTAGATTTAGTTGAACTCGAAGTAAGAGACCTCTTAACCAAGTACGAATTCCCCGGAGACAAGATCCCCTTC
>JABMSB010000035.1 GCA_013202205.1 Candidatus Omnitrophota bacterium
GTATGAGCGAGGTCTGGCTGCGCAGGAAACCTTCCTTATCGGCATCGAGTATCGCCACCAAAGACACCTCGGGCAGATCGAGCCCTTCCCTTAAAAGGTTTACTCCCACCAGACAATCGAACTTCCGCAGTCTCAAGTCACGCAGTATCTCAACACGCTCAAAAGCACCTATCTCTGAATGGAGATACTTTACCTGCACGCCAAAATCACGCAGATAGCGCGCGAGGTCCTCTGACATTCTCTTAGTCAGTGTCGTGACGAGTGTCCGTTCGTGCCTCTTGGCGCGCTTCCTGATCTGGTGCAGGAGATCATCTACCTGTCCTGCCGAGGGCTTTATGACTATTTCGGGATCGACCAATCCCGTCGGCCTGATTATCTGCTCAACCACTTGCTCGGATTTTTCGATCGAGTAAGGGCCTGGTGTAGCTGAGGCAAATATCGTCTCTTTTGTCAATTCCTCAAATTCATCAAGGCGCATGGGCCTATTATCCAATGCCGACGGGAGACGAAAACCATGTTCAACGAGAACCGTCTTCCGCGCCCGATCCCCTTCGTACATACCCCGTATCTGTGGCAAGGTAACATGCGACTCATCTATTATGGTCAAAAAATCTTCGGGAAAATAGTCTATAAGGCAATATGGCCGTGATCCCGGCAGCCTGCCTGAGAGGTGGCGCGAATAGTTCTCGACTCCGGAGCAATACCCTATTTCACGCAGCATCTCCATATCATATTTGGTCCTCATCTCTATACGCTGCGCTTCAAGCAGCTTTCCCGCGCCGCGCAGCTGCTCTACCCGGAGCTTCATCTCTTCGATTATCGAGTGTGTTGCCCTATCGATCTGGTCTTTCGTTGTCACGAAGTGCTTGGCCGGATATATGCCTATCCTCTCTATCTCCGCAAAAGACGCACCGGTAACGGGATCGACCTCTGAAATACGTTCTATTCTTTCACCAAACATATCTACCCGGATCGGCCGCTCCTCATACGCCGGGAATATCTCGACCACATCCCCCCGTACACGAAAACGGCCTCTCGTAAAATCTATATCATTGCGTTCATAGTGTATCGCGATCAATTTTTGGAGTATATCGTCGCGCTCTATTTTCTGCCCCTTCTCTAAAAAGACGAGCAATTTCTTATACTCTTCAGGGGATCCCAGATTGTAAATGCACGAGACGCTGGCGACGATTATGACATCGCTGCGGCTCATGAGCGCGCTCGTCGATGCCAGGCGCAGCCGATCGAGGTTGTCATTTATAGAGGCGTCCTTCTCTATGTACATATCTGTGTGAGGGATATATGCCTCGGGCTGGTAATAGTCATAGTAACTGACAAAATATTCTACCGCGTTTTCCGGGAAGAAACTCTTGAATTCACTGTAAAGCTGGGCAGCAAGCGTCTTGTTGTGAGAAATAACTAAAGTAGGCTTTTTTACCTTTGCTATTACATTAGCTAATGTAAAAGTATTATGAACGTAGAGACCACCGAACCCCGCTAAGAATGTCTCATTTTCTTGAACACTCAAATCATAAACCCATTGACACCGACTTTTCTCTTGTGCTATTGATTTCACTTGTGTCCAGAGAGCCGAACTAAGTTGCTTTAGATGAAGGATCTTTCTGTGAAGATCAAGACGTTCTGCCTTTGCAGCTCCATCTTCAAGAACATTTATAATCTTTTTGAATAAATCACGCGATGGTCGTCTCTTTTCGGATTCGATCAACGAAATGTGGGATCGGGCACATCCCACACATCTTGCTAAGGTTTTTTGACACCAGCCTAGTTCAGCCCGCAAATACCTAATTTCTTCTCCAGCAATGGGGATAACATCCACATTAGTATTAGCCTTCTTGCCGAGAAGAGTAGTAAGCTCCCTGTGTTTACGCTCTAAAAAAAAGCTAATTCGATCCTCAAATAGTCGGAGCTGATCCACACCTGAAATAGAAAGCCTATAGTAAATATCTCCTTTGTGCGCAGAATTTGTAGCACGTTTAAAACGTTTTGATATGCGTGCCCAAATTCCGAAGCGTGCTAAAGCATAAGTGAGTTCGGAGGCAAGTTGTCGACTGGCCGTCGTCGCTGTAACTTCATCATGTTCAACACCGCCATCTCCTGTAAAATAAGCTGACAATAAAATAGATAGTTGATGTTGATTTAGTTGTGACCAAAAAATCGGTAAATGTTTCCTTCTTGACCTTGCTCCACACCAAGCTGTTAAAAGTTGCGTATAAAGGCTACATGGTATAGCATAATCGTATCCATTCGCCCGAACACCCCAAGTAAGACCCATTTTCTTTAAACACCTTTCCAAATGCTGTTGGATTTCTTTATCATCGCATGAAACTAAGAAGTATCTATGCTCGGCATGCCCTTCTGCCAAGAAAAGACCGAGTAAGGTCAACAACTCCGTGGTAATCGCCATTTCAAGAGGTATTCTTCGCAGTCCATTTCTTGCGCCAACATTACAATGATTGAGTTCAAGGTCTATCCCTTGCATCTGTAGTTTTTGAGCATCGGACAAAGAAAGTCTCTCTCCTCTTGTTGTAACGCGCTGAAGCTTGGCATAGCCTGTGTGTGGAGTTATCGGTCGAATAACCTTTCCTAATTGGAGCATCTTTTCTCTATTTAAATCTTCGAGCTGTTCTTGGCAATTTAAAAAAACACGTCTCTTTTGCTCAAAACTATCTATGAGAGATAAATAGCTAAGACCGGGTCCTTCTGAAGGCAAATATTGCGGCAGCGGAATATAATCACCTTTATTAACCTCCTCGGTCAAAAGAAGCTTCAAGCGACCATCGCGCAGAACCCAAAGGTTATGGTCGCCTGTGAGGCAAACTGAACGTCCGCAGAGCGTTGTAAGGGTCCAGAGGTTCTCGGGGGAACGATGCCGATGTACGGCGGTAATAGGTTTCACTTCGCTTGTTAGAGTATTTGGGTTGAGGCTGAGGGTATAATAATCGGGGGTATCCAAATTAAAAAAAGTAATTTGTGTTGGACCTGGAAAAGCTGAAGCTTCTTGATCCCCTAGACATTGGTCAACAAATGTGCCTATAGAAACCAGTTTAGGAATTAATTTTCCTTCGCATTTTTGGTATATCCAGATCGGTTCTTCAGGCGACAAACTCTTGCCGCTACCGGTCACGCCCAGTAAGGTCTGGTAGCGCTTCTTATTTTTAAGGCCTTCTGTAAGCGCTGCGATCGCTTGTGGTTGATCGCCTTGAGGTTTCATGTCGCTGATTAGTTTGAATTTGGGCATACTACAGAACCACCTCAAGAGATAGGTCGAGCGCCCTTGCAGAATGCGTCAGGCGTCCTATCGAGATCCAATCAACGCCACACTCGGCATATGAACGCACGTTTTCAAGGGTAACCCCGCCTGAGACCTCGAGCATCACGCCGCTAAAGAGATTATCTTTATCGCATGGCGCCTTCACGTTACGCGCCTTGACGGCTTCCTTCACATCCTCGACGCTCATATTATCGAGCATGATTATATCCGGGCAGACTTCGAGCGCTGCTTTAAATTCATCTAAATTGGCTACCTCGACCTCTATCTTGACATTCTTCTGCGCGGACCTGCGCGCTTTATTAACCAGATCTTTTATCGCATCTTTTCGCTTTTTTCCGGCGACTGCTATATGATTATCCTTAATCAAAACCTGGTCCCACAACCCCATCCTGTGGTTTGTACCGCCGCCGCACGTAACAGCATACTTCTGCAGATACCTCATGAGCGGGATGGTCTTGCGTGTGTCTACTATTTTGGCCTCTGTGCCCTCTATCGCCTTAATAAATTGGCTTGTCATGGTTGCCACTCCGCTTAAGTGGCCCAGGAAATTCAATGCCGTCCTCTCGCCGGCCATTATAGAACGCGCCGGCCCCTCAAGAAGGGCTACGACCTTCGTCGCTTCTACCTCATCCCCATCCTTGGCATAGGGCACAAAACGAATATTGGTATTGAGAAGACTGAAGGCCGTCTCAACTATAGGGAGCCCACAAATTACACCCTTCTCATTGAACGTAATGTCTGCCTTCATATTGGCCGCCTTTGGCACTGTGACATTTGAAGTCACATCCCCCCTGCCTATATCCTCCTCCAAAGCTGCCTTAGCTATTTTTTTTATTCTCTCTTTTGAAAGTTTCATCTATTTCATCCCAACCATGGTTTTAAGCTTTTTTAACTCTTCCCGGGTAATGCCCCTGTGGCAACCCGGGCCTAATTCACCAAGTTTTAAATTGCCGATCGAAACCCTCTTTAATTTAGTGACCGGGTGCCCCTGTACTTCGAACATCCTTCGCACCTGTCTCTTTCGGCCTTCGTGCAGCTTTATGGTTAAGATCGTCTTCCTCTTGTCTTGCTTTAATACCGTGATTGATGTCGGCAAAGTCCTTTTGCCATCGACGAATATGCCCTTCCTTAATTTTTCCAATGTTTGAGGGCTGGCACACCCTTTTACCTCTACATGATAGATCTTCTCTACTTCAAAACTGGGATGGGTAAGCCTATAGGCCAGCTCTCCGTCATTTGTCAAAAGAAGCAGGCCTGTAGTATCTTTATCGAGTCTTCCGACAGGATACAAACGCTCAACTATCCTGGGGAGGAGGTCTAATACTGTCTTTCGGCCCTTCTCATCTGATGCGGTTGTGATAACACCTTTTGGCTTATTTATAAGGAGGTATACTTTTCGCGCTTCGCGTTTAAGATATCTACCCTCTACCTTTATGCGGTCACGCTCAGGATCTACGGCAAGCCCCTTCTCGCGTACGATCTTGTCATTCACCTCAACGAAACCCGCTTCTATCAACATCGCGGCCTTACGCCTTGAGGCAACCCCTGCATGTGAAATAGCAACCTGTAGTCTCATTTTGCTCCCTAAATATTCTCTTATTTTAAGTCACTTAGATTAGACTTGAGTTTTTTGAGCTCTTCCTGGAGTTCTTTTTGGCGGGTCTTCTGCTGCTCAACAACCTCTTTGGGCGCGCCTTCTACAAATTTCTTATTAGAGAGCTTCTTCTTTGTGTTGTCGAGCCACCCTATAACTTGATCGATCTGCTTCTTTAGTCGGGCACCCTCTTTTTCTAAATCGATAATGCCTGCCAGAGGTATATACGTCTCCATGTTACCGACAACTGCTGTCGCAGACTTAGGTGGTTTCTTCGCCTTCTCACCAATATCTATCTTGTCAACCCGCGCAAGGCGCTTTATATAATCAATATTCTCATTCAAGGATTTTGTGGTCGCCTTATTTGGCGTCTTTATAACGACCTCGATCCTCTTGATCGGCTCAATACGCCATGTGGCGCGTATAGTACGTATCGCGGTTATCTGTTCGATTATAGAATCCATCGCCTTATCTATCTTTACATCGATCAAGTCCTTATTCACATGGGGCCACTTATTGACCATTATGGAACCTTCTTCGTGAGGCAATAAGGACCAGATCTCCTCGGTTATAAAAGGCATAATCGGATGGAGGGTTCTCAATGATTTCTCAAGCACCTTATAGAGTATGAATTGTGTCTTCTTCTGGTCGATTGTAAGTTTGGAAAATTCAACATACCAATCGCAGAACTGATGCCAGATAAAATCATATATGGTATTTGCGGCCTCGTTGAATCGATACTTCTCAATCGACTTGGTCACGGAATCTATTGTCTCATATAGTCGGCTCAATATCCATCTATCAGCCAGCGTCAGGCTCGGGTCCTTGGCAAATACACATAGGTCCCCGGGGACATTCTCTTGCTTTAAATTCGTCAATAAAAATCTTGAGACGTTCCAAACCTTATTGGCAAAGTTGCGGCCCGTCTCAAATCTCTTCTTTGAAAGGAATACATCTTGTCCGGTCGAGGTAATCGATATTATGCTAAAGCGAAGCGCGTCGCAGCCAAATTCATCTATTATCTCGAGTGGATCTATTACATTGCCGAGCGACTTCGACATCTTCGTCCCGGTATCGTCACGCACGGTGCCGTGTATATAGACATCCTTAAATGGTATCTCTTTCATGAACTCAAGGCCGGACATTATCATACGCGCTACCCAGAAGAATATGATCTCCTGTGCCGTTACGAGACAACCTGTCGGATAGAAAAGTTTTAGATCTCTATTTTTTTGAGGCCAGCCAAAAGTCGAAAATGGCCAAAGCCATGATGAGAACCATGTATCGAGCACATCCGTGTCCTGCACTAAATCTGTGCCCCCGCACTTTGGGCATTTTTTGGGCTTCTCCTTTGAAGCTATAACCCCCGCGTCCTTATCCTTTGCCTTGACGGGATCAACGCAAGCTTTGCAATAGTAGACCGGGATCCTATGACCCCACCAGATCTGTCTTGAAATACACCAGTCTCTTATATTCTCCATCCAGTTAAGGTAGACCTTGGTCCATCTGGTTGGGTGAAATTTGATCTTCCCTTTCTTGACGACCTCTATGGCCGGTTTAGCCAATGGCTTCATCTTGACAAACCACTGTAGCGACAACCGCGGCTCAACCATTGTATGGCATCGGTAGCAGTGGCCCACCGCATGCCGGTGCGGCTCGCTCTTGATAAATAACCCTCTCTCTTTAAGGTCTTCTATCAATGCTTCCCTACACTCAAGCCTATCCATGCCGCTATAAGTCTCACCGGCATTCTCATTCATCGTGGCATCCGGATTCATGACATTTATCGGCTTAAGACCGTGCTTCTGTCCAAGCTGAAAATCTATTGGATCGTGCGCAGGGGTTACTTTAAGCGCTCCCGTCCCGAATTCCTTATCGACTATTTCATCATATATAATTTTCAGTTCCCGTTTTAAGACAGGCAGCTCGAGCACCTTACCCTTAAGGTGCTTATAACGCTTATCCTTTGGATTGACGGCAACGGCAACGTCACCAAGCATCGTCTCAGGCCTTGTCGTTGCGACCACAACATGTTCGTTCGTACCCTTAATCGGATACTTGATGTGATAGAACATGCCCTGCACATCCCTGTGCTCAGACTCCTCGTCGCTCAATGCGGTCTGGCACCGGGGACACCAGTTGATTATATAATCACCTCTGTAGATAAGCCCTTTTTCGTAAAGGCGGATGAAGACTTCCTGCACTGCCTCAGACAATCCTTCATCCATGGTAAACCGGGTCCGCTCCCAATCGCAAGAGCACCCAAGCCGCTTTAGCTGATGGATAATCGTAGAGCCATACTCCTCTCTCCATTTCCATACACGTTTCAGGAATTCCTCGCGTCCCAGCTCTTCTCGGTGCTTACCCTCTTTGGACAATCTCTTTTCCACGACATTCTGGGTCGCGATACCGGCGTGGTCTGTGCCTGGCATCCAGAGCGTCTCAAACCCTGACATCCGTTTGAATCGCACGAGAATATCCTGGATGGTGTTATTTAAAGCATGGCCCATATGGAGAATGCCCGTAATATTGGGCGGAGGGATGACTATGGAGTATGGCTTCTTCTTGGTACCTGAGTCGGCATGGAAATAACCCTTCCCCTCCCACTCCTTATACCACTTCTCTTCTGTCTCTTTTGGATTGTAGACTTTTGGGATCTCTTGCATCTTCAGGCTATCTCTTTTGGTCCTTTAGTAATTTATATTCGATCGAATCGACAAGCGCATCCCAGGATGCCTTGATGATATTCTCAGAGACGCCTACGGTCCACCACGAGTTCTTCCTATCCTGCGACTGGATAAGCACACGCACCTTGGCTGCCGTCCCTGCCTTCTCATCGAGTACGCGCACCTTAAAATCAGAAAGGTGCATATCTTCGAGGCTCGGATAAAACTCTTTTAAAGCCTTACGAAGGGCATTATCGAGCGCGTTGACAGGGCCGTCGCCTAAGGCCGCTGTATGCTGTCTCTTATTACCTACTTTTAACTTAACAGTGGCCTCTGAAATCAGATCAGCAGCGCCTTCCCTTCTTTCAACAATGACACGGAAGTCGCCCAACTCGAAGAAACTCTTAAACCTCTTCATCGCACGCTTCATGAGAAGTTCTAAAGATGCCTCGGCGGCCTCGAAGTGATAACCCTTATGCTCCAGATCCTGCAGGAGCTTTAAGATACGTCTTGAGCGGTTCGTATTCTTATCCAACCCGACATTCAGCTCTTTGGCCTTTGCCAGGATCGATGACTTCCCTGAAAGCTCTGAGATGAGAATACGGCGCCTGTTTCCGACCAACGCGGGATCGAGGTGTTCATACGTGCGCGGATTCTTTATGACCGCGTTGACATGGACCCCTCCCTTGTGCGCGAAGGCGCTATTACCGACGAATGGCTGATTATCGAGCTGTTTCATATTGGATAGCTCGCTTACAAAACGAGAAGCCTCTGTCAACTCTTTCAGCTCAATGGCGCTGACACAGTCTAGCCCCATCTTCAGCTTAAGGATGGGAACGATCGAGATGAGGTTGGCATTACCACAGCGCTCTCCATAGCCATTGATAGTCCCTTGAATATGCGTACAACCAGCCTGGACTGAAACGACTGAATTAGAGACTGCCATCTCTGAATCGTTATGGGTGTGGATACCCAATTCAATATCAAGATGGCGCCTAACCTCTTCTACAATCTTGAATATCTCAGAGGTAAGCGTACCTCCGTTCGTATCGCAGAGCACGAGCACTTCAGCACCCGCCTCCTGTGCGGCAAATAGGGTCTTGAGCGCATACTCCGGATTATCCTTATACCCGTCAAAGAAATGTTCGGCATCATAGAAGACTCGCTTACCACGCTTCTTTAGAAAGATGACAGAATCACTGATCATCTTAAGATTTTCATCAAGGGGCACCTTAAAGACATCCTTTACGTGCAGATCCCAGCTCTTGCCGAAGATGGTCACCACTTTTGTCCCGGCAGCAAGCAGAGCACGCATGTTAGCATCCCGGCTGGGGCTGGTCCTGGCGCGCCTTGTAGCCCCAAAAGCTGTGATAGTGGCATTCAATAGGCGCACTTTCTTGATCGCCTTGAAAAACTCCATATCCTTTGGGTTGGAACCCGGCCAGCCGCCTTCGATATACTGGATACCAAGCTCATCTATCTTCTGCGCAATCCTGACCTTGTCAGCAACAGAAAATGAGATCCCCTCAGATTGGGAGCCATCCCTTAAAGTCGTATCGTACAGTGTAATCTTTTTCATTTAAATCACTCCTATAGTCACTTCTTCTTTCCTAATTGGAACTTCTTGTGTATTGCTTGAACCGCCTTTGCGGCGTGGGACTTTTTAACAACACATGATATCTTAATCTCGCTGGTCGAGATCATCCCTATATTGACCTTCTTCTCTGCCAGCGCGCCAAACATCTTTGCGGCCACACCCGTATGACTGCGCATACCAACACCCACCACAGAGACCTTGGCAATATCCTTGTCATACATGACCCCTTTGGCGCCGACCTTCTTTGAGATCGCTTCTGCAACACGCCTGACTTTGGCCAGATCGGACGTAGGCACCGTAAAAGAGAGATCGGTACGGCCGGTGCGGCTTACGTTCTGTATAATCATATCTACGTTGATGTCCGCTTTGGCTATCGTGGTGAATATCTTCGATGCAAGCCCCGGCTTATCCGGTACAGCGCATATCGTTACCTTTGCCTCACCCTTATTTGCAGTTACGCCACTTACCAGAACTTCTTCCATTTTTCTCTCCTCCTTCGTAATCCAGGTACCTTCTTTTCCGGATAGACTCGACCTTACGTGTATCGGTATATTAAACTTCTTGGCAACTTCTATAGAACGCGCCTGCATAACCTGCGCACCCAATGAGGCAAGCTCAAGCATCTCGTCGTAGCTGATCTTATCGAGCTTACGAGCGCCGGACACGACGCGCGGATCAGCAGTATATACCCCATCTACATCGGTATATATTTCGCAGACCTTTGCCCGCAGGACCTTGGCAAGAGCCACGGCAGTCATGTCCGAACCCCCGCGGCCAAGAGTAGTGATATCCTGCTCCTGGTTTTGCCCCTGGAATCCGGCTACTATAACTATCTTACCTTTTTTAAGCGCCCTCTTAATCCTGTCGGAACTCATGCCGATTATGCGCGCCTTGGTGTGCGAGGTATCGGTCACTATGCCTACCTGCGTACCGGTAAACGAAATAGCATCATAACCCAATTTGTGTATAGCCATGGCGAGAAGCGCTATGGAGATCTGCTCTCCCGTAGACAATAGCATATCCATTTCACGCTCAACCGGCTCCTCGGTTATCTGTCGCGAGAGCTCTATCAACTCATCGGTAGTATCTCCCAAAGCACTCACCACCACTACCATATCATAGCCCTTCTTGCGATAGCTGACTACACGACAAGCGGCATTCATGATACGCCTGGTATCTTTGACGCTGGTACCACCATATTTTTGAACGACTATTCCCTTCATAACAAATTTTCCTTTAAAAGTTTCGTATTAATTTAGTCTTATATCTTCCCAAAATTTCCAAAACCACAAAAATTGCTAAACCCAAAAGAAGTGCCGAGATCAGGGCAAGCAACTGCTCGCCCGTACGCAGGCATCCTATCATCTGGAATAAAAGCGCTCCTATCGCCGTAATGAGCATAAGGACTGCCGGGATAAGGGCGTATCGGGCTGAACCTTTCTTAGCCAATAACCAACAACCGATTATCATGAGCGATATACCGGCTACGAGTTGATTCGCCGCGCCGAATACCGGCCAAAGAAGCAGCCATTTACCGCTAAGCCCCAGCCATCCGCTAACGAGAACAACCAAAAATGTCGAAACATATCTGTTCTTTATTCCGAAAAGCTCTTGCGTAAGGTAGCGTCCTATCCTGGTCGCGCTATCTAATGTAGTCAGGATGAAGGCGTTCAATATCATAACCGCGATAAGACCTCCAAACCCTCCTAAAAATATCTTGGTTAAATTACCAAACCCTATACCGAATGCGCCGATTGGCCCGGGCCCACCGGCACTGAGCAGGCCTGTGAGCGTATCCTTATTTGCTATGCCTGCTACGATACATAAAAGTGCCATGGTAGAGACAAGCCCCTCTGCCACCATGCCTCCGTAACCGATTTTGCGGGCATCTGCCTCACTCGATATCTGCTTCGATGTGGTGCCGCTTGCTATTAGCGAATGGAATCCGGATATCGCACCACATGCAACGGTCACAAAGAGCATCGGCCAAAGCGGGTGTTTTGCCGTACCCCACCCTGTCACAGCGGGTATATGTGCCGGCGCGTTTGAGAGTATGATACCGAGATATCCAAATACGAGTCCGGCCAAGAGTAGAAATGAAGACAGATAATCCCTGGGTTGAAGCAACAGCTGCACCGGCGCTATCGATGCCGCGTAACAATAGATGAGCAAGAGTACGGACCACAAAAATTGCGAATTGGACCCGAGTGAGACCGGTATAAAATTACCGGCGATCGCCATTACCACCAAAAGTCCCAATCCTATCAAAGTCGCCGACCTCTGTCTCTTTTTTTTGTTATACATGAGGTGACCGACAAGTATCGCGATCGGTATAAGCCCCAGCGAAGGTAAGACCGTCCTTGGGTCAGCTGTCAGGGTCTTGGCGCAAAAATATATAAAGACCGCTATCACCAAAATAAGGGCCAGCAGAACAAAGAGGGTGAAGATGACCTTTGCCCTCTTTGAGACTACGCTCTCGGCAACCTCGGCAACTGTGCTTCCATTATGGCGTATCGACACCATAAGCGCCCCGAAATCATGCACGCCGCCGATAAATATAGTACCCAGCACAATCCATAATATAGCAGGCCCCCATCCCCATATCGAAACAGCTATGACAGGGCCGATTATAGGCGCTGCCCCGGATATCGAAGCAAAGTGATGCCCGAAGAGTATTGTCCAGTGTTTGGCGGGTACATAATCAACTCCGTCAAACTGCTTATGAGCCGGAGTGACATTCTTCGGATCCACTCCGTATATCTTTGCTAGCCGCTCTCCGTAGATGCGATATCCGATAGCAAATAAACCGATGGACAAAACTGCTATGACAACCGTATTCATTTACAAAATTCTTCTTTTGATAAGATAGTCCATAAGCTCCCAGCCCTTCTCTATCTTAAATCCGCCGGCTGTCGCGGCCTTCTCGGTAAATAACATCACGCCTCCCGGCTGCACACCGGATCCGTAGATCAAAAAGGGTACCGGATCTCGAGTATGGGTCCTTAAGGATACCGGGGTTGCATGGTCGGGTAGAATAAGCATGCGAAATTCACCCATCGTCTTAAGACCCTCTATCATTGTCCCCACCACGAGCCTGTCAAAATTTTCTATTGCCTTTATCTTCTCCGAAAGGTGGCCATTGTGACCGGCCTCATCAGGTGCCTCAACATGGACATAGACGAAATCCTTATCCTTGAGTGACCTCAATGCGTAATCGGCCTTTGCCTTGTAATCTGTATCGTAATAACCGGTCGCACCGAGCACCTTTATCGGATCAAGGCCTATCACCTTGCCTATTCCCTTTATGAGATCAACGGCAGATATGACCGAGCCTGTAAGCCCGTACTTTTCTTTAAATGGGTCCATCCGGGGTTTTACGCCCTGTCCCCACAACCAGATCATATTGCCCGGGTTCTCACCTAAATCTATCCTGACTTTATTGACCTCGTTCTCACCGAGTAGCTCTCGGGAATCGTTCATCAATTTTATTATAAATTCCGCGCGTTTACCCTTAGGCAGGTTGTGCGCTATCGATTGTCCGGTCACGTTGTGAGGAGGCGTACATTTTAAATCGACCAATTCCGGGCTTGCCTTAAAGACGGTCAGATGCCTATAGCTCATCCCGGGGTAGAATTTGACGGAATCACTTCCCAGCTTCGAATCGAGGTACTTTATCAGCGTCTCCGCCTCCTTATTGTTTATGTGCCCTGCGCTGTAATCAGACAAAATATCATCTGTGGCAGTAATCAGGTTGCATCTAAAAGCAACATCACCTTCATCCAGCTCAACACCGATATTTGCCGCCTCCAGGGGGCCCCTGCCAGAGTAGTACTTATTTGGGTCATACCCCATTATTGAAAGGTTTGCAACATCACTGGCCGGAGCCATGCTCTTAGGTACGGTAATGCTGGTACCTACTCTGCCCTCACGGGCGAGACGGTCCATGTTCGGTTTCTTTGCCACTTCAAGGGGTGTGCGACCATCAAGGCTATCGATCGGATAGTCGGACATCCCATCGCCAATAAGAACGATATATTTCATATTAGTATCCGAGCTCCTTCAATACCGCCTTCATCTCCGCCTTTACAGTCCTTGGCTTCTTGACCGACTTGATTGCACGATCGGGATCTTTTAACCCGTGGCCGGTCAATATGCAGACGATCCTAATCTTTTCTTTCTTAAAATATTTCTTCTTTGCGAGTTTTATCAGGCCTGCCACGCTGGCAGCAGAAGCCGGTTCAACGAATACACCCTCACTTGAAGCGAGCAACTTGTATGCTTGGAGAATTTCATCATCACTAACCGAATCTATCATTCCACCAGACTCATCCCTTGCAGCTTCTGCCTTCTTCCAGCTTGCAGGGTTACCTATCCTGATAGCGGTTGCGATCGTTTCGGGTTTCTCAATGGGGTGGCCCTTTACTATCGGCGCAGAGCCCTCTGCCTGGAACCCCATCATCTTAGGGAGTTCTTTTATCTTGCCGGCTTTCTTGTATTCCTTGTACCCTTTCCAGTATGCGGTGATATTGCCGGCATTGCCCACAGGTATAAAATGGAGATCCGGCGCAACCCCTAACCAATCACATATCTCAAAGGCACCACTCTTCTGCCCCTCTATTCGGTATGGGTTCAATGAATTTACCAGCGTTATCGGGTGCTTATCTGTGATCTCTCTTACCAGCTTCAATGCATCATCAAAATTCCCTTTTACCGCGATGACTTGCGCACCATGTATCATCGCCTGCGCAAGTTTACCCATCGCTATAGCACCCTCGGGGATCAATACAGCGCACTTCATCTTTGCCCGTGCCGAATATGCTGCGGCCGAAGCAGAGGTATTCCCGGTCGAGGCGCACATCACCATCTGTGAGCCTTCTTCAAGCGCCTTGGAGACGGCCATCGTCATACCACGATCTTTAAATGAGGCCGTTGGATTGAGACCTTCATATTTAAGAAAGACCTCCGTACCCCCGCCCACCATATCACTTAGGGTCTTTGAGGGAATAAGGGGTGTATTGCCTTCTAAGAGCGTTATGACAGGGGTCTTCTCCGTAACCGGCAGATAACTTCTGTACTCTTCTATTATACCTTTCCAGGCCATTATCCCCCCTCTATTCTGATCGCTATCGTTCTCTTCTTGATGGCAGGCAGCCGGTCTATCTCCTTCAGCGCCTTGGCCATGTTCGACTCCTTAGCCCAATGGGTCGTCATTACTATGGGCACAACCTTCTCCCTCTTTCTCTCTTTTTGAGTGGCGCTTGCTATGCTTATCTTATGTTTACCCAGAATCCCTGAGACTCGCGCAAGGACACCCGGCTTATCGATAGCAGAAAAATGCAGGTAATATCTGGTATAAAAATCTCCCCTCTTCCTGACCTTCTTGATACCAATATCAAACTCCGGATCTACTATGGTTCCGGATCCACCAAATATGAGATTTTTGGCCAACTCAACTATGTCTGATATGACCGCGCTCGAAGTAGGGAGTTTGCCTGCACCCTCACCATAGAAGAGTGAGTTGCCTATCAAATCCCCGCTCAGATATAACGCATTATAAACACCCGAGACGTTGGATAAGAGATGTTTTTTTGAAATAAGAGTTGGGTGAACTCGAACTTCCAACTCATCTCCATGTCTCTTAGCTATAGCCAGAGGTTTCACCACATAACCGAGGCCATCGGCATACTGGATATCCCTATAGGATATTCCTTCTATCCCTTCAGTATATATATCACTCAATTTGACATGATGGCCAAAAGCCAACAGAGCCAAAATCGCCAGTTTATGTGAAGCATCTATACCCTTCACATCGAGCGAAGGTATCCTTTCGGCATAACCCTTCTTCTGTGCACTTTTAAGTGCAACCTTAAATTCAACCTGTTTCTCTTTCATCTGGGTCAGTATGTAGTTTGAGGTACCGTTGACGATGCCGAATAATGCGGCCATCTTATTTGCTACGAAGCTTTCACGGATAGCTTTGATAACCGGCACACCGCCGCATACGGAAGCCTCAAAACGGATATAGGTAGATTTCTTCTGCGCGGCCTTGACTATCTCCTCACCCGAGTGGGCCAGTAACGCCTTATTGGCAGTGACCACCGGCTTTCCCATATTGAGCGATTCTAAGATGATCTCCTTTGCCGGATGTATGCCGCCGATGAGCTCCACTACGATATCGACCTGTGGATCTCTTATGAGCTTGTATGCATCTTTGGTCAGGAGTTTCTTATCGACCTTGACGTCACGCTTTGACCTGAGGTCCGCATCACAAATACCAGCGATCCTTATGTCGATCCCGGACTTTCTTCTGATGAGTTCTCGCCTGGCCTTAAGTGCTTTTACGACACCGCTGCCAACAGTCCCAAACCCTATTATCCCCACATTGACGGTTTTCATATAGCCCTCTTTCTTCTGCCGTATATATTTACTATTTACTGCCTTTAATGGTCGGGGGGACCGGATTTGAACCGGCGACCTCTTGCACCCCAAGCAAGTGCGCTAAACCAAGCTACGCTACCCCCCGTTTGTCGTTCGCGCCACGCCCAGTCTACCACGATTTGTTTCAAACGTGGCGCTCACTCCCCAAGGGAAAACCTTAGGTTTTCCCTATGGCGCGGATGCTCCGCATCCGCTGTTACCCTTTCCGATATGGAAATTACATCTATAACTATTGTAAGCTTTACAAAATTTTTACTTCCGTAAAAACTTTAAACAGCCACTCGTAAACCAAGACGTTTCTCAAATCAATCGGAGATCTGCCCTAAACGCAATCGGGGATCTGTACCCAGAAGTCTTAAAATTCTGGGGCATTATTAGCGCTGGTTAAAACACCGTCGTAACTTATCCAGATCATCTGCTCTTGAGGACTGTCAAATGTGCCATTAGCCGGATCGGTATAGTCATCTATAAAAGCATATGCACAATTGGGGTATGATGGCAAACCATACACAACATAAACATGCCTGCCATCTGCACCAGGATCCTCCCCCACCACATCAAGTATATCCGGGATATTAGCCGTTTTATTAACCCCGTTCAAATGATAGTATGTAGTTGAAGGGTTACCATGTTCAGTATAATAGATAAGAGCCATTTTTCTTATCGTTCCTAACATACTCACCGCCTCAGCCCATTTTGCCTTATTTACCACCTTGGTATACTGTGGCAACGCTACTGTGGCCAGGATACCTACTATGAGGACTACTATCAAAAGCTCGATCAGCGTGAATGACTTTTTCATACCCCCCCCTATTCTGCTTTCTTTTGCCTGGTCATTAATTCTTTTACAGCTTCTTTTGGGTTCTTGCTCTCGTACAAAATAGAATAGATCTGCCCGGTTATCGGCATGTCGACCTTGTGCTTCTTGGCCAATTCATAAGCTGATTTTGCAGTAGCTATCCCTTCTATAACCATCTCGGTCTCAGATTCTATTTCGTTTCTCTTTCTTCCTTTCCCTATCTCCTCACCAAACCAGCGGTTCCTTCCGTGGGGACTCACACATGTTGTAACAAGATCCCCCAACCCGCTCAACCCATAAAATGTTTCCCGCTTTGCTCCCATTGTTGCTCCAAGGCGCGCGATCTCGACCAAGCCTCTTGTCAGAAGCGCTGCCTTGGCATTAGCGCCGAATCCCATGCCATCGCATATGCCGGCGGCTATTGCCACAACGTTCTTGAGCGCTCCTCCCAATTCTACTCCTACTATATCTGTCCCGGTATATACGCGAAACTTTTCTGTGATAAATATGTCTTGCACCTTCTTTGCCGTTCTTTCCTTCTTAGAAACAGCAACAACGGTAGTCGGTATCTCCCTCGCCACCTCATAGCTTATGCTCGGCCCTGAGAGGACGGCGAGTTCAGGCTTACCCAGTACATCGAATATCACTTCTGACATCCGCATAAGGGTCTTATTTTCTATACCCTTGCTTACGCTTACTATCAAGGCGCCCTTGGGGACATCCTTTTTGATCTTAAGAAGAACTTCCCGCATGTACTGAGAGGGAACGGCAAGCACTACCACTTCTGCCCCATTCAATGCAACCTTAACATCTGATACTATAGTAATATTATCAGGTAATATAACCCCAGGTAAAAACTTCACGTTTTCACGCGTGATCTTTATCGTCTTGATATAGTCAGGGAACGCACCCCATAGCGATACCTTCATCCCCTTGCCGCACAACAAAATAGCAAGGGTCGTTCCCCATCCACCGTCACCTATGACCGCGATATTCATAAAGTTCCCTATATAACAATCGTTAACCACTATAGTGGTAGCAGTTTACCATAGGCACTGCGTATAGTCAATCTTTTTATGCCCACTTTATGCCCACTCAGAACCCCAGCATACATAGATAATCGATAGGTACCAAAAATAAAAAACGCAGTGTAATTAAACACTGCGCTTCTTATGTGGGTTTTGGGGTTACGCTTAGCTTATACTAAGCGGGTGGTGAATTAAGATAAATGCAAGAATACGACGGGAAAATTATCCCCCAAAAAACCCTTTTTCTCGAATGTGTGGTTACGCTTTAGGTGAAGACGTAGATGGCTGTCCCGCTTTTTGCTATTTGAGTGGGAACGCCATAATGAGAATAGCTTGCTGATCTTCTTCATGAAGTGTATCTCCTTATTTTAGAAACCAATTTTTTTATCGGTAGCTACGGATAGATCCATCATATCTATCTTATAGGTATGGAAGAAGGTTATGGTAAAGATGTCGTCTCCTACCACGACGTGCATCGTACCTCTAACCTTACAAAGTATCATGTCACGGCCATTTGAGCTGTTATGCTCTTTAAGGATAAAGAAGTGCTTCTTATCCGAGTCATGGATCTGGCCAGGATCACTGGTAAATGTCTTCAGGTCTTCAGTGGTTTCTATGTGTGTCTTTTTGCGGACGAAATAGATGGAGCGCCTCTCGGTCCTGGCTACAAGATCATCCTTCTGTATGATCTCCTGGACGCGGATATCACGCTTCTTATGGTCATTCGAGGTTAGATTCTTGAAGATCAGCTCTCTCATCGCAATAACCCCTTTTAAATAAAGTAGTTATACCTTTTCCAAAGGCCTTAAATAGGGGGTAAAAAAAATACCCCTTCCTCTTCTGCTTTCTTCACTTACAAATAAAGTATACCCTATAAAAAGGGGGGTGTCAATGGACCAAATCCGGCTTTTTTAAACCCTAACATCTTATCCACAAGTCAAGACGTTTCCGGTTCTAAAGCGGAACCTGTTGTAGTTGCTCAGTAATTAGGTAACTCTTTTGTGGTATAATAGACTACCCGCAAAGGAGGCACCTATGTATTATTCTCAGCAGGTCATCGTAAAGCGATGGATCCCTATATTAGAA
>JABMSB010000036.1 GCA_013202205.1 Candidatus Omnitrophota bacterium
GAGACATGGACCTCTTTTTTGGAATCATCGCACCAGATTATGACTTCCCTTGAATCAGCTAATTGTACTATGGCCGGGCCTTCCGGTTTGAAATATAGCTCGTGCATCATCTCCCGGCCATCCGGTGCCGCGTTACCTAAAGCAACAGATCGACTGCGCACCTCCTGGCCGTTTTCGCCAAACATAACTGTATGCCCTTCTTCTCCGTATACAGGTACACCTCCTAAATAATCGAGCGGAAGCGCCGGTGCCGGCACAGGCTCGATACGCTGTGCCGAACCAAAGGGCATCTCGGGTAATTGCGGCCTCTGTGGCCCTCTCTCTTCTGCCGATTCAACTTCGGGCACTTCATCTAAAGCCTCGAGTAGTGCTTCGTCCGCAGGTTCTTCTGGTAATCCTGCAAAAATCGGTTCTTCAAAACCCGGCACCTGTTGTATCTCTTTCTGCCTCCTTGCCCCGCGCGCCCTGAGCCATTGCCATGCAAAGAAGACCGCTATCAATAATACAACAATCTCTGAAAGCGCCGTACCCATTGCCAGATATGTCACAGGCATGACCACGGGTGCTTTTTGTGGTTCCGTATCGCTTTGCAGCCGTTTCTGTATATCGCGCAGTTCTGCTTCGCCCGGCATTTTGCCTTCCCGTTTTTGGGTAAGCAGTTTATCAATCGATTCTGATACTTCCTTCCTTACACGTTTGATACCCTTAATGGGCTCATCCAGATAACAGGTTTCAACCAACGACTCAGCGAGGTCGCGTCTTGATTTGTCATCCTCATAAAGAGCAATTGTATGCACAACATAGGATGCCGTCTTGACGCGTACATCCTTCGACTGTATAAATGGAAGGGCCTCACAATATCCGCCGGTTATGTAATATGATAAATCCTCCGGAAGTTTATACTTTTGAGCAAAGATAAGAAGCTGATCTATCAATACCCTCGATCTTTTGGGGTGCTTCTGGATTATTTCTAATTCGAGCAGTTTGTTGACAGCGGTCGTTACCGCATCAAAAGCATCTTCCTGGGCATATCCGCATTTCTCTGGGAATCTCTTATCGGCGTTGAGGCTTCTTAGGAGGGTGGTAGCTACATTGAATGCGGTATCAACTTCTCCCAGATTTAAAAGTCCGCTAAGACTATACTCTGAAATACAGGCATGGGGTTTGTGTGTAAACGCAAATACGAGGGCTCTTATGGCTCTCTGTCGCGCCTTTTTGGAAATAGGTTTATCGGCCTTTACCCCTATATGAGATCTATTACAGAGGGATGCCAGGGAATCGCATGCCTCTGCCCAGTTCCAGTGGTCCTTCGTCTCAAACTCCATAAGATCTGCGAGTACTTCTATAGCTTTCTCTCTCACCTGATGTGGCGCGTTCCTGATCCCCCAATCACTTAAGCGGCTTGCGGCCTCTTTGGCAACTCCTACTGAAGGATCCCGTAAAAATCCGATTAGCGCGTCGACCGAAACCATTGAACTGCGACCGCCCAAACCCTTTATGACAGATTCTTTCAAATCTGGCCTCAACTTCTCTTTGGACATACCTACTAAGACGGCGTCGACCTCTTTAAATTGAAAATATGCCAAGGCCTCGGTAGCTCCGCCTCGCAGGTCGGGATCCTGACTCACATCTTCGGCAATAGATCGTATAAACTCAAAGGCGCTTCTGTTTTCTATCATATCGGAGAGGTAATGGATGATGTAACTTCTAAGATCTTTACAGACTTTAGGATCCGTACCATCCCTACCGGCAGTTTCGAAGGCAACCCTTAATCCAGAAACCGCCTCATCACCAAACTTTGTCAGGGTCTCCCGAAGTGTCTTAGGTAAGTCAACTTCCTCTTTTTTAACACCTTCTTTTAAAAGTCTGACGAGAGCACCGACAGCTCTACTATCCTTCATATCGCCCAAGGCAGCTACAATGGCCGATCTGAGTTTGCCTTTGGCGCCATTCTGTAGAGCTGCAAGGAGAGCATCGACGGCTTGTTTTTTGCATACACCATCATCTGAAAACCTTGCGAGTGCCGCTGCTGCATCGAGTTTCAATCGGTTATTTTCATCCTCTCTCAGAAGAATCTTTTCAAATACTGTGAGGACACGCGCCTTTGACGCATCACCGATATTCACAAAGTTTATATATCTTAATAGATATGATGCCCTCGATCTCGTCATGAGATCATGGCCTGGCTCGAGTAGGCCTGCCAAAACATCTACTGCGCTGTCTCCTCCCCTGCTAAGCCTGCCTACCACGCTCCAATTGATCTCTGAGGGTTTTGTACCCATCTGCTCTAATAGGGCAAGGACTTCTTCTCTTGAGAGCGGCTCAACCTTTGGTAGCTCAATCTTACCCTTTCTCACCCTTACCACTCTATAATAGATCCCGGTATTCGAGTCAAAATATGATAATTCGTTACCTTCAGCACCAGCAGCAAACCGACCAAAGAACGGCAGTAGGCTGAGTAGTGTCATGACGCTGATGAGCAACCTGCTTGGCAATATACTTCTTCTCCTTCCCGAAATGGTTCTGTCCAACATGGCTGGTTTGCTAGATCTACGCGCACTGAACCACCGCCAGGCAAATAATACCGCGACCGCAAAAACCGATAATACACCTATCGACCCCATACCGATAAACATCGCAGGCATCCGGGTGCCGGGTTTTGGAGGATCTCTTCTCTCGGGTGCCCTTTTGGCCTTGAGGAGGTCTACGAGGCGAACTCTCTCTTTTGCTTCACCCTCCAGATTCTCAACAACCCCCGCCATCTCCCTATAGATATGGTTTGTCTGGAATATCTTTCTATCACCTTCACAGCATATTTCTTTTACCGCACGCTCAGCATGAACATTATATATTTGTATTTCTGAATATATCGCTATGGGGCTACAAATTACGCGCATAATATTGACAAGATCTCTTAAGTATGCAACCTTTTCACTGGGAGGAAGATTATCGAATTCTTCTATGGGCACTTCTAGCATCTCTGTGATAAGTTCTGGGGTAACATCTTCTATCCTTAGCGCCCTATCTTCTTCGCTCTCGTAATAACCTTCTCTATTATCCAATATGTGCTGCCGCAAATCTTCTGCTGTTCTGAGGCTATCCGACA
>JABMSB010000002.1 GCA_013202205.1 Candidatus Omnitrophota bacterium
ATGTAGAAGCGGGTCAATTTCGACTCTTCTGCATGGCAGCCCAGCCATCTCATTACGAGATCTGTGGTTTTGCGTCCCACCCTCACGGATGGTTTGCCTTTTTCATGATACTTTCAATTGTCATCTTAAATATACCACATATTGAGGCACATGTCAAGTTGCCAATTTGTAACTTGTTACACCACAATAGGTTACAAGGAAGCGCTACCTTGTATTAAGGAGGATTCTCTGTAACCGAGTATAAACAATAGGGTTATATAAAAAAGGTAGGTTCCATAACTATTTATAAATAAAGCAGTTAAGAAAATAAGGCTAAAATTGCGATGATAAAGTTACTATATATTCTTTACCCTGTGAAGTATTCTTACCGGCAAATGTACGACCATAACCCAATTCTAAATTGACGCTGGGCTCATCCCTGTATACGGTAGACCAACCACTGCCAGCCAGCTTAAATATTAAGCTGATATCAAATTTTGTATAATCTTGTTCGATATCTCCTGTGCCAGACACACCCTCAACACCCTCAATGAGGCCCTTTAGTAGAAGATAGTCGGTAGGCATATATCCGTATTCTGCCAGATAGACTATCTCATTGGTCCGTTCTTCCGTACGACCTTTAAACCCGATCTCTAATCCGGAATAGGAATGGACATGGGGCAAGGTGGCGCCAAATAGGAATCGTATCTCTCCATCGACCTGACCTGTGCCAATGGAGGGCACATCATTTTCGTGGTAGCCGGTAGGGCATTTTAAACCCAACTGCATACTAGCAGTCCCCGGTGGAGCGGTGATATATCTATATTTTGCACGTACCCATATATCGCTTATTCCATGGGTGGTCTGAGTCTTAAAGTCGTCCTTCCACTTAGCTCGTTTATAGGGTATTGCGACAAGGATATTGAAATCGTCACGCACGCCATATTCCAACTTAAAATCATAACTCATCTCTCTCGATTTGCCGTTATAGCCAAAACCGGTGTTATTTCCACTGGCGTCATATTCAGAATTGGCATGGTAGTATTTTGAGTAGAGCTCAGCATACCAGTGGTTTTCAGGTACCGTCCATGCACCGGCAAAAGCGTAACTTGTCCATCCAAATACCAGCAGAATTAGGCTAATAAGTACCTTTTTGCTCATCATGCCCTCCTTATTTAAGTGTTGATATTATATAACGAATCACCCCCCCAACGCAACCATTTTTTATACCCATTTATACCCAAGACGTTTCTACTTCCAATCGGGGATCTGCCCAAACGCAATCGGAGATCTGTACCCTGAGGGGGTTGACAAAGGGGGTGCGGTGTGGTATAGTACCACCCTCGTTAGAGATATATAATTATATATAAGATAATGAGGTGATGAGATGAATACTTTGAAGACAGGTGTACTGCTGATAGTATTAACGTTGATGCTTATATGGGTAGGGGGCGCTTTAGGCGGCAGGCAGGGTATGATCTTTGCCTTCACATTTGCCCTGATCATAAACTTTGGCAGCTACTGGTTCAGTGATAAGATAGTACTGAAGATGTATAAAGCACAGCCTGTTACCGAGGCACAGGCACCTAAGTTATATGGTATGGTTAAAGAGCTTGCCAAGGAAGCAAAGATTCCGGTACCCGGGGTGTACATCGTTAATAACTCGTCGGCCAATGCATTTGCGACGGGCCGTTCCCCTGAGCATGCAGCTGTATGCGTTACCTCAGGGATAATGGATATCCTAAGCGGCGAGGAGCTAAAAGGGGTTATCGCACACGAGTTGGCCCATATAAAGAATCGTGATACACTGATTATGACGGTCGCAGCAACAGTAGCCGGGGCGATCATGATGATGGCCAATATGGCACGTTGGGCCGCGCTATTCGGAGGATATGGCAGAGGCCGTGATAGAGGAGGTAATATATTCGGGCTTATAGCCATCAGTATAATAGCGCCGATAGCGGCTATTGTAGTACAGATGGCCATATCTCGATCAAGGGAATATGCGGCAGATAAGAGGGGTTCTAAGATCGCGCACTCAGGCATGGGATTGGCTAGTGCATTGCGTAAGCTTGAGCAGGCGGCAAAGCACAAGAGGCTGCCGGCATCACCCCAGACAGCCCACCTTTTCATTGTAAATCCCTTAAAGGGAGGCTTTGTAGCTAACCTATTCTCTACTCATCCGCCGATAGATGAGCGTGTAAAGCGATTAGAGCAGTTATCGTCATAACTTATTGATATATAACATAGTACATAAAATTATCATAGTTTGTTAAAAATAAAAAAGCCAGTTTCACTTCCTTGACAAAGTAGTCTTTCTATGCTATAATTAGGTTGTGCTGAAAAGGTAGCGCTACCTTTTTTTATAGATCTTCTTAAGGAGTTTTAAAAAGTTTCGATAGGTGAAAGAGCCGTTTTTTTATGAAAAGAAAAGATAGCGCTTCCAAAGAGATAAGCCTGAGAGCCGGAGAAAGAGGTAAAGCGATGAGACGAAGAAGAGGTTTCGATTACGAAAAAGCGCAAGAATTGTCAAAGAGACGTATCATGGATAGGAGTTTGGAAGGTCTTATGATTGAGCCCGCAGGAACGGGCTATCAAGTCAAGACTTTCTATAGGTACGTCAGATGCGCGAAGTGCAAGATATAAATAGAGGGGACGGGAGTAGCTATGAATATGCCAATTGCGAATGAAAAGAGGCGTTATCCGAGGATCGCATACGAGATGCCGCTGCGATATAAGAAGCAGAAAGAGACGGATCAGGCGCCGATAGGCACCATTACCAGAAATATCTCAAATGGCGGCGCGTGTTTTGTGGCAAAGGAATTTTTTACACTGGCCACAAGGCTTGTACTGCAGATCAACATCCCGGGGAAGCCGCATCCTGTAAAGACGATATCGAAGGTTGCATGGATAAGCAAGGACCCGTCAGAAGGCCACTTTCTCATAGGGACGGTCTTCCTTGATGCCACGAAGTCAGATAAGAGCGCACTCGAAGGATATATATCGAACGTTTATAGTGCAAATAACTAGTAGATAGCCTATAAGGAGGTGGTCATATAGAGACCGAGTGACAAAATAAGCTTGCATCATCAGAAAGCCCCTTCAGAGATGGCCGAGGCCAAAGCCTCGGCCGTTTCGCTTTTTGTTTTCTGTTGATAATAATCAGAATAGGTGGTATTATTATACGAAATAGTTCCATAATATAAGGGATAGAAGATGAAATTAGAGAGACCATTTGTTGCGACAGGGATAGGCAGCCTGCCGCATAAGGATCCGGATAAGGCCGCCGGGTGGATTGTGGAGAATATAGTTGATATACCATTCTGGCCGCAGCTGCCCAAGCGTTCATATCTGGAAAATATGTATGTCCAGTTTGCTGAAAATCTGCCCGGCGTAGTGGTCGATGAGCAAGCTAAACGCATCTGGGTAGATACATCAGCCGATCTGACGGAATCGATCCAGGCATGTTATGAGCACTATCTCGCAGAGGATCTCGAATATTTCAAAATCGGCCCCGAGCGCGCACCCGGTTTCTATTCATTCTGCGATATCCTGAAGAATAGCTCGGCGCCCAAGCCCCAATTCCTTAAAGGGCACGTTACGGGCCCAATCAGCTTCGGGCTTACCGTAACGGATCAGAATAAGCGTTCCATACTATATGATACCGAACTGGCAGAGGTCATGGAGAAGACACTCCAGATGAAGGCCCGCTGGCAGATAAAGTACTTGAAAGAGGTCTCGGGTAACGTTATAATATTCATCGACGAACCATACCTGGTCTCCATAGGTTCAAGTGTCGTGAATATAAATAGCGAGGATGTGAAGAAGCGTCTCTCCGAATTCACTCAAGTTATCAAGAATGACGGGGCGCTGACAGGACTGCACTGCTGCGGAAATACTGACTGGGGTTTGGTCTGTGAATTAGGCATAGATGTAGTAAATTTTGATGCGTATAATTACGCCACGTCAATTTCGTTATACCCAAAGCAGGTCAAGCGTTTTTTAGAAGGGGGAGGATCAATAGCCTGGGGGATCGTCCCGACCTCAAAAGATGTAGAAAAAGAAGACGGCCCCGGCTTAAAAGTGCGCCTCGAATCAGCGATAGAAGGCCTTGTTGCGAAGGGTATAGATAAAGAGCTGATCATGGGCTCATCGATCGTTACGCCGAGTTGTGGATGCGGGACGCTCAGCGAGGATTTGGCTGAACGCATATTATTATTGACGCTGAAGGTTTCGCAAAGGATGAGGGGCTGATAATTATGAGACGCAATTATCCAAATAATTTCGGTGAGGTACCAAAGAGGTTTTCTGATCCAAGGCGTTCCAAAGCAGTCATAATACCCGTTCCATATGATGAGACGACGACATATCGCAGCGGGACTGCCGGAGGGCCCGCCGCCATCCTTAGCGCGTCACAGAACATGGATCTCTGTGATGAGGAGTTGCGTTCCTCCACTTACAAGGTCGGCATACACACGCTCGACGACCTCTCTGTTTCAGACCTTGACCCGGAAGATATGATAAAAGTGGTTCGTAAAGAAGTCGATAAGGTCATAAATAAGGGCAAATTTCCCGTAACAATAGGAGGGGAACATACCATCTCCATTGCGCCGGTTGCAGCATGTAAAAAGAGATTCAAAGATCTATCCGTTTTGCATATTGATGCCCACTACGACCTATGGGATAGATATAATGGTATCAAGTATAACCATGCCTGTGTGGCGCGCCGCATAATAGAATTTTGTCCTATCGTGCAGTGTGGGATGAGGAGCATGGGAGAGGGCGAACTCTCATTCTTAAGGAGCGATCCAAAGGGCTTGGATGTTATTGACATGTACCAGATAAGGAACAATCCGGCCGATTGGGTCGATAGGGTTTGCTCCTTGCTTTCAGATCAGGTTTATATTACAATAGATATGGATGGGTTCGATCCCGGTATAGTGCCGGCTGTAGGGACGCCGGTGCCGGGTGGTTTAGAGTGGTATGAGACCCTGACTCTCTTAAGGCGCCTGACAGAGACAAAGCGCGTAGTCGGTTTCGATATCGTTGAGATCGCACCTACAGGGATTGAGACGAGCAGCGAGTTTTTAGCAGCCAAATTAATCTACAGGTTGCTTGGGTATATCTTTTCTAAGAAGTAGATTATCAATGCAAAGGTAAGAGGTGGAGGATAAGATGGTCAGTAAAAATAGTAATGCAAAAGATGATAAAGAAGAAGCGATAGTTGAGGCTGAGAAGATAGCTGCTGAGGCAGCTGCGCTCGGACAGGCGGCACCGGTACCACCTAAGCCAAAAGAGACAACTCCCGCTAAGGGCAAAGATGAAGATACGGCAGAGCGATATCGCCTATTTGTACCGCGCAAGATCTTCTTTACCAAAGGTGTAGGTACGCACAAGAGAGAGTTGCGTTCATTCGAGCTGGCACTGCGCGATGCGGGGATTGAGAAGTTTAATCTTGTCCAGGTTTCAAGCATATTGCCTCCGGGCTGCAAGGTTGTATCGAGAAATGAAGGCCTCTCCAATCTCCTGCCCGGGATGGTGGCATATACAGTTCTGGCGAGGTGTTCTAGTAATGAACCCCATAGGTTGATAGTTGCATCGATAGGATGCGCGGTACCGGCTGAGCAGGATGCATATGGATATCTTAGTGAGCACCACGCGTGTGGGGAGACTGAGAAGACAGCAGGGGATTATTCAGAGGATTTGGCTGCTGCTATGTTAGCGTCCACGCTGGGTATAGAGTTTGATGAGGATCAGAGTTGGGATGAAAAGAAAGAGGAGTTTAAGATATCCGACAAAATAGTTAAGACGACTAACGTCACGCAATCTGCGGTAATAAGCCCGAGCGGTGAGTATACCACGGTAGTTGCTGCCGCTGTATTTCTTTTCTGAGCGTGGTTTCACGCTGAAGATTTTGCGCGAGCTCCAATCCCACCGTAGAAATTATTAACGAAAAAAAATGAGACAGTCTTTCTTTTATCATGATAAGACTTAATAGACAATTTAAGTTTAAAAAGGGGATACTCGCTTTTGGCGCTGAGTTAAAGAGCAATTTTTGCATAGGCACGGGAAGCGATATTTACATAAGCGACGACTACGGTGATCTCGGGATTGTGGAGAAGGCAGCCGCATATCAGAGCAGTTTAGACGGGGCTATGAAAGATGTACGCTTTAAGCCATCGGCCGTTGCCTGTGATCTGCATCCTGCTTACGCATCGGGCAAACTTGCCGAGGAGTTTTGTCAGAGACATCTTAAGGGGAAAGCCCCTGTGCGCATACAGCACCACCGGGCCCATGTAGCTTCAGCGATGATAGAGGGTGACATAAAGGGTAAGGTTATTGGCGTAGCGTTCGACGGTACGGGTTATGGTACGGACGGCGCAATATGGGGAGGAGAGTTTTTTGCTGGCGATATCGCGCACCTCGATAGGATAGCCCATTTGGACTATATACCCATGCCCGGAGCTGATATGGCCGTTAAGGAGCCCTGGCGTATGGCCGCGTCATATCTCTATCACTATTTCGGTAAGGACTTTTTAGATCTGGATATAAAATTTGTTAAGGATCTTGACAAAAAGAGGTGGAAGGTCTTAAGGGCCATGGTTGAGCGGGGGGTCAACAGCCCTGTAACATCGAGCGCGGGACGTCTCTTCGATGCCGTATCAGCAATATTAGGTATTTGTACGCACGCCCGGTACGAAGCAGAGGCTGCGATAGAGCTTCAGAAGGCGGCGAATCGATCATATAAAGGATCATACGGTTATGGTATAGAGTTGGATAAATCCGGCGATAGATATATAGTAAAGTGGCGCCCGCTCCTTAAGGGTATAATAGACGACATTAAAAAGACCAAGACGAAAGAAGAGATCAGCGCAAAATTCCATAACACGTTTGCTGAGATGATCGTCTCAGTGATATCTATATTGAGGAAAAGGTCAGGATATGATAAAGTCGTTTTTAGCGGAGGCGTCTTCTTAAATGATCTCCTGGTGGAGAAGTTAAAGCCTCTCTTGAAGAGAAAAAAGCTCAAGCCTTATTTTCAATCGAGAGAACTTACGGGCGATAGCGGAATATGCATCGGCCAAGCCGCGATCACAAATAGTCTTTTGTCGAGGTAATTATGTGTCTGGCCATACCGATGAAGATAGTCGAGATTAAAGGAGATAGGGCCATAGTCTCAAGTAGTGGTTTGAGGCGGGAGATAGGCCTGCAGCTCCTCTCAGGTGTAAAGACGGGGGATTATGTAGTCGTGCATGCAGGATTTGCTATAGAGCGATTGGATGAGGAGAGGGCGCGCGAGACATTGGCGATAATGAAAGAGGCAGGGATCAAGTGAAATATATAGATGAGTTCAGGGATAATAAAATAGCCAGGAGTTTGATAGGGCAGATCAAGGGTGCTATAGATCCGGGTCATGATTATATATTTATGGAGGTTTGCGGCACGCATACGATGGCCGTATTTAAATTCGGCCTAAAAGATATGCTGCCCGGTAATGTCAAGCTCTTGTCCGGACCCGGGTGCCCGGTATGTGTTACCGCGGATAGCTATATAGATACGGCTATAGAATACGCTTCACAAGAAGGAGTCGCTATTGCGACATTCGGCGACATGCTGCGCGTGCCGGGCGCGAAATCGAGCCTTGAGAAGGAGAGGGCCAAGGGCGCTGATATACGTGTCGTATATTCATGCCTCGATGCAGTGAAGATGGCCGAAGAGGAGCCTGACAAGAAAGTAATATTTCTTGGTGTCGGTTTTGAGACGACCGCGCCCACTATAGCGGCATCTATAATCGAGGCTAAAAGTAAGGGACTGAAGAATTTTTATGTATTCTCAGCCCACAAGACAATGCCCTTTGCTTTAAGGGCGCTTCTTGGGGACGAGTCCCTAAAACTCGATGGCCTGATGCTGCCCGGGCATGTATCGACTATAATAGGGAGCAGGCCATACGGATTTATAGCGTCAGAATTTGGGATTCCCTGCTCTATTACGGGCTTTGAACCGATCGACATATTGGATGGCATCCTCAAATTGGTTCGCCAGTGCCAAAAACGTAAGGCAGATGTAGAGATTCAATATGATCGCGTCGTCCATGAGGAGGGTAACAAAAAGGCGCAGAGGGTAATAGAGGATGTCTTCGAACCCTGCGATGTTGAGTGGCGCGGCTTAGGGGTTATTCCTAATAGCGGCCTTAAGATACGAGAGAGTTTTTCAGATTTCGATTCTGAGAAGGTTTTCTCAGTGGTTCCTCGAAAAGTAAGAAGCGGCAATAAAGGCTGTATATGCGCCGGTGTATTGCGCGGGGCAAAGACACCGCTCGATTGCAAATTATTCAAACGCGAATGTACGCCTGAAAATCCGAAAGGTGCGTGCATGGTCTCAAGCGAAGGAACCTGCGCGGCTTACTACAAATATGGAAAAGGTTGATATGGATACAATTACACTTGCGCATGGCAGCGGAGGAAAATTAACACACGACTTGATCGAGAAGCTATTCTTAAAAGAGCTCTCAAATCCTACCCTTAAAGAATTGGCAGATTCCGGTGTGGTAAATATACCCAAGGGGAAGATAGCTTTTAGCATAGACTCATTTGTCGTTAAACCACTCTTCTTCCCGGGAGGCGATATAGGAAAGCTTGCGATATGCGGCACGGTGAATGACCTTGCCGTTGTCGGCTCAACGCCCCAGCACATAGCGTGTGCCATAATAGCCGAAGAAGGGCTAAAGATGGATATATTGAGGAAGGTAACGCGTTCTATAAAGGTGGCGGCAAAGGCGGCAGGCGTCAAGGTAATAACCGGGGATATGAAGGTGGTTGCCAAGGGCGAGTGTGACGGACTCTTCGTGATTACGGCAGGTGTAGGTGTGGCGAAGAACCCTTCTCGCATTTCAATAGATAGGGTTAAACCAGGGGACAAGATAATATTGAGTGGTACGGTTGGCGATCACGGTATAGCCGTCCTGGAGGCGAGGGAGAGGCTTGGGTTTCAGGCGAGCGTAAAGAGTGATTGCGCGCCTCTTAATGGTTTAATAGATTCTATAATAACGAAAGGTGTAAAGTTTATGCGCGACCCTACCAGGGGCGGCTTAGCTACTACCTTAAATGAGATGGTTAAGGGGGCCGGTTTTGGCATAGAGATAGATGAGGGCAAAGTGCCTGTCTCCGGGTCCGTGAAGGCTGCCTGTGAACTGCTAGGGTTCGATCCACTATATATTGCCAATGAAGGTAAGATTGTAGTTGTAGTCGCCTCAAAAGATGCCGACAGGGTTCTAAAGACTATGCGGCGCCATCGCTATGGTAAAGATGCTGCAATAATAGGCGAGGTTGTAACAGGGCATAGAGGCAAGGTCTATTCGAAGACATCGATAGGCGGCATGAGGATGCTTACCATGCTGACAGGAGCGCAATTACCCAGAATATGTTAGGAGGCTCACGATGCATGATACACATATAGTAAACAACATGATGGCTATGATAGAGGAGAAGTTGCGCCATCTTGGCCCGGATACAAAGGTTATAAAGATAATGGTAGTTGTTGGTATTGCAGCCAATACCACATCGGAACATCTGAGCGCGACCTTTAAACAGATGGCCCAGGAAAAGCCTTATGCAGCCGCGCAATTGGTCTTTAAGGCGATACCGTTGTCGGCAAGATGCGCTGCCTGCAGCAGTGTCTTTGAGGCCAAGGATTCAAAATCGGCATGCCCTTCTTGCGCCTCAGGTGATTTGGATATCTTAAGCGGAAAAGAGACCTATATAGAGTCCATAGAGGTAGAATGAAATACGAAGAACGTACATACAGGGATTGGGTTGGATGTGACGACCTGGTCGGTTTTCAGGCCGTAGTTGGGGAGACAGACCTATCTATATTTGCAGAGAGTGCCTTAAAGCAACTTGCGATAGAGTCTATAAAGAGGTATCGTGGAGAAATAGAAGATTACATAAAATTTGATCCACAGTTTAAGGATTCACTTGTCCCCATCGACCTGAATCGGCCTGCCCCTGAGATAGTGGAAGAGATGGTTATCGCATCGAAGAAGGCCGGTGTTGGCCCTATGGCTGCGATTGCAGGGGCTGTGGCTGAATTTGTCGGAAGAGATCTCTTGAAGAGATCTGATCAGATAATAGTGGAGAATGGGGGAGACATATTCATAAAGGTATCCAGGGAACGCAAACTCGGCGTATTCGCCGGTGAATCGCCTTTAAGCGGAAAGATATCATTCAAGATAACGCCCGATATGACGCCTTGCGGTATCTGCGCCTCGAGCGGTACTGTAGGCCATTCACTCAGCTTCGGGAAGGCGGATGCGGCCATCATATTTGCCAAAGACGCTATTTTTGCAGATGCGGTTGCAACCGCGACGGGAAATGTGGTAAAATGTAGTGATGATATAGAGAAGGGGATAGAGTTCGCTAAGTCCATAGAGGGCGTATTTGGCGTCTGCATAATAGTGGGTGAGAGAATAGGTAA
Organism: Candidatus Omnitrophota bacterium; assembly: GCA_013202205.1. Taxonomy (GTDB): domain Bacteria; phylum Omnitrophota; class Gorgyraeia; order JABMSB01; family JABMSB01; genus JABMSB01. Next base: position 10,453 of record JABMSB010000002.1, read on the forward strand.
TTGGGGAAAGATAGAACTGATATAAATTATAATTTAAGGAGAAGATAAGATGGTTTCAAAACGGATCGTTTTAAAATTCCCGCACAGCTTAGTCGATAAGCCGATAGCGTATCACTTGGTCAAGGATTACGACCTCGTCTTCAATATACTTCAAGCGCGCATAACACCCAATGAAGAAGGGTTGATGGTCGTAGGCCTATCCGGCAAGAAGGAGAACTATGCCGAGGGCATCAAGTTTTTAAAAGAGCAGGGCATAATCATACAGCCTCTCGATCAGGATGTGACCCGCAACGAGAAGCGCTGCACCCATTGCGGGGCGTGTATTGCTGTATGCCCGACAGAAGCATTATCACTAGATCGTAAGACGATGAAGATCTCATTCGATCCATCAAAGTGTATCGCCTGTGAGCTCTGCGTCCGCGCATGTCCACCCAGAGCCATGAGAGTAAAATTTTAGATCGCTAAAAAAATCCTTGACACACATAGCCTGATAAGGTATATTACACTCCTACAAACACTTGTAGCGCTTATTTTTTTGAAGGACTTTGTGAAAAATCTCACAAAGTCGGGCAAAACCGTTCCACAGCGAGATAGAAAGACGAACGTTAGATGGCCCTGCATTTTATTACGAAGGATAACCTCCTAAAGCTTATCGGTAATATCTCTTCCAAATATAGGATCTTTGTGCCTAAGAAGAAGGGCGATGCCCTCTACTATGAGCTCTTCAATGGGGAGACGGCCGGGGATATCATCTTTGGTGAGGTACGGGCTACACAGCCGATCAAGAGTTTCTACGCAAAGGCGAGGGAAGTAGTGGCGCTATATTCATCCCAGGCGGCTATGAAGGAGCCTGAACCGATCGCCATAGTAGGTGTTAAGGGATGCGATCTGCAGTCCTTCGCAATACAAGACTATGTTTATAATGAAGGCGACTTCAAAGATCCTATATATATAGGAAGCCGAGATAAGAACCTTATCATATCCTGCGATTGCACCAGTTCTATTGAGACATGTTTTTGCACCGCGCTAGGAAACGAACCTTATCCCACCAAGGATTTTGACTTAAACTTAAGCGAGGTCGAGGGTGGTTTTCTGGCTGAGACGGGTTCTGCAAAAGGGGAGAAGCTGGTTAGTGAAAATAGCAGGCTCTTTCAAGATGCTACCCAGCCCCATAAGTCCGACCGCGACAACCTCAGGAAGAAGATCTCATCAGCAGTTAAGGCCAATTGCAAGGAGAAGGGGACCCCGGATGCGAGCAGCATAAAAGGATCCGTTAAAAAGAGCTATGAATCGGATCTCTGGAAGGAGCATGCATCTACCTGCATAGAATGCGGCGGTTGCAACCTCGTTTGCCCAACCTGCCACTGTTTCTTTTTGAGTGACCAGAAAGGCGATACAGGTTTTGCTAAGTACAGGACATGGGACGGGTGTCTATACAAGAGTTTTGCCAGGGTTGCAGGTGATGCCAACCCAAGAAAGTATCTCTCTGAACGCCTAAAAAACCGTTTTGACAAGAAATTCGAATTTTTCCCGTCACTGCTTGGGGTTAACGCATGTACCGGATGCGGCAGATGCATTGAGGCCTGCCCGGGCGATATAGACATAAGAGAGGTCCTTAAGGATATTGTAAAATGATAAAGAATCCGTACGAACCCATAGAATCTGAAGTCCTGGATGTAATAACGGAGAGCCCTACGATAAAGACATTGGTTCTCAGGCCCAGGAGGGATATAAAATTCCAGACCGGCCAATTCGTAGAGGTGACCGTACCCGGACTTGGGGAGGCACCCTTTACACCATCTTCAGACCCGGCGAAGAGCGATCAGATGGATGTGACCATAATGAATGTCGGTAAAGTCACCTCTGCCATCCACAAGATGAAGAAGGGTGATACGGTTGGCGTAAGAGGGCCTTATGGTAAAGGGTATCCTTTAAACGAATTCAAGGGCAAAGAGGTTCTGATCGTGGGCGGCGGAGTCGGACTTGCGCCTTTGAGAAGCCTATTATTTGCGCTCTTTAACACAATAGATGATTACAAGCGCGTATCCCTTAAGTACGGTGCCAAGGGACCGTCTGATATCATATATAAGGATCAGATATCCGAATGGGGTAGCCGCAACAAGGTAGATATCGACATTACTGTCGATAACGGTGACAATGATTGGAAAGGTAAGGTCGGATTGGTAACGACGCTGGTTAAGAAGATAGATGTTGATCTAAGCAATAGTGTTGCGATAGTCTGCGGGCCGCCGATCATGATGAAATTCTCGACCTTTGCGCTTTTAGACGGAGGGTTTCAGCCGAACAACCTATACCTTTCGATGGAGAAGAATATGAGCTGCGGTATCGGCAAGTGCGGCCATTGCAGGATCGGAAATTTTTATGTTTGTAAAGACGGCCCTGTATTTAGATATGATAAGATAGCTAACATTCACGA
>JABMSB010000037.1 GCA_013202205.1 Candidatus Omnitrophota bacterium
CGCGCGATCTCACGCCGCACCATATCAAACCCTGAAAGTATAACAGCCTCTGGCGTATCGTCAATAATAACATCTATACCAGTAGCGATCTCCAAAGCACGAATATTGCGCCCTTCACGGCCTATGATGCGCCCTTTCATCTCATCGCCGGGCAATTGTACTACACTCACCGTAGATTCGACTGTATGGTCTGCCGCGCAGCGCTGTATGGCCAGTCCGACGACCTTGCGCGCCTGCTTATCGGCAGTAAGCTTTGCCTCATCATCGATGCGCTTTATCATCTTGGCCGCATCATGCTTGGCTTCATCTTCCATGCGTTTTATAAGGAGCCTCTTGGCGTCATCTCTCGTCATGCCTGAGACCGTTTGAAGCTGTGTCTTCTCCTCGGAGATAAGGCCTTCCAATTCCTTCTCCTTATCAGACAAGGCGCGTTCTTTCTTACCGATATTTCTGTCACGGTCGTTTACGGAGCGTTCCTTCCGCTCCAGTATATCTACTTTCCGATCGAGATTCTCCTCGCGCTGTACCAGCCGGCGTTCCAATCCCATCAACTCCTGGCGCCGTTCTTTCGTCTCCTTCTCAAATTCACCCTTGGTGCGAAAAAGCAGATCTTTTGCCTCCAGCTCCGCTTCTTTGCGCCTGTTCCCGGCATCCTTCTTGGCCTGTTCTAATATAGTCTTAGACCTATCCTCAGCCTCTTTCAGTTGCTTGCCTGAGAAGAGCTTGCGAAGGAAAAACCCGAGCACAAAACATGTCGCACCTGTCAAAACCAGATACAATAGCGTTGTGACGCTTACTTGAATATTGGGGGACATTTTTTTGACACCTCCTCAAAATTGCGCTAGGCAGCTCGACCTTCGCCGGGGCCGGCTCCTACTTACGCAAAATCAGGCGGCGATGACTTTCTTGACGGGAAAATCGTGTGAATCTACAGGAACGGAAGAGAGCTTTTGGAAGTCAAAGCAAATACCTATCGTCGTCACCCTATCGGGCAGGCTCTTTAGAAATCTGTCGTAATAACCCATCCCCCTGCCTAGCCTGTTTCCGTCGGAATCAAAAGCAACTCCCGGAACAACCACCAGGTCAAGCTCTTCGGGGGGGATTTCCATTTTATGGACCTCTTTCGGCCGTGGGATCCCGAAACGACCCTCAACCAGATCCTTCTCCCTATCCTTAATTCCAAACGACTTCAAAATATGGTTCTCCTCAAATATCGCCGGAACTGCAACCGTCTTTCCCATCTTGAGCGTCTCATCGATCATCATAAGAGTATCAACTTCACCATTAAATGAGACGTAGTACATCACCGTCTTCGCTTTTTTAAATTCAGCGGTGGCGAATAGCTCCCTTTTTACCAAGGAGCTCTTCCGCTGTATTATAACCTCATCTTGTTCTCTTAATTTCCTTAGTATCTCCTTTCTTATATTATTCTTTAGCATATTATTATCACTTATAAGTATAAACCTTCAAACAACTCCCCTTGTCTTTCGGGAGGACAAGAGTAGCGTAATTATACCATAAATGCTATGGGTGGTCAACAGGAATGGTAAAGGACGTATATATATCCCAAATATTGAAAACCTGTGGTTTGTAACTCCTTAATAAGAAATGAGTTGTGATAAAGTGAGGCGGTTTAATCGATTTTGGAGAAAGGAAAAATAATGTACCTGGGGGACGGGGGGTAGTTTAGCGCCTGGGGGTCTTGCCGCCTATGGTAATGCCATAATAGGAAGCTACTATCAATCCCGGCAGGATTGCGATGAGGTATGTTATCCTGACAATTATGCTATATACGAGACCCAGGCCTGCGGTTATCCCCTGTAACGCAAAGACGGCCGCATTGCCGGCCTCATAGGTGCCGAGTGAGGCGGGTATGGGGACCAATATCATAAGGTTCTCCAGGGTAAATATTAAAAGGAGGTCTGTGACCCTTGCGGAATAACCAAGCATCTTTAGGATAAGCCATGTACGTAAAAAGACTACCAGTATAGCCCCTCCTGCAAATATCATGGAGCGCGCGAATTCCTTCTTGTGTTTTTTGAAGAACCGAACCGTCAGCCGGTCCGCGTCTTCCAGTTCCTTCTCCACCTTCTTAACACACTTAAACTTATCGAGCTTCAGCGTCTTCATTAAGGAGGTGATAACTCCCTTGCCTGAGAGGACTCCGCGATAGAAGAGGTAGAAGAATAAGGCAAATGCGGCAACTACGACTATGAGCATAGTCAGGTTTTCATTGGAGAGAAGGAGCCTTGAGAATGCGGTAGTTATCCCGACAATGAAGAGGATAACCGTCAAGGTCATGCGCAGTATCCTCTCAAGGATTACCGCTGTTGTGGCATGTGTGATCTTGATATGGAGCTTCTTTCTGAGAAGGAATATCATGGCCGGCTCACCGCCTATATTCATAAAGGGCGTGATATAGCCGATCGAGTATTTAAGCATCTGGAGAGGATAGAGGTCCTTCATCTTGGTCTTATATCCGAAGGAGTCAAGCAGCGTATGAAGGGTTAAAGCAACGAATAAAAAGAATAGGAAGGATAGTAGTGATATGGCCAGATATTGCCACAACGGGAATTGGCTTAATTGAGCAAGTATCCCTCCCTCCCCCAATTTTGATACCAGGACGAAGAAGATACTTATGCCGATCGCCGTGCTTAAGAGTATGAAACCTGCCTTCTTTATCATCTATTTGTGGTGGTGATCATCCTTTGGTACTGCGATTTCCGGTTTTCCACTCTTTTTTAAATAATCGTTAATAGCAGACTTGAGTGCCTGCTCCGCCAGCAATGAACAGTGCATCTTAATCGGCGGAAGGCCGCCTAATGCTTCCGCCACCGCGCGATTGGAAATCTTCAAAGTCTCCTCGATGGTTTTTCCTTTGACCAACTCAGTCACCATCGAACTTGTAGCTATAGCGGCACCGCATCCGAACGTCTTAAATTTCGCATCTACTATTGTATCATTTTCTACTTTTATGTAAAGTTCCATTATGTCGCCACACTGTGGATTTCCGACATGGCCGGTGCCGCTGGCGTCTTTTATCACACCCACATTGCGCGGGTTGCGAAAATGTTCCATTACCTGCTCGCTATATTCACCAAAAGAACTTTCACTCATTTTTATTGCTCCTTATATAATGGTGATAGACCGCGCAACCGTTTTATGATGTCGGGCAGTACACTTACCACGTAGTCTATATCTTCTTTTGTGTTATCCTTGCCTAAAGAGAATCTTATCGATCCTTGCGCGGTCTGCGCGTCAATACCCATCGCAGTCAATACATGTGAGGGCTCCAGAGACCCTGATGTACAGGCCGATCCCGTTGAGACTGCAACACCTTCCATGTCGAGATTCAAGATAATAGACTCTCCCTCAAGGTATTCAAAGCTCACATTTACTGTATTCGGTACGCGCTCTTTGGGGTGGCCGCTCATCTTAACATGTGGTACATTCTTCCTGATACCCTCCCACAGGCGATCGCGCAGCTCCGTCATATCTTTTCCGTAATCATTCATGCGCTGGCCTGCCAATTCACATGCCTTAGCCAGCCCGATTATTCCGGGCACGTTCTCTGTGCCGGCGCGGCGGTTCTTCTCGTGGTGGCCGCCAAACATCTGTTTCTGGATCTTCGTGCCCTTCCTTATATATAGGGCCCCGATGCCATTTGGCCCATAAAACTTGTGGGCTGATAGTGACAAAAGGTCTATTCCCACCTTCTCTACATTAACCGGGATCTTGCCTACGGCCTGGACCGCGTCGGTGTGGAATAAAACTCCCTTCCCCTTAGCAACCTTTGCTATCTCCTCGATAGGCTCTATTGTTCCCATCTCATTATTGGCCCACATTATCGAGATGAGAATGGTCTTATCCGTTATCGCGCCTTTAAGCGCTTCCAGGTCAACTATTCCTTCTTTATCAACGGGTATATACGTGACCTTAAATCCTTCCTTCTCGAGCGCTTTACAGGTCGTTTCAACCGCGTGGTGTTCTATGGATGAAGTGATTATATGATTGCCTTTACTGCGAAGAGCATACGCAATACCTCTTATGGCAAGATTATCGCTCTCTGTCCCGCCGCTTGTGAAGACTATCTCTTGGCTGTCCTTGGCACCCAGAAAATTTGCCACTTGCTCGCGCGCCGCCTCGACTGCCCGGCGTGCCTTCTGGCCAAACATGTGAACGCTTGAGGCATTTCCATAAATTTCCGTATAGTAAGGCGCCATCGCCCTGACAACCTCAGGGTCTGTCGGCGTAGTCGCGTTGTGATCTAAATATACCTGTTTCATAATTATCTCCTAAGCCGGTATGTTCTTATCTGTGGCTCCCTCACAGAGGTCGCCCAGAGTTGTCGATTCCAAAACTCCCATCATCGCGTCCCTCATCTTCTTCCACAAAGCTTTAGACGCGCACTTATTCAACCTGTCACAAAAATTCGCTTTCTTGCCTCCCGCGACACAGAATACCGGCCCTATGTCTCCTTCGAGTACCGTGACTATCTCGCTTATCTTTATCTTCTTGGGTTGGCGCGATAAGAGATACCCGCCTTTCGGTCCCCTGACAGACTTGACCAAGCCTGCCTTACGAAGTTTATTCAGAAGCTGCTCCAGATACGAGACTGATAACGCCTGTTGTCGTGATATGTCGTGTATAGAGATAGGCTCCCTGTCAGTGTGCCGGGCTATCTCGAGCATCGCCCTTACCCCATATTGTGTCTTCGTTGAGATCTTCATATCTTATCTCCTGTGCCAGGAACCCAAGTATATCATACCTGACCATTCTTGTCAAGTATAAAGACAAAAAAGTTATCCACCCCTGTCTGGTATGCTTAAGCATGCCCTACGGTTGTGGATAACTTTTATTATGCAGACATATTTCTCTTGCGCGGCTTGGTCGTTTTAGAATAGTCCTTGGGCGGGCGTAACTCCTTTAAGAGATGTAACTTATCGCGTTCCTTAAGTTCTTTATATATCATGATCCAGGCACAGTCACGTTCTTTGTCCACCTCGCACTTACCCTTATCCTGTCCGCCGCAAGGTCCGTTCATAAGGTTCTTAGGACAACGGGTAATAGGGCATATAGCCGCGGTAAGCTCAAGAACACAGTCTCCGCATGCTGAACAGAATTCAACAAAGTCATTCTTCACATCGGTTGCCCCCATAAAGAGGGTATCACAACCTATGTGGATCGCCTTCTTGGTGCGGTCATTCTCTTTTATCGATTGGGCGCCCAAACCGCATGTAAGGGCTAAGATAGAATCGGACTCCTTGATCGCCTTTATATTCTTGGCCATCGCCGTCTTTAGCTGCGCGGCAACGCATGGCGCGTCGGGGATAACCGATCCTGTAACTTTACGGCCGGACTTCTCAAGGATCTCTTTCATCTTCAGGATTTCAGCCTCACCGCCTGTCTGGCAGGTGGTAGAACACTCCCCACAACCTATTATAAATACCTTCTCCCCTTCCGGTATATATTTTAAGACATCTTCCGGAGATTTCTGTTGCGTGATTATCATACGGGTCTCCTCTCCCTATATTACAGCTTCTACCTTCGTAACTCCTGGTATGGCTTCCTTCATGCGCTGCTCAACAAAGTTGGCCATCGTCATCTGGCTCATCGGGCATCCCGCGCACGCGCCCTTAAGGCGCACCTTGACGACACCGTCGGCTACGTCGACTAATTCTATGCTCCCGCCGTCTTTCTGCAACGCGGGCCGTATCTCATTCTTTAAAAACTCTTCTATCTTTTCCTTCATGATATCCTCCCCTTGATCCTGTTCCCCTAAAACAGCTTTTTAATTTCGCCCTCAAATACGCTCTTCTCCTTGGAACCTATAAATTTATTCGCGATATTACCTTCTCTGTCTATGATGAGCGTCGTCGGTATGGCGCGTATAGGCCCGTAGAGTTTGTTGGCACTCCCATCTTCGATTAAGACAGGATATGTTATATTGTATTTTTGAGCAAACGGCTTAACCGCTGATAGGCCTTCTCTGTCCTGCGCGACACCTATTATAACAAATCCCTCATCTTTATATTCGTTATAGAGTTCAACAAAATCGGGTATCTCATGCCTGCATGGAGGGCACCACGTAGCAAAGAAGTTGAGCATTATCACCTTGCCCTCAAAGTCCTTCAATGAGACATCGTTATTGCTTAAATCCTTCAGGGTGAAATCCTTAAAATCGCCCTCTGCTGTCTGAGGAGGAGCGGGCTCACTGCCGCATCCGCCCAAAAGGACCACGCTGACTAATCCTGCCAATAAAATCATCGAAACAGAAAACCTTCTCATCTTTGCTCTCCTCACCTGCTTTGTAGATACGCTGAAATCATTCCGAAACTATTCGTAAAGACCACCACACCCATTATTACAAGAAATAGACCTGCAACGATACGCGTTGCCACAAGATACTTCTGAAATTTTTTGTAAGCAAATAGAAAATTATTCACGAGGATCGCCGACAAAAAGAACGGCACACCCAACCCCATCGAGTAGGTAAATAAGAGCCCCATGCCCAGCTTGACATCGTTTGTCGATGAGGCGTAGACTAAAATAGACCCGAGGATCGGGCCGGCGCAAGGCGTCCATGCAGCCGCGAAGGTGAGGCCTATAAGAAAAGTCCCTATAAGGCTGACCTCCTTGCGCTGGAGGTGGACCTTCCGCTCTTTCATGAGGAAAGACCAATTGAAAACCCCGGCTATATGGAGCCCTAACACGACTATGATGACGCCGCCTACCTTCATGATTATATGCTGGTATTCAGCCAGGAATCTGCCTATAAAACTTGCCGTCGCCCCAAAGAGTGTAAAGACGATACTGAAGGCCAGGATGAATGTTGCCGCATGCAGGGCCGTCTTTCGCCTGAGAGCCGATATATCCTTAGTCTCTGAGAAATCCTTAAAGGAGATCCCGGTGATATAAGATATATATGAAGGTATAAGGGGCAAGACACACGGTGATAGAAATGTCATAAACCCGGCAAAAAATGCTACAAAAAATGATGTCTGTTCTTGCATATTAACCTCCTATGGGAAAGGTATAATACCATACATAGCCTTTACGTGTCAATCTGGATTCCGGCAGATATTTACCTGCTTGACCTTATCTTTACTACATTCAGCTCTGCAGCTATCTCATCCAGTTTTTTCAAGATGGCTTCCTGGTTGCCGAGCAGCTTCTTTATATCTTCCGGGCTGGCGCCGGCCTGTTTCGCATAAACGGCGGCTTTGCGGGGCGCGCGCTGCTGGGCATTGCCCGTCCCCATAAACACCACCGCGGCAATCACCATAATCGCGATAGAAAGAATAAAAAACTTTTTGAACATATGTGCCTCCTCTTTATTATCTCAAGAAAAATATGCCTGCTATAATCAGTAATGTGCCGAAACCTTTGGCCAGGGTAAGGTGCTCCCCTAAAAATAGTATGGCAAAGAAAACAGCCGCCAACGGGTATGCCCCTACTATCGGCACCACCTTCGATGCCTCCCATACCTTGACCGCCTTGAAGTAAAAATACTGCCCAAGCAAACCGGCGCATACACCTTCGGCGATCAACACCGACAGGCTCTTAAGGTCTGTGCTGACCAGCTTATTAAAACCCCCGCCTATAGCAAGGCTTGCTACCAGAATCAGGGAAATGGCTATCGACCTTATTGCTACACCGATTAAAGGGTCCGTTTTCACAAGGCCGATCTTCGCGAATATCGGCGCGGCACCCCACAATAACATCGCTATCATGGCATAAATAAAACCCATCTTCATGTTATCAACCCCCTCCCCTGCTTATTATATCTACTATCGTTGCGGTGTAATAATCACCTTTTCGCGCTCCGTAGAATCTTATGAATATAAAGGAGAGCGCCATAAAGACAAGGGCAACAGCTAATGCGCCGCCCTGAGTCAGTTTCATAATTTTTAGTCCGATAAATAATCCAAAAAAGAGCGCTATGAGGCTCACCCCATATACCAAAAAGGCCGCCTTGACGACGGCCGAACCCGCTATGTTACATTTAACCCTATCCCCTTCTTTTGCGCCGATCGGGTTTATGACCTCAACCTTCATCGACCCGTCGCTGGCTACCCGGCACGCCTTACAACTTTGGCACGCCTTGCTCTTCTCAAAGCGCACCTCTGCCTTATTTCCGGAAACCCTCTCTACTGTGCCTATCTCATCCATATAAAGATAACAAAAATTGAGGGCCCCGGAATCATTTCCAGCTTAAAAGCTCTTTTCCGAGACCCCTGATATTCCTCTTTGAATAAATTAATTTATCTTTTCGTCCGCAGACCTCTCTTCGCTCGCGGGTATGGTATGGCTGTGGCTTGGCAGGCGCTCTCCATGTTCGTGGTCACCCGAGCTCTGGTCATAGAAGACGGAAGGTGGCCCTATCTCATGTATATGGACAAGCGGGTATTCATCGTCTGCTGTTTCGATATCGCTGCTCCAGGCATATATCATATATCTCTCATCTTCCTCCGGCACAAAACCCACCCCTTTTTTGGTGCCATAATTAAAGTAGGCTACCTCCTCATATGGTTGAGGTATTTTCAGATCCTCAATATCATCGGCCGGTTCACCATTTACATAGATGTACGATTCCTGGATAACACGGTAGGTCCCAAGGAAGACATAGGCCTCGGCAACCTTGGCCCTATCTACAACCTCGGCATATTTAGGAAGGGCGATGAGGGTCAGGAGCCCTATGATTATAAGGACTATCAATAGCTCAAGGAGGGTAAAGCCGCGTTCTTTAGCTAAGGCCATTCGTATCACCTCATCTCTCTTTTCTATTTTTAACACAATCAGATACCCCTGTCAATGAAAAATGGCTATTCTTATGCCAAGACAGCCTTCTTATGCCGAGAACTTCTTCCTATAGACAAAGCGCGACAGAAGCACGCTCACTTCAAAAAGCACCAGCAGTGGTATTGCCATCAATATCTGTGTGACTACATCCGGCGGTGTCAGCATCGCGCTGAGGATGAAAATGGAGAGGATAATGTGCCTTCTTTTGCTGTATAAAAGGGTTGGTGTAACAAGGCCTATCTTGGTAAGAAAGAGGACTACTATAGGGAGCTCGAAGATGGCCCCAAACGCGATCGTTATCATGCTTATAAAGGAGATATAATTATTTACCGTTATCATCGGTTTTATCGCGTCTGTCGCGAATCCCAAAAGAAAGTGTATGCCTACGGGCATTATAACAAAATAGGCAAAAGAGGCGCCAAGTAGAAATAGAAGAAATGATGCGGGCCCGAATATAATGATAGCTTTATTCTCGGACGGCTTCAGGCCGGCAGAGACAAACCGCCATATCTGGTATATAATAACCGGTGATGCCAGGAAAAATCCGCCAAAGAGCGCGACCTTTATGTATACAAGAAAGAGCTCCACCGGCGATATAAATACCAGTTTGCCTACGGGCCTGCTCAGGATGTTCAGTATCTTCCCGGAGCTGCTATACAGGATGCCAGAAAAGATAATCACAGCCGCGACAGATTTTATGAGCCGGCCCCTTAACTCCCCTAAGTGTTCTACAAGAGTAAGCTTTTTATCGTTATCCAACCGATGACCCCTCTTATGACTTCTTCTCTTCCTTATCGCCACATCCGCATTTTTCGTCTTTACCTAGATCCATATCCTTGCCGGCCTTTTTAAATTCCTTTATCGATTTACCAAAAGCCTTGCCTATCTCCGGCAGTCTCGAGGCGCCGAAAAGAACTAACGCGATTACCAATATTACTATTAACTCCGGCATGCCAAACTTGAACATGATACCACCTCCTTATATTAGTTAAAAAAAGATACTGCGTATTGTCTCGCTCAAAGACGTTTATTCCGATCGAGTAAATAGCTTATCGTATTCAATTCGACTGAAAGATCTACGCTATTCACCGTCACGTTATCGGGGAGATCGAGATTAATCGGCGCGAAATTGATTATAGCGCGTACCCCGCCTTTTACAAGCCTATCGGCCACATCCTGCGCGAATTCTGCCGGGACCGTTATGATGCCGATATCGACCTTATCCTTTGGCAATATCCTGCTGATGCTATCCGTCTTCCTTACAGTTACGCCCCTTAACTTCTTCCCGATCTTTTTGGGATCGGCGTCAAACGCTGCTACGATATCGAACCCCTGCTCTTTAAAACCCCCATAGGAGAGAAGCGCGGTTCCAAGGTTGCCTACACCGACTAAGGCCACGCGCCACCTTCTGCCTTTTCCCAGTATACCCGATATAGACCCCTTTAGCGCCTTTACATTATATCCTGCGCCGCGCTTGCCAAAACTGCCAAAGGACGCAAGGTCGCTCCTGAGCTGCGCGGCATTGGTGCCGGCCTTCTCGCTTAAAACCTTTGAGGAGACAACACTGACCCCCTTCCCTTCTGCTGTGATCAGTGCCCTGTAGTATAAAGAGAGGCGGGCTACGCCTGCCTTAGATATCTTCCGATGCATATCCTGATCCTATAGATATATTACCTTTTCCAGATCGCGCTGCCATAGACGGACTTTTTACCCAGCTCCTCTTCGATCCGGAGGAGTTCGTTATACTTCGCGACACGGTCTGTCCTGCAGACTGAGCCCGTCTTTATCTGGCCTGTATTGGTAGCCACGACGAGATGGGATATCGTCGTATCCTCTGTCTCGCCGGAGCGGTGAGAGACTACGGCGGTATAACCCGCCTTCCGCGCCATATCTATCGCCTGCATTGTTTCGGTCAGCGTGCCGATCTGGTTGACCTTTATCAGGATTGAGTTGGCAACCCCTTTATCTATCCCCGTCTTGAGGCGCTTGGTATTCGTTACAAAAAGATCATCTCCTACAATTTGTATCTTCTCGCCCAGCTTATCCGTCATAGCCTTCCATCCGTCCCAGTCATCCTCAGCCAACCCGTCCTCTATGGATGATATCGGGAACTTATCGACCCATTCGCTGTAAAACTTTATCATATCGTCTGAGGTACGTTCCGGTGGGTCTTCAGCCTCTAACATATACTTACCCTTCTTAAAGAATGAACTTGAAGCAGGGTCGAGCGCTATATAGATATCCTTGCCGGCCTTATATCCTGCCGCCTTTATCGCCTCGAGGATAACCTCTATGGCTTCCACGTTCGATTTGAGGTTAGGCGCAAACCCGCCTTCATCGCCTACAGCCGTTGAAAGATTACGACCTTTAAGTATCTTCTTTAAGTTATGGAATACTTCGGAACCCATGCGCAGCGCGCTGCTGAAGCTGTCAGCGCCTATCGGCATTATCATAAATTCCTGCAGGTCGACGTTATTGTCGGCGTGCGATCCGCCATTTAATATATTCATCATCGGTATGGGGAGCGTTACAGCCGCCTCACCACCCAGATAATTATAGAGGCTCATATTTTGGGATATGGCTGCCGCCTTGGCCGTAGCCATGGAGACGCCTAAGATGGCATTCGCCCCCAGCTTGGACTTGTTTTCAGTACCATCCAAATCTATCAGGGCGCGATCCAGCCCTTCCTGATCGAGCGGGTCCCTGCCTAATATCTTTGGCGCTATCTCCTTGTTCACATTTGAGACAGCCTTCAGGACACCTTTGCCCATGTAACGCGCCTTATCCCCGTCCCGCAGCTCAACTGCCTCGTGTTCCCCCGTCGATGCACCGCTCGGCACAGCCGCGCGCCCAATGGAGCCGTTACTTAAAGTTACGTCTACCTCTACGGTCGGGTTACCTCTTGAATCGAGTATCTCACGCGCCTTTATTCCGCTTATCTTTGTGGTCATCTCTTCTCCTTAAGTTATTTTGACAACTCTGCCTTCTATCTTTATCCTACCCTCTACAAATAATTTTACAACCCGTGGATAGAGCTGGTGTTCGATCTTGTGGATACGCTCTGCCAGTGAGTCGTGCGTATCGTCCGGCCGCACCTCAACCGCGTCCTGAAGGATGATCGGGCCGGTATCAACACCGGCATCGACAAAATGGACGGTCACCCCTGTCGCCTTAACGCCATATTTTATCGCGTCACCTATGCCATCTGTCCCGGCAAAAGACGGCAGAAGCGCCGGGTGTATATTTATTATGCGATTTTTATATTTTGCTATAAAATCAGCGCTTAAGACCTTCATGAAACCGGCTAAGACAACCAATTCTATCTTTCGTACTTCAAGTTCTGCAAGGATCGCTTTCTCAAAATCCTGTCTCGATTTATGGTCCTTCAGGCTTGTAACGAATGTCTCTATGCCAAGTTTCTTGGCCCGTTCTATGGCAAATGCCTTCGGGTTATCGCAGACCATAACACTGATGTCGGCCTTTATGTCGCCCGCTTTGACCGAATCCGCAATCGCCTGAAAATTGGATCCATTCCCTGAACAAAATACCGCTATCTTCATACCTCCCCCACCAATTTACAAGACGTTTCTATTTCCAATCGGGGATCTGCCCTAAACCCAATCGGGGATCTGTCCCTCTTATCAAAAATGCATTGCGTTGACAAAATTGTCCTGGAAGGCCTTCTGACAACTCAATTCGACGTGTTTGATTCTTTTGCTGAGCGATATGGCTTCTTCCAGTGCCGATTTATTGATAAGGATCTCTTTCGCGCCCTCGAGCGCGGCATCCTGTACTACGCTGATCTTCTCTGTCAATATCGCATCAGGTATCAAACCAATCTTCTGAGCATTGCTGCTTGATATGCGATTACCGAAAGTACCTGTCAGGTATAGTCCATCTATATTTGCCGCTTTTATACCGGCGGCTTTGAAGAGCATGTCTAGGGCTGTGCGTATAGCTGCCTTGGCATGCTGCATCTGTCGCACATCTTCCTGGTTTAGGAATATTCGCTTCTCGCCTTCCTGTAAAATAGTAAATTCTCCATTCTGCAAGCGTCCTGTCTTATCCAGATGGCCCATCTCCATAAGTCCGGCAAATATATCTATGAGTCCGCTACCGCAAATGCCACTCGGATTATCTCCTCCTACTGTATCTATTGAAAAACTATCTCCGTTTGGCCTTGCCGATTCGATCGCGCCCGATAAGGCCGGCATGCCGCAGCTTATGTGCCATCCCTCGAATGCCGGTCCGGCAGCCGTTGAGGCAACCCATATATTATCCTTAAATCCGGCAATAACCTCACCGTTGGTCCCTATGTCTATGGCGGCTTTGGGGGTATTGCTTTTATGCAGGCCTGTCGCGAGAATAACTGCCAGGGCATCCGAACCTACAAAACCACCCAGATTAGGTAAGAACCTTGCCCGCGCATCACCAATAACCTCGAATCCCACTTCTGATGACAACTTTTCGGCCATACCATAACTAGCCGGACCGAATGGAATTCGTGAAAACGATTCAACCGGATACCCCATGGTGAAACTATACATAACAGCATTGCCGACCATACATACTTCCGATATCTCCTCAGCGCGTACGCCGGCAGACTCTAAAAGAAGGCCTATCAATCTATTTGCTGAATCGATCAGGGCGGTCCTTAGCTTTTGGTATTCTTTTTCACCCTTTAAGGCGCGGTGTATGCGTGAAATCAGGTTATCACCGTAGGAGATCTGTTCGTTGACAACGCGCATCCTGGCAAGCTCTCTTCCCCCGCCCATCTCCACAAGACAGCCATCGAGGGTGGTGGTCCCTATATCCAGGGCTATTGCAAAACCTCTACTCACCGAAGCAGTCCCTCCAGTTTTTTTACGATATCTCTTTTCGGCACAACACCCACAAGCCGGGCTTCTTCAACACCATCTTTATAAAAGATGAGTGTTGGTATACTCATAACATTACAATCGCCGGCTAAAGGGCCGTTCTCATCGACATTCACCTTGGCAAACTTCACCTTGCCGTCAAACTCCCCGGCAAGCGCCTCCACAAGCGGAGCTATCGCCTTACAAGGCGCGCACCACTCTGCCCAGAAGTCCACTACAACAGGAACCTTTGCCTCAGCGAGCGTCTTCTTGAAATCCGAACCCATCAATTCTTTTAGCTTCCCCATCTCCCCCCTTTTCCCTTTCGCAAAAACGGTTACCCTTTCGCCTCTTTCTCTATTTTTATCGCCTTGGTCGGACATTTTCCGGCCACCATCTCCCAGTCGCCCAATTCATTTACCTTAGCATAATCTACAAGCGCCAACTTACCTTCCATGATAAATATGCCTCCGGAGAGCTTTGCGCAAAGACCACATCCAATGCATCCGACCGGGCATGCCTTCCTGACGACAGGGCACTTATCTTTGGAATTACAGGCAACCAACATCATCCTATCTTTATTGACTTCCTCCATAGAGATGATCCTTCGAGGACATGCACTGACACACTTGCCGCATCCGATGCACTCGTCTAAATTGACCTGCGGCAAACCATCCACCATCCTTATCACATCTTGCGGGCAAGCAGATGCGCAATCCCCAAACCCCAGGCATCCGTAACTGCAATTTATCCCGCCTCCCGATACAAGGTTTGCGGCCTTGCACTCTCTTATGCCGACATAATCGGCACTCAATGTTCGCTGACCTCTATCCGCTCCGCAGTGGACTATTGGCAGCTTCTTAACCACTACACAGGCTTCAATCCCTAAAACCTCGGCGATCTCTTGAGCGGCCTTCGCCCCTCCAACAACGCACGCGTTAGCAGCCGCGCCCCCTTCAGCCAATGCCCTTGCATACGCTGCGCATCCCGGAAACCCGCAGGCGCCGCAATTTAAGCCGGGTAATGCCGCTTCGATCTTTTCGACGCGCGGGTCCTCTTTTACGTGCAGCTTTTGGTTGGCTATTGCCAAAACGAGCGCAAAGAATCCCCCGAGGCCGGCCATGCTCAATACTGATATAATTATTGTCTTATCCATAATTAACTTTACGATGAGATTAATCCGCCAAAACCCATAAATGCCAGGGCAAGAAGCCCTGCCAGGATCAATGTTATGCCGGCGCCCTTAAGCGGCTCGGGTATATCCGCGAACTCCAGCTCTTCCCTTATACCGGCCATGATTACCAGCGCCAGGGTAAAACCGCACCCTGCGCCAAAACCGAATACCACAGACTTTATCAGGTCGTAGCCGCGCAGCACCATAAAGAGCGCAAGGCCCAATATGGCGCAGTTGGTCGTAATGAGCGGCAGATATATGCCGAGCGCGCGGTATAATTGCGGGCTCACCTTCCTGACAAACATCTCGACTATCTGGACTAAGCTTGCTATGACAAGGATGAATGAAACATATTCAAGAAATGGCAGGTCAAAACGTATCAACAGGTGCGTATTGATAAGCCAGGCAACGATCGAGGTAAGCGTCATGACGAATGTTACGGCCAGACCCATACCTATGGCCGACTCTATCTTATTGGAGACGCCTATAAAAGGGCATATCCCCAAAAAGTAGGTGAGTACGAAGTTATTCGTTATCGCCGCTGCCAGGAATATGAATATCAATTCCATCAACACACCTTCTTCTTGCTGCTCTTTTTGTTTATCATGTTAAAGAGGCCTACCATCAGGCCAAGCGTAATAAACGCGCCCGGCGGAAGTATCATTATCACCCAGGGCTCAAATCCGTTCTTTAGGATTTCGTATCCGAAGATAGATCCATAGCCGAGCAGTTCCCTTATTGTACCCAGCAGAATGAGGCTCAAGGTAAAACCCACTCCCATTCCTACAGCGTCGAAGAGAGCGCGCGCCGGGTTATTTTTCGACGCGAATGCCTCCGCGCGCCCAAGTATTATGCAGTTGACCACTATGAGCGGGACGTATGGACCGAGGGACCGGCTTATGTCAGGAAAGCTCGCCTTCAAAAAGAGGTCCGCGATGGTAACGAAGGTTGCGATTATAACCGTATATGTAGCAATTCTCACCTGGTTCGGTATGAGGCACCTGAAGATCGATACGATGATAGACGATGATATGAGCACAAAGCTCGTCGCCATGCCCATAGAAAGGCCAAAGACCGCTTTAGTCGTAACCGCAAGTGTCGGGCACATACCCAGGACCTGGAAGAGGACCGGGTTTTCCCGCCAGAGACCTTTAAGAAGGTCTTTATATAGAGGTATCTTTTCTGTCATAACCTGCCGGATTTAATTTAGTCGCGCTCTTTCCACTCTTTTTGTTTGCATCCTTTATAAAGAGCTTTAAGCTTTGCCTTCTGCTCCTTGGTCAGGATCTTCTTAAGCGCCACGCATGCCTCTACGGAAGACTTTGCTTTCGCTTTCTTGAGTTCGTACTTCTGGTCGATCAACTTATTTATCGCGCTTGTGTCTATCTCGTCTGACCACATCTTCGACTTTAGTTCAAGGGATAATACCTCGATCTCGGCTTCTTGCATTATCAGGCCTTTTTTGTTCTTGAGCTTCAAGGTCTTGACCTTCTCTACCTGATCATCTGAAAGTCCGAGTTCTTCTTCATTCTTTAGGATAAGATGGGCCTTAAGGGAAAACTTCTCACCAAAATCCTTGTGGTGCCCTTCAGATTTACCGGGGTGGAATGCCTGGGACGCTGAAGCCAAAAACAGAATTGCGATTAAAACCGCTGCCAATCTAACTCCTTTTTTCATAACCCGCCTCCTTTTTTGTCTATTCATAATCTGATTCGAGCAGCACCTTCCGGACCACGGCTATCTTTTCATTTAAGATATTGACGACGGTCCGCGACGAGATCGTCGCGCCGGTTATCGCTTCTATCTCGCCCTGCTTTGCTGACATCGTTGCACCGGTCACCGCCTCGATCTCTTTCTCTTTTGACGAACCACTTCCTTTTATATATGTAATCCCGGGCACGGCAAGAAGATTCATAAATTGGCCTATAAAATCTTTCTCCTCGATCCTTGCGCCAAGCCCCGGGGTCTCCGAGGATTCTATCACCTCGATACCTGATATCGTCTCAAGATCTGCTTTGAGCCCCACCATCAGGGATATCTTACCCTGGTAGCCGTTGCCCTCAGCCATAAATGCATACCCGATTATATCATCGCGCTTACCGAGAACTTTGAATATCTTCCCGGCCTCTGTATCGATCTCCTTAAAAGTATCCATCTGCCCGAGAAAGACTCTCCCTATTGCCTCCCGCATGCGCTTCTCCTGGTTGCTGAGAATGCGCGGTTGCGCGTATTTATATACGGATGCCAGGGCCAACCCCGCGACAAGGCCCAGGACCATCAAAACCGTTATCATGTGAAGCGTCTTCTTCATAAACTTCTTTTACCCTATTTTAAAACCGAATCGTCTTGGCCTGGTATATCTATTGATCAGCGGCGTTATTGCGTTCATCAGCAATATCGAATACATAACTCCCTCGGGCAAGCCACCCCACGCGCGAATTATTACAACCAATGTCCCGCACCCTAAACCGAATATCCATCTCCCCTTCTTTGTGATGGGTGAGGTAACCGGGTCGGTCGCCATAAAGAAGGCCCCCAGCATAAGCCCGCCCGCGAAGAGCTGGAAATCGACCCCGGGGAAGCTTGAGGGATTCGCTAAATTGAGTAACCCGCCAAATAGTATAACAACCCCTATAAATCCCGCGGGTATTCTCCAGTCCGCCGCTCTTTTGATAAGCAAAAATAGGCCTCCGATTATTATGGCGAGGGCGGAGGTTTCGCCGAGCGAGCCGGAGATATTGCCGATAAAGAGATCGGCCATCGGGGTGCGTATCGCTTCAAATTTTGATAGCGCCAGCGGTGTCGCGCGCGTTACTGCCTCAAGAGTAATGGGTTTTGTCCAGCTCGTAAGCAATGCGGGAAATGACGCCATCAGAAATGCCCTGCCTACCAATGCCGGGTTAAAGATATTCTGTCCCAGGCCGCCAAATATCTCCTTGCTCAAAAGTATGGCGACTATACTTCCTAAAAGGGCGCACCAGATCGGCAGGCTCGGCGGTAATACCATAGCAAGTAAAAGGCCTGTAACAACTGCGCTGCCGTCTCCTGCTGTCACCTTCTTGCGCCTAATCAGGCACCCGATCGTCTCTGCCGCAACAGAACCCAGGCAACAAGCAGCATATAACCGCAGCGCCATCCACTTAAAGAAGTAGATACTGACAATCGCGTTGGGCATAAGGGCCAATATGACAAAGCACATGATGGCCCTGTTAGACCTTCCGCTCGATGCATGCGGGGAAGACGCTATCTCAAATCTGTCCTGATCATCCATATCCCTATATCACCCTTTTGGTATATTCATCTTGCCCAACCGAATCCACTGCACAAGCGGTATCCTTGCGGGACATTCGTGAGTACACGCCCCGCACTCCATGCAATCCGATATGTTGAGCCCTTTCGCATCTTCGTATCGTGCCTTCCTGGCTAAACGCACTATATCCGTCGGTAAAAGCCTCATCGGGCAGACATCTACGCATCGCGCGCACCTTATGCAAGGGCCTTCTTCCCGACCTCCTGTAAACTCTCCTGAAAGCGCGAGTATGCCGCTGGTCCCTTTTATGACAGGCACCTCCGTGCTTGTCTGGGCCACACCCATCATGGGTCCACCCATTATTAAACGTTTTGGTCGCTTCTTAAAACCGCCGCAAGCGTCTATCAAGGCCTTGATCGGCGTCCCTATGCGCACAAGCAGGTTTGATGGTTCTTTTATACAATCTCCGCTGACAGTTACCACCCGTTCAAAGAGGGGCTTATCCTTCGATATTGCTTCATACACAGCTAAAGCCGTACCCGCGTTGGAGACGACAACACCTACGTCGAACGGCAACCCACATGGCGGGACTTCTCGGCCCAACGATGCGGCTATAAGTTGTTTCTCCCCGCCTTGGGGATACTTGGTGGCAAGTGTGACAACTTTTGTATCGCGTATTTTGTACTGCGTATTTTGTAACGCCTTTTCTATAGAAGCGATCGCCTCGGGTTTATTATCCTCGATGGCAATTATCGCCCGGTCAACGCCTATTGCGCGTGCCATGAGCCCGAGGCCTTCGAGGATATCCTTGGGGCGTTCTACCATCAAACGTCCATCGCATGTCAGGTACGGTTCGCACTCGGCGCCGTTAAGTATGATGGTATCTACTTTCTTGTTTTCAGGGATTGTCATCTTGACATGGGTCGGGAAGGCTGCTCCGCCAAGGCCCACTATACCTGCCTCTTCTATCTTGCGACGGATTTCATCGGGTGATATTTCGCCCATATCCCGCACCTTGGAGAAGTCCTTAACC
The DNA here is from genome assembly GCA_013202205.1 of Candidatus Omnitrophota bacterium. Classification (GTDB taxonomy): domain Bacteria; phylum Omnitrophota; class Gorgyraeia; order JABMSB01; family JABMSB01; genus JABMSB01. The sequence goes on from JABMSB010000037.1 coordinate 19,116, forward strand.
CCTTCATCCCTGCCATCCGCTTCGATTGTAATCGCCTGGGCCTTGCCGAGTATTGGATGGGGTGCTTTATCTATCAATACGACCTTGCCCGAGGTGCTGGCATGGACACAGGAGGAGATGTACTTATCGCTCTTGCCGATAAGCTGTCCCTTCTTCACGAGATCCCCTACCCCAACCAGCGGGGCGCAGGGGCCTCCTGTATGCTGGATGAGCGGGATGATAAACCTATCGGGTGGATCTATCTTCCTTATGGATTTTCCGCTGGTGAGATCTTTAAAGTAGCGGGGATGGACCCCTCCCTTAAAACTCTTCAATAACATCATATCTCCTAATTAAGGTATAATATTATACATGAATATACCCTTTTGTCAATGGCAGTCCCCATTCAAAGAAACCGGCGCATAAAACTGGCGCAGGTTTAACCCTGCGCCACAAACGATTGCCAGATCAATCTAGCGAAGTCTCGATTCGACTCCCCCGCTATCTTCGACATGAAAGTATGGAGCCAACCGTGGGAGTCGAACCCACAACCTGCGGTTTACGAAACCGCTGCTCCGCCATTGAGCTAGGTTGGCATATCCTCTTTGATTACAACGAATTATGATCTAAGTCCTTATAACTACAAATATTATACAACTATCACTGCTTTATATGTTTTTGTCTGATTTTATCTCTTTTGGCCAATTTTTCCCTGGAATAGTCCCAATTTGGTCCCAAAACGGTCCCACGAAAATCTAAAAACTTTTCCGGGTACCCCTTGACAGTATGCATATGTATATGGTATACTTGATATTGAATCACGATAAGAGGCTATCCAAAGGGTTCCGTCCCGCGGTAATGCCTCTCTTTTTTTATCTCCTCCTATACTCCAGCTTATCTTTTAGGCCATTCATAAAAAGCATATATGGAACAAATTTTCTTAATAAAGATGAAAAATCGTGTCGATTAGGAATGATAAGTTTTAATAATTTATTTTGTTTTTTAAGATGTTCTATTAAACAGTAGAAATCGCCATCCCCGGAAACTATAACAGTTTTATCATAATTTGAATATTCTATCATCGCATGAAGAACCAACTCCGCATCTATATTGCCCTTGGGTTTTCCACTTGGCAGAATTAAAGTCGGTTTAAAAATTAAAATATAGCCATACTTCTGTAATGCAGTATAGAGACTTTCGTTTGTGGCAATGTAGCCTATAAAGATAAACGCCTTTGTAACACCATATTTATCTTCTAAATACTTTCTAAATCGCCTGAAATCAAGTTTCCAACCCTGCTCCTGAATGGAGAGATTTAAATTTTGGCTGTCAATAAACGCGTAGTTATTCCCTTTATTTTTCATATACTTAGCTCCCTTATCTACAAAGCTATAATACGCCTTAGGAAACCGCTGCTCCGCCATTGAGCTAGGTTGGCATCTGTCGAATATCATACCAGATTTCACCGGTTTTTCAAGAACTTCTTTATATCTAACCTATTTAGCACTCCTCTTGAAAAATTCGCTGAATAGGGTATAATAGTTGTTGGCATGGTTGTTGCTTATCAATTAAATAAGGTAACCGGATATGCCCCTAGAAATAAAACCCGTCCCTAAGTTGACGTACAAGCTGCGTCTCTCGCCGCAGATGAGATTGTCGCTCAACCTGCTGCAGCTTCCTTTAATAAAGCTCAAAGAATATGTCCGGGAGGAGATCGAAAAGAATCCTCTATTGGAAGAGTTAAGGCCTATAAGAGAAAAATCGGAGATGCCGTGGAGCAAAGAGGATGCAGAGAAAAGAGAATATATGAAATCTCTTATAACCAGCCCTTCCACGCTGCAGGAGCATCTGCTGCGGCAGCTGCGGATCCGGGCCAGCTCTGACGAGAAACAAAAAATTGGCGAGCTGATCGTCGGCAATATAAATGGCGATGGATATCTCAGCTGTCCCATAGAGGATATAGTCGAATCCTGTAAAATGGCAAAAGGCCGGGTTGAAAAAACGCTGGCCCTGGTCCAGACATTCGACCCCACAGGCGTGGCGGCCAGGGACCTGAGGGAATGCCTCCTGCTGCAACTAAAAGCGAGGGGGCAAGAAAATTCTCTGGCATGGCGGATTGTAGACAAATATCTCCCCATTTTAGAGCGGAGGGGATATGAGGAGATCGCCAAAAAACTGAAGGTGCCTGTGAAAAGAATCAGGGAAGCGATTGTAGCTATTGTCCGTCTTGAGCCCAAACCCGGCCGTTCCTTTGGCCCGGAAAGATCCGTACGCCTGATACCGGATGCGATGGTAAGAAAGGGTAAAGGAGGGTATGAGGTTATATTGAATAACCGGGAATTGCCGCATCTCAGGATAAGCGACAGATATAAGAAGATGTTAAATGAAGAGGGTACGCCCGAGGATGCCAGGGAATACCTGAGGAAGCGCCTTAATGCGGCCCGCTCATTGATAGATGCCATAACGAGGCGTAATGACACGATTAAAGAGGTATTGGAAGAGGTCGTCCGCGTTCAGAAAAACTTCTTAGACAGCGGGGCGCCATATCTTAAACCTATGACCCTGCCCCAGATCGCCAGCAGGGTAGGCAAACATAAATCTACGGTGAGTAGGGCCATAAATAACAAATATCTTCAGACACCGCAGGGCATCCTCGAGCTGCGTTATTTTCTAAGTTCGGGAGTGAAGCAGAAAGGCAAAGAACCTTTCTCATCCAAGGCTATCCAATCGAAGGTCGGGCACCTGATAAAAGAAGAGAATAAACAAAAACCTTTAAGCGATCGGGAGATCACCGACCAGATCAAGGGGGAAGGGATCTCTGTCAGCCGTCGAGCTATAACCAAATACAGGACACAATTGAAAATTTTGTCTTCTAGGTCGAGGCGGGAATAAAATTGAGCTTGCTTCGTTTCCCTCGCGATGACAGTGCTTGTTATCGCGAGGGA
>JABMSB010000038.1 GCA_013202205.1 Candidatus Omnitrophota bacterium
AGAAGATATTGGCGCAACACAAGGTAAATATTGGCGGCGGTGATGACATTATCATCTCCAGCGTTGTACCGGATGTGTTGATGCGAATCAAGAAAGGGTTGCGAGGTATATGCAAGAAAAAGATACTTGTCGTCAGTGAAAACATAGATGCCCCGATCAAGAATCTTTATGCGGCACCGAGGCAGGTAGGGCAGGATCGGTTGGTTAATGGTGTCGCGGCATATAAGAGGGTAAAGGGTTCTGTTATAGTAATAGATTTCGGAACTGCCGTCACCTTCGATATTATCTCGAAATCGGGCGCATACATGGGTGGATTGATATTTCCCGGCATAGAGCTCTCGCTAAAGAGTCTTGCGCATAACGCAGCATTATTGCCCCATATAGTACTTGAGGCACCGTCATCGCTGATAGGGAAGACCACGAAGGAGAGCATGAAGAGTGGCCTTGTCTATGGATATGGTGCGCTGTGTGATGGGATAGTCCGGCAGCTGAAAGCAAAAGTGGGAAAAGATACGAAAGTTCTTGCAACAGGCGGCCATTCCTTTTTGATACATAAACACTGCAAGGAGATAGACAGGGTAATCCCTGAGCTGACATTTGAGGGGTTAAAGCATACGTATATATGTAGAGCTAAGCGAAATTAGCCAAAAATCAGTAAAAAACCCGTTTTTAGCCATATTTTACCCATATACTTAGTCCTATGTAACCCCCAATTTTTTTTAAAAAATAAAGCTTGACCTTTTTTTAATTACATAGTAACATAGGGGCCTATTAGCACTCGATCCATATGAGTGCTAACAATTTTGGTAACTTAATTAAGAACAGAACAAAAAGATTTAGAAAGGAGGTAAGTGCATATGGCAATACAACCTTTAGCGGATCGAGTTCTCTTAAAGGTCCTTGAGGCCAAGGAGACGACAAAGGGTGGCATAGTCCTGCCGGATTCAGCAAAAGAGAAGCCACAGGAAGGAAAGATAGTGGCAGTCGGTACAGGGCGTATAGACGATGATGGTAAGATGACACCCCTGCAGGTGAAGAAGGGCGATACGGTCCTGTTTGGAAAGTATTCAGGGACCGAGCTTGAGGTCGATGGTGAGGAGTACCTGATGGTCAAAGAAGAGGATATTTTAGGAATAGTCAACTAAATAAGAAGAGATCAACCAAGTTAAGGAGGCAAAGAACGTGGCAAAGCAATTAAAATATAGCGATGAAGCCCGACGCGAAATCCTCTCCGGAGTGGAGCAGCTTGCCAGAGCCGTGAAGGTGACGCTGGGGCCAAAGGGAAGAAATGTCGTGCTCGACAAGAAGTTCGGTTCTCCCACCATTACAAAGGATGGTGTGACCGTAGCAAAGGAGATAGAGCTCAAAGACCCATACCAGAATATGGGCGCTGAGATGGTCAAGGAAGTCGCTTCAAAGACAAGCGATACAGCAGGCGATGGTACCACGACCGCGACTGTATTGGCAGAGGCCATATACAGAGAGGGCCTAAAGAACGTGACAGCAGGTGCTAATCCGATGGCGCTCAAACGCGGCATAGAGAAGGCCGTTGAGAAGGTCATAGAGTGCCTGCAGGGCATCTCCAAGCCTGTCAAGGATAAGAAGGAGATATCACAGGTAGCGACGATAGCATCGAACAGCGATGCTACCATAGGAGACCTGATAGCGGAAGCAATGGAAAAGGTAGGCAAGGACGGAGTCATAACGGTTGAGGAAGCCAAGTCAATGGCCACTACACTCGATGTCGTAGATGGTATGCAGTTTGACCAGGGATATCTCTCACCCTATTTTGTCACAGACGCCGACAGGATGGAATGCGCGCTAGACAATCCATACATCCTTATATTTGAGAAGAAGGTTTCATCCATGAAGGACCTTCTGCCTCTCCTTGAGAAGGTCGCAAAGACCGGCAAGCCACTACTCATAGTCTCGGAAGAGACCGACGGTGAAGCGCTCGCAACGCTTGTAATCAACAAGCTGCGTGGTACTCTATCCGTCTGTGCAGTAAAGGCGCCGGGTTATGGCGACAGGCGCAAGGCGATGTTAGATGACATAGCTACCCTGACAGGCGGACGCGCGATATCCGAGGATCTCGGGATTAAGCTCGAGAATGTGACGCTGCAGGATCTCGGCCGCGCAAAACGCGTAACAATAGATAAAGAGAATACCACGATAATCGAAGGTGCGGGGAAAGAGTCTGATATAAAGGCCAGATCGTCCCAGATACGCAAACAGATTGACGATACAGACTCAGACTATGATAAGGAGAAGCTTCAGGAGCGCCTTGCGAAGTTGGCCGGCGGTGTTGCGGTCATAAGCGTAGGTGCTGCTACTGAAACAGAGATGAAGGAGAAGAAGGCACGCGTAGAAGATGCCTTGCACGCAACCCGCGCGGCAGTCGAAGAGGGCATAGTGCCCGGCGGTGGAGTTGCGCTCCTTAGATGTATAGACAAGCTTGATGACCTGAAGGTCTCGGGTGATGAGGCGACAGGCGTCTCCATAGTGAAGCGCGCACTGGAAGAGCCAATCCGCCAGATCGCAGAGAACGCGGGTGCCGAAGGTTCTGTGGTAGTGCAGAGGGTCAGGGGTGAAAAAGCGAGTGTAGGATACGATGCCGATAAGGATGTCTACCAGGATATGGTGGAATCCGGTGTCATAGATCCGACCAAGGTAACACGCACAGCGCTCCAGAATGCTGCTTCAATCGCAGCGCTCCTTTTGACGACAGAAGCCCTGGTAACCGATCTCCCGGAAGAGGACAAGCCAGGCATGCCTGCCATGCCGGGCGGAATGCCTCCCGGAGGCGGAATGTACTAAGAGCAGGTAGTAACAAAAATAAGAAAAATAGGGTACCTTTTTGGGTACCCTATTTTTTATCCACAGGTCAAGACGTTTCTGGTTCCAATCGGAGATCTGCCCCAAACCTAATCGGAGAAGTGTCCCCCTGGCTATATAAGCGAGAAAGTATAACCCCTCTCAAAAAAAAGAGAAGGAGACAGGTCATATGACAGATCTCCGATTGGGAATAGGGCAGATCTCCGATTGAGTTGAGAAACGTCTTGTAGGGAATAGCAGAATGTTGTATATCTTTAACCAAAAAG
>JABMSB010000003.1 GCA_013202205.1 Candidatus Omnitrophota bacterium
ATTTTCTATCTTCCTGATATATGTAGCCTGCGGAATATCCAAATGCGTTGAGATACCGGGTCCAACCTGTGCGGTATCACCATCCGAAGCCTGTTTGCCGCACAAAACAAGGTCGAATTCGCCTATCTGGTCTATCGCCTTAGATAAAGTGTAACTTGTAGCCCATGTGTCAGACCCGGCAAATGCCCTGTCGCTGATAAGTATCGCCTCATCTACACCCATGGCTATTGCTTCACGAAGCGCCTCCTCAACCTGTGGAGGGCCCATGCTGACCGCAATCACTTTACCGCCAAAACGTTCCTTCAGGCGTATCCCCTCTTCTATGGCATACATATCAAAAGGATTTATTACAGACTTCACCCCTTCGCGAATAAGGGTATTCGTCTCCGGGTTGATCTTGACGTCGGTCGTGTCAGGCACTTGTTTTAGACAAACAATTATATCCATTGTATTTTAAAATTATTATCCTTTTAGGCTCTCTTTGATCATGTTTGCGGCGATTACTCCTCGCTGGATCTGGTTCGTTCCTTCGTATATCTGGGTTATCTTGGCGTCCCTCATAAACTTCTCAGCAGGATAGTCTCTCATGTAACCATAGCCGCCAAGGATCTGAACGGCATCGGTCGTCACCTTCATGGCAACGTCGCTCGCAAAACACTTGGACATCGCTGAATCCTTAGCTATGTTCTTCGCGCCCGAATCGATCATCCTTGCCGAGGCATAGATCAATGCGCGTGCCGCTTCGATCTGCATCGCCATGTCGGCCAGCATAAACTGTATCCCCTGGAAGCTCGATATAGGTTTACCGAACTGAATCCTCTTTTTGGAATAGTCGAGCGCTACATCGAGCGCGCCCTGCGCTATGCCGACTGCCTGCGCCGCCACGCCCGGGCGGGACTGGTCAAAGGTCTTCATCGCCACTATGAAACCCATGCCTTCTCTTGCCAGGAGGTTCTCTTTCGGGATCTTGCAGTCTGTGAAGATTACCTCACGGGTAGCGGAACAGCGTATACCCATCTTCTTCTCTTTTTTGCCGAACTCCATACCCTTTGTGCCCTTCTCCACAATAAAAGTACTTGCGCCTCTGGCGCCCTTCTTCTTGTCTGTAATGGCTACTACGGTATAGACCTCGGCTTCACCCGCATTGGTGATCCACTGCTTGGTGCCATTTAATATGTAATGGTCTCCGTCTTTTTTTGCCGTCGTCTTTATATTGCCGGCATCGGACCCTGCCTCGGCTTCTGTCAGCGCAAACGCGGCAAGCCTCTTTCCCGCTGCCAAATCCGGCAGATACTTCTTCTTCTGATCCGGATTGCCATATAGAAGTATCGGAAAGGTACCGAGTGCCGTGGCAGCCAGGCTTAATGCTATAGAACCACAGGCGCGTGAAAGCTCCTCTGTGCATATGGCCAATTCCAATACACCGCCACCCATCCCGCCGTATTCTTCAGGCAGGTATATGCCGAAGAGGTCACTCTGCGCATATATCTTCACAATCTCCCACGCAAACTCCTCTGTCTCGTCATAATGGGCCGCTACCGGCTTGACCTTCTCCTGGGCTACCTGTCTAGCCAGGTCCCTTAGCATCACCTGTTCTTCAGTCAATAGATAATCCATTTTTCACTCCTTCTGGTCATTGCGAGTCCCGCCAAGATTTATGGCGGGACAAGGCAATCTTGATTTAATAACCCCGCACCTTTTGATAACAGTGTGGGGTTATTATATATAATAGCTACCCCGTTGTCAACCCTATAGCATATCTGTGTGGCGCAGGCTTAAGCCTGCGCCCCATGAAATAATATCACTTATTCGTACGCTATATCTATGGTAAACTGCTTATCCTTATCTGCGATACTATCCGGAAATGGCGGAAACGGCGCAGCGCCCTCTATACTCCTGAGGACGATCTCTTCAACCGCCGGATTCGACTTCTTCGTTATCTCAGGAGACCCTTTAAGTTTACCGTTTCTTTCAAGTACAAATGAAACGCCAACCTCACCGTTTAACGTTTCATCCGGATAATTTAGCTTTAGATAACGCAATGTCTGCATCCTCACTATATCCTCGTAGCTTAGGCTTCGTGACTTCTTGGTCTCACTTACACCTACACGCCAGTCGGGATACGCAAATGGATCATTACCCAGCCGTTTTTTAAGGTCGGGAAAATCTCTCTTCTCAAGAAGAGGATGCATAGCTACTGTAAATTTACTCTTTTCGACAGTAGGTGTCGGAGGATATTCTGTTATCATCTTATCACCGGTTATAATATGCGGAGTAAGGACTATGATTATCTCCTTCTTCTCTACCTCTTCTACGGTCTTCTGGAATATTAAACCAAGGATAGGGATGCTTCCCAGTCCGGGCATCTTGTGTACGGTTGAGCTCCTCTCGTCCTTTATCAAGCCTGCTATTACTATGGAGACCCCGTCTTTTAACATGACGCTCGTCTCGGCCTGCGTTGTCGAGACTATCGGTATAGTATTATTCTGGCTGGTCGTCAATGTATTGGAGACCGAACTTACCTCAGGCTTGATCTTCATCGTCACGAATCCGTCATGGTTTATCGTGGGCGTTACATAAAGTTTCACCCCTACATCGATAAAAGTAACCTCTTCGGCAACGGTCGTAGGCCCTGAGGCCGGGGTAGTGGTAGTCGTGGTTACATATGGTTCGCTTGAACCGATCAGTATCTTTGCCTCCTCATTATTCATCGCGGTTACACGGGGGCTCGAGAGAAGGTTCACATCTCCGACTTTGCGCAAAAATTGCACAAAACCTGTCCAATTATCCCTGTCTTGGGCCAGCGTCCCTACCGAAACCTCCATCCCCGGAGAAAGGGTACCTTGAGTTGCCAGGCTAAAACTCCCCTTAAAATCGAGATCATTCATTCCCCTGAAGATACCTTCCCAATCTATGCCCATCTTGTATTGGTCGTTTAAGGTTATCTCTATAATCTTGGCCTGTATCATAACTTCCCGCGAGCGCTCATCAAAGGCTACTATCATCTCATCGAGCCTCTCCATATTCTTCGGCAAATCCGTCACTATAACCTTGTTGGTCCGTTCGTCTACCTGCACCTCGCCCAAATCCTTCGTTATGACGCTTTCTATCTTCGCCTTTATATCTTCTGCCCTGGCATAGTTGAGGCCGAAGACCTTCGTTTCAACAAGGAGGTCCATCTTCTGCACCAC
>JABMSB010000039.1 GCA_013202205.1 Candidatus Omnitrophota bacterium
AGTGGGAATCTCAGGCAATATTTGAGAAAAGGTACCTCACAAAAACCGGGAAAACCGAAATGAAAAGCGGGTCAATTTTGACAAAAAGAGAATTGAAAAACTATTTTGCAAAAGACCTGGGATGGGGTTGGTTTCGGAAGTACCAGGCACAGCTGGTATTTAACTTTTTAATCGATGCGGCTGAATTTTGCAAAGATGGTGTTATACTCGATGCCGGCGCCGGTCATCAACGATATAAACCTTTTTTTCAAGACTCTATCTATATAACTCAGGAGCATCAGGCGGGAATCGATATGAAGAATATGCAGGATATCGAACATGACCTGATAAGCCCGCTATATGAAAAAATCCCGTTAAAGGAGAATGTGCTGGACGGGGTTCTATCGACATCTACGCTCGAGCATATCAGGTATCCGGACAGGTTCATCCGCGAGGCATGCCGCGTCTTAAAGCCGGGCGGCAAACTCTTCATCAACTGTCCGTTCTGCCATCCGGAGCATGAAACACCTTATGATTTCAATAGGCCCACAAGTTTTGGTCTCGAGAGATGGTTCAGGGACGCGGGGTTCGAAGAGTTTACGATTAAGCCAAGCTCATCCTGTACTGAAACGGCATGCGCCTTCTTTGCGGTTTCGCTCTGGCATGATATACGCCGCAGCGATAAGCGCGGCCGGGAGCTTCTGAGTGAAGCGTTAAAGAGCAAGAACGGCTATCTGAAAGTTATATCTAAAGCTATTCACCTCTGCTATGCTAAATGCGTCTATCTTCTGGCCGCATTATGCGGCAACGCGTTCCGGCTTTTAGTAGACAGGGGGGCGAATGACTCAACGACCCTTCCTGTCGGGTGGATTGCGGTTGCAGTCAAACCCGGCAAATTTGATAAATCGATACGCTTCAAGAACAAGATAGACTTTTTAGCGAAGTGCAAAAACGAATAAAGAAATAAACCGGCAATCATTTAATAGAAGAAGGGGTTCCTTTTATTTTAAAAGGAACCCCTTCTCTTCCTAAAGATCTTATCTCGTTTGTTAATACTTAGTCTCTAAAAAGCCTTGAGATAAGTTTTCCCGCTTTATCTTTGCCACCAAGGCCAAATGCAAGTGCCAAAGAAAAACAGGTCGCTGCAAATAGGATCTCTCTCTTCTTTCCTACAAGCAGGGTGCCTGCGCCAAGCTGGCGAAGGGCTAATACAAAGACAAATATCAACACAGCGTATCGTATTATTTCACCAATGATCTTTGGGTTCTCCAATCCGGCATTGCCTGCTATGACCTTAGCAATCCCTGACAGTAATATAGCAAGATATGTACCCAAAATCAATACGAGTGTTGCTGCTACAGCAGACGGGATATAGGCTATAAGTGGGGCTACCATCCCTTTTAACCCCTGGAGACCAAAACAGTTGGCGGCAGTAATTAATGCCGCGATCATGACCGCCGTGAATGTTAGGGTCTCTAGCAGCGCATCGGGGGCTGTGTCGATCTCTCCCTTAGCCAGAATTCCCCTCAGGTCTATCGCTCTTGCGCCTTTGTTGAACTTGACCATCTTAAGCAGCCATACTACTACCTTGCGTGCAGCTATGGCTAAGATATATCCTATGACTAAAGCCAGTAGCGCACATCCAACCCTGGGTAGGTATGCTCCCAAACAAACCCCTATTTTCTTGACAGGTACCAGAACAGGGCAGGATGCGCTTGCCGCTGGAGCAGCACTCGCTGCTACTCGCTTAAGTGCCAATGCTGGAGTGCTAAGAAGACTGAGTAGCATGGCCGTACCCCATATCTTAAATTCTTTTCTCATTTTGAATCACCCCCTCCCATTATAGATTATAAAAATAAAGAAAAAAGGGCCATCCACTTAAATTCTAAGTGTCTAGCCCTTCTAAAAGCCTCTCGTTTTTGCCTGCTCCATATCCACCTTGGTGGCTGTAGAACCTACTTAACCCTACTAGCTTCCCAAGCTTATTGAAATGGATTATATCACGCTTTTTCTGATATGTAAAGCTTTTTTCTTCGGAGGGATATACTAAAAGCGGCGCAGGCTTAAGCCTGCGCCGCTAATGCCAACATCTGTAATTATGGTAGCGGGGGCGGGAATCGAACCCGCGACCTCCAGGTTATGAGCCTGACGAGCTACCTCTGCTCTACCCCGCAATATTATCTTACTTTCATAGGGAGGCCGATTATAACACATCTGGCCATCTTGCGCAACAACTTTTTAGATCCCCTATTTTTTTAAGAGGGACCGCCTTAAAAGGAGGTATGGGTTAAAGAAAAAATTGGTTGTAAGGTCACACTCGTGCCTGCAGAAGCACTTGCTCTCTTTAATGAATTTGCTTATCTCGTAATGCCGGTCGCTATTAAAAATTTCTCTTATCTTGTAATCGAAATCCCTCAGGTTGCCCAATCTAAATCTATCCCTGTCTTTGAGCATCAAGATTTCGCATGGATAGACATCCCCCTCCGGAGTAATTATTATGCGGATCCGCCCCGAATAGCACGGCAGGAGGTATCTATTCTTTTCATGGGTTTCTGCCACATAATTATATACTACATTTCTCTGCCAGGCGAATACTTTCCAGAACTGAAACCTTCCCTGAAAGCTGTCCTTTTTGATCTTCTCTACCATCTTTTTGTAAATGGTGATGTCTATATTCATCTCTTCTTCGTCTCTCGAAGAACCCCTTACAAGGGAAAAGGCTATATTGTCCGGTTTTAACTCATCCCTTGCAAACTCGTATATCTTCTCGATCTCCCCCTGGTTGGAATATGTCTGTGTAAGGACTACCCCCAGCAAAAATTTGCGATATTTTTTCTTCAGCTCTTTTAAAGCGCGATAGGTCTCCATGCTCTTATCGAAAGAGCCTTCAACGCCCATAATCTTATCACGCCGCTGGCCCAGGCCATCTAAAGAGATGCCGACATTAAGCGTTGTGTCCGTACAAGAATTTAAAATCCTTTTTACGGAATCCACTATCCGGTCCGTTAATATACCATTGGTAGGTATGGTAATATGAGGGGTCTTTGAATGCTTGCATATGGCTCTGGTCAGTTCGGGCATATCCTCTCTGATAAAAGGTTCTCCACCGCCTATGGATACCCTCAACAGACGGCCTAGGCCTGAGAAAACCTTTGCAATTTCCTCGACGGATAACTCGTCTTTCTTGGCATTAATATCCCTGTGATAGAAGCAATGGCCGCACCTGGCATTACACCTTGAGGTGACAAGGAAGGTTAGCTCCACAGGGAATCTTTTGACAAAAAAATGCTTTGCGAAAGGGAGGTATTTTAACATGCGGCCGGCCTATTCTTCGGTCTTAAATTAGTGGCTAACCCCTTCACTATCCCCAACAAGGCCGCGGTTAAGGTTATGAGGATAAAGAAGAGCCCTTTCAAAGAAAAGACCAACCCTCTCTCCCGATAGAAATAGAAGAGCCAATCCCTGTTTAAATATGCGCAAATAATTAAAAGGGCTACGGCAGCCAATAAAAAATAGCTATTGAAAAAACTTGATAAAAGGCTGATCCAGAAAAATGGGGTCAGGGCTGTTGCGACCAACTGGCCTAAGCTGACATAGCTGAAACGTCTCTTCTTAAATACATCCCCGAAATCTTTAGCATTTAGCACAAATTGTACTCTATCGGCAGGCCTGAAAAAGTCATTTTTTAGAATTGCTTTTAGCGTCATCTTTTTATCGTGAACTACGGAAAGTTCCTTATCCAATATTATTTTGTACCCGGCAGATACAAATCTCCTGCCGAATTCTATGTCTTCTATAGAAGCTGCTTTATACCCCGGGTCAAACTCTCCTACCTTTTCAAAGATCTCCTTTTTCACTGCCAGGAGTGCGGCATTACAGGCCTCTGTGGTTTCGGACATATTAAGATAGCCCCTTCTTATCCTTAGATTGAAGTAGTTGGAAAGAAAATCGTCATGAGGCATCCGGGAATCATAAATACCGGTTATGCTATCAGGCCCATTCTCCTCAAATCCCTTCTTAATCCTGGATAACGTATCCTCTTTGACATAAATATCCGAATCGAGAAAGACCAGTATATCGCCTGCGGCTTCGCGGGCTCCGAGATTTCTCGTATATGCCGGCCCCTTCTGTGACCCATTTCTTATTATTTTGATATTGGCGGCTGCCGATATATAATCTTCCGCCTTTTCTTCGCTGCAATCATCGACGATAATTATCTCAAAATCTTTATAGTTGGAATTTAAGACGCTCTCCACCGTGTGAGGCAGGGTCCTCTTCGAATTATAGGAAGGTATTATAACACTAAAAAACATGGGTCCTATCTCGCCTTGGGCGAACTCCGCTTCCATCTCTTCTTTATTCGTTTTGATATATTCGGCCAAAATGTGGGGTCGATCAAGGCATACCCCGAGGCGGCCAATAGAGGACAACCAAGGGTGAACCCGCGGAATATTCGGGATAAGATACGCGGGAAGAAAGTGACCGGATTGGCAATAAAGGTATTCCACATCAGCCTTGAGCCGAAATATACATAAGACTTTAAAATCAGTAGTGGAACATAATATTGGGGCACCCCTTCGTTCCTTGCACCTCTGCTATAATGAAAACTGTACATCTTCTCAGAGCTGCTCGATTCATTCATGGCGTTAACGCATTTGGCAAGAGGTGTCCCGGGCAGGGGTGTATATGAAAAATAGAGCGGCACATGGATAAACGGCGTCCTTGAATAATTGAATGTCTTCTGCATGCTCTTTTTTGTGTCTCCGGGTATTCCCAGGATATTGTATGTCTTTACTATAAACCCATACCTGTTGCATGTATTGATAACGTCCATCGCGACATTGTCTCCGCTGCCCTTTTTATTTATGACTCTTTCCCGCAAATCGTCGTCGCCCGATTCAATCCCTATCCTCACCTGCAGACAGCCGGTCTCGGAGAGGAGCTTAAGCTTCTCCTCGGAGGCATTACGGCGGTCCGCCTTAAGAAACGTCGAATATCCCAATACCTTATGAAGGCCTCTCTTCTTATATTCGTCAGCCCATTCGGCAAACCATTGATCGCTGAAAGTGAAGACGGCATCATATAGATGGGCCAATTTCATGCCCCGGTCTTTATACTTGTTGTATAGATATTCAATCTCCTGGACATATTTGCGGGGTGAGCGCTCCCTGAACCTCTTGCCGGGATTTAACTGGTTTAGGACGCTTTCCGCACAGAATGTGCATGCATAAGGACAGCCCCTTGTGCCTATTATATATAATCTCTGGAGATAATATAGATACTTATCGATGTCATCAAAGAGGTCGTAGTTTGGCGTTGCCAGGGAGTCTAAATCTCTATTATATTCTCTCTTTTCATTCTTTATGACTTTCCCGTCTTCCTTAAACCATATGCCTTTTACCTCTCTTAAGTTTCCCTTCTTCTTCAGTGCCGTCAGATACTCATCCAGTGCATACTCCCCGTCGCCTGTGCATATCGCGTCGAATTCCTCTGCTTCTATTGTCACCTCCGGCTCCATAATCGGTTGGTATCCGCCTGCAATGATCGGGATATCGGCGTATTCTTTTATCTCTCTTGCAACCCTCCTGGCGTGGTCGAAATACAAAGAGACGACTGAAATTCCTATCGCATCGGGTTTGAACTTCTCCAGCTCCGCTTTTAGATAGTCTTCCCAGTCCCTTCTATGGAATGTCAGATCTATTATTTTAACTTCATGGGATGTGCGTTCGTCTATATGCGTAGCCAGGTAGGCTACTCCTATATCTAAGCTCTGGGGGGTACCATCTAAATTTGGGTAAACAAGACAGATCTTCATATCAGTTTTTCCTCGTTTTTTTACCGGCCGCGGGGTTAAGTATATTCAGATATTTTATCGTAGCACTTCTTACCAGAAAGACAAAGAGTATCTTTATAAAACCCGGGTTTTTCATCATTCGGCGCAGGATCCTTTTTATCGTTAGGCGATTGCATGCGATTTTCATGAGAATGGGCCAGCGCTGTGCATTTTGAGCCGCTGTTTCCTCCAATTCCCTCTTCAGCAACAATACCTCCTCCCTCGTAAGGTCGGGAAGTTTGAGCATATTCTGATAACTGTCGCTAAAGAGATAATCGAAATCTATATCCTCTTCGGAAACCAGCATATCTTTTGATTTCGCGTACTCATACAAGTCCGTTCCGGGAAGCGGCGTGGTAACGGCAACGCTGCAGCCAAAGGGGCGCATCTTCCGGACCAGGGCCTTGGTCATCTCCACGGTCTGCCTCGTTTCGCCCACATTTCCCACCATAAGGAACGCCCAGGTTATCATGCCCGCTTCCTTGCAAAGCTTAAAGGCCTTAATAGTATCCTCTATGGAGACATTCTTCCTGATATTGCGGAGGATCTCGGGAGAGCCTGATTCGACGCCGAAGGAGACGGAGAGGCATCCGGCTCTCTTCATTATCTGTATAGTCTCTTTCTTTAACTTTACAGTGCTCAAACAGCGCCAAAAAGTATGTATCTTTCTCTTTATTATCTCATTGCATATATCTATAGTCCTATTCTGGTCCATCGTAAATGTATCGTCCGCGAAAAAGAACGAATCCAGATTATATTTTTTTGTTACCATTTCGATCTCATCCACGACGCTGGCGGCAGATCTGAAACGAAGCTTCTTTCCGAAAATCTTATCAAGCGTCGGCTTGCAGAAGGTACACTGCATGGGGCAGCCCCTTGAGGTTATCACAGAGAGTTCCCGGAAACCTTTCTGACGGAAATACTCCTCTATGGGGAAGCTTTCCTGGCTGGGGAAGGGCAGATCGTCTAAGTCGATTATCGCTCTCTTCGGCTCTTCGGAAGTCGTTATTGTTTTTCCGTCTCTCTTAAACCGTATGCCTTTGATATCCGCCAGATCGCCTTTAGAGAGAAGGGCCTTTACTATCTCCGGGAGGAGATAGTCCCCCTCCCCTCCGACAACGACGTCCACGCCCGGAATAGCCAAGACATCTTCAGGCATTATTGTCGGGTGCGGTCCCCCGGCTATCACCGTAGACGACGGATCGGCATCCTTTATCATCTTGACGATCTGTCTGGTCATGCTGCGATAGGCGGATGTAAAGGATATACAATATATGCCTCCTTTTTCTTCTCTATCTAAAGCCGCCAGCTGCGTGAGATCTTCGTCGAAAGCCAAATCTATAACTTTAGATACAAGGCCTCGCGTCTTCAGGCTTGAGATCAAATAGCTTATTCCAAGGGGCGGGTATACGCTCGTCTGCCGCCACGCCTGCGTCGGATAAACGAATGTTACGTCTTGTCTCTTCTCTCTATTCATATCATCTCTTCTGTCTATTCATAATTACGCGGAAAAAAGAGTCCAAAAATCAGGTGCGGCCTTTTAACCGCCGACAGCCACATCTCGGGATTGAACAGTTTCTTAGCAAGGAATGTGGGCCGGGCGTAAAACTGGCGGAAAGCTCCCTGTACATATCTATCCATATCATCAACGAGATAAGGCGCTTTGTCATCTCTTTTGCCCAGCACATAATCGCGCCAGTAATTCGGGTCGATCTTTTTCCTCGCTACGGCCAATTCATGAAATTCGGTATCCGGCAGTGGAATACCGGCATAAAACATCGCAAAGTCCGGATCGAGTTCCTTGGAAAAATTTATGCTCTCCTGTATGGTTCCTCCATCTTCATCGGCATACCCGATAATAAAATACGCACCTATCCTGATCTTCTCGAGCCTGCACCACCGGAATGCGTTCCTGGCCTGCTCTTTGGTAATCTTCTTTTGCATCAACTCACGGATTCTGTCGTTGCCTGACTCTATTCCAAATTTGAGCTGTTTGCAGCCGGCCTTCTTCATCAGTCTAAGCATCTCCTGGTCAACCGCATCCACACGGGTAGCCCCCTGCCATGATATCTTAAGGTTTCTACGTAGTATCTCGTCGCATATAGCCATTATATGGTTACGCCGCATAGTAAGCGTATCATTGCAAAAAATGATCTCCTTCACTCCATCTTTTCTGTTTAGGCGCTCCATTTCGTCTACCACAGAGATGGGATCTCTAAATCTCGTCTTCGACCCACCAACACCCCTGTAGCAGAAACCGCATCTGTAAGGGCATCCCCTCCCTGAAATCATCGTAGCCAGGGGCCTTGCGGCATCCGCGCGTGAATAAGAGTGGATGTCGACAAAGCTCCAATCAGGGAAAGGAATATCATCCAGGTTCGTTTCCACATATACGTTATTTTTACATATCCGGCCGTTCTCCCTGTAGACCAATCCCGGCACAGAGGAAAAATCGGGTTTAGGGGAACTTAGGGCCTCTACTAAACGCAACAGGGGGATCTCTCCATCTCCCTGAATAGCAAAATCCACTTCCGGAAAAGAGAGCGTTTCATTCGGAAATATTCCAAGGTGTGGCCCTCCGACGACTACCTTTGCCCCGCCCTCTTTGGCAAAACCGGCTGCCTCCATTACCCCGCGCACTCCCGGGGTAGTCGCGGTAATACCGACAATATCGGCACGCGCGTTTATAATAGCGCTTCTGGCGCCTCTGCTATCGAGGCTGCGCGCGACAACGTCGAGGATCTCCGCATCGAACCCGTGCTTCTTAAGCGTCGTGGCCAGATATAAAAGCCCCAGCGGCGGCCAGACACCCATATTGCTTACTACATTTTTTATCTCACGGGAATTGATATTGTCTTTATCATGATATTGAACGAGCAGAATCTTCATATCGTTATTTCATCGCCTCCAGAAAAACCCTTGCCTCGCAATTGTCCGGATACCTTATCCCCAACAGGTAGCTTATTGTAGGGGCTATATCCATTATTGAGGCCTCAAAGGTTAACGGGTTATCGGCCTTGATCGGCTTTCCCGTAATTATAAAAGGAACGAATCTCTCGGCCTTAAACAACAGATACGAGTGATCTACCCTTTTGATTCCGTGATCGGAACAGATGATCACAACCGTATCATTCAAAAAACCCTTTTCTTCTAAATAGTCGAAAAAGCGGGCTATCCGCTCATCTGCCCTTTTTAAGGCCTCAAGATATTGGCGGGACTCGCTTCCGTAAGCATGGCCCAAAAAATCGGCTTCGCTGATATCGGCGATGAAGAGGCGATGGCCGTCTTTTTTATTGAGATCCTCTTTTAAGGCATCGAGCATTATATCATCGGATTTATAAATACCATGTGTAGGCAAGGAAACAATTTCTGTATCCCAGGAAGGTTTGGAAAAATGCTTTATGTGCATCGAGCCGTAAAGCCTTGTCTTAACTATGTCGGGAAGGGCTTCAACTTTTATGGCCTGGCCTAAATTGTTATTCTTTATGCCGTGGATCTTCGGAATGGTACCCGTGAGTATACTGGCGAAGGCCGGATTTGTAAGGGCGCGGTATACTGTCTGCAACCCATTCGGGAAGTAAGAACTTTTTCTTAGAAGCGAAGTCAAAAACGGCAGTTTTGCTTCGTAAAAGCGGTCAAGACGGCACCCGTCAATATTCAAAACGATGATTCTTTTGCAACTCTCCTTCTTTGGCCGAGGCCTGAAATCAGGGGACCTGAATGATCTTACCCTGAATTTGTGTGCTATGAGTGCTGCGACCAACATCGTCGTCCAAAAGGCCATTCCCCTTCTATCCGTCACGCCCATTCTTGCGAAAAGCGTCAGGGAATAGAGTGTGGAAAAATACGTTGACATAGGCAGGCTGACGGTAGTGGGCGCTATTGTAAAGATAGAATTCCAGATCAAGCGAATACCTACTGTCGCATCTCTGGCAACAATACAGTTCGGAATGCCCATAAAGACAAACTGAATAAGCACGAATACGCCCAAATTGATCAAAAAAACAAGTCCTATCTCCGCCAGAGAAAGAGTCCCGCCCTTAAGCAGAAGGAAGAGAAAGACCGGGCTAAATATAAGAAAAATGGGATGAAAGTCCGCTATCTTAAATACTGTCCAGACTGCGATGGTTACTGCCAGGATTCGATAGATACTGTAATTATCCACGCCGAGCAGTGCAAAAGAGCATATGCCGCTGAATATAAAATATGTGTCTATGGTATTAAAGAAATACAATATTCTGGTGCACGTATCTTCAACACCCTCGTTATAAAAACTGGATATAATTTTTTTAATCATCTTTACCGTCATCTACAGGCGCGCCAGATCAGACTCAAGGCGATCTTTCTGTCCTGGAATATTACAGATCTCATCTATCGCTTTTATTACCCTCCCGGGTTTAATATTTTTCAGACATGTATTATTCTTACAATGAGACATCTTTGAATTATAAATATTCAGGCAGGGGCTACAGTATAAATCCTCATAAAAGACATAGTGCTTTTTATCGATGGGACCATAGAGATAGGGGGTCTCCGGCCCGAAAAATGATACTGTGGGTAACCCTATGACCTCGGCAAGGTGGAATGGGCCGCTGTCATTGGTTATTAAAAGCTTGGACTTTGCAAATAGGCCAATTAGCTCTTTAATATCTGTCCCCCCTGAGACATCTACTATCCTGGAAGAGGGTGGCAAGAGCCGCTTGAGCTCTGAGACATATTCTACATCTGATCCTGCTCCGATTAATACAACCGCCACATCCGGGCGTTTGATCAGTTCTTTTATCACCTCGGCAAAATAGTCCTTAGGCCATCTTCTATGCAGGCTAAGGTCACCCGCATTTACATTAACGCAGATAAGAGAATTGGCCTCTTCCAGGCCGGCGTTTGAGCTAAATAACTTATTGGTGTATTCCCTATCCATCCTTTGGAGAAGGGCGGCCCTCTCAAATTCAAAGGAAGGTTCAAAGGTCTCCCCGGTGAGACTGCAAAACATCTTTGCGAATATTCGCGTAATATGCCTGCTGTGATCAAATGATACGTTTATATTATGGATGCGGTTTCTCCAGTTGATCGGAGAGCTAAACCCGACTGTCACCCTGGGCCGGTCAAAGAGCGTAACCAAAAGTGCAACTAAAGCAGAAAAATTGGTCAGAAATTCCAAGTCTATAACTATATCGAAATCTCTCTTTCTGATCTCGGGGATGGTCCTCAAAAGGCTTACTAAAAAACCCAATGGACTCTCTATATTTAAATAGACAGCGTTGTCTATACAAGAGAGTATTTCGCATAATTCGTGGTTCTGGGATAGGGTCAGCATTGTAATCTTTGCGTTCTTATACTTCTTTTTCAATTCCCGTAAGGCTGGTGATGCCAGTAAGATGGTGCCGATTCCAAAAAATTTGATTACAAGTATATTCCGGGGGTTGTCCGGCAACCGAAGATGATCGGATGGGCGCGCAGGTCTGGTAAACGACCTTAAAAATAATAGAAGTTTACAAATAACAGGGCCTGCGTAGTGGTCTATTTGCTGCATGATATTGATCTTCATAATGCGATAAGATCCTCTCTATTAACTAAATAACGATGGTATTACCGTGTACTTAATAAAACTCGTTACAGGAAAAGCGATCCTGGGCTCCATGTAACAGATTGGCAAGACCTTCTGGCACCTCTTGCAATCCCGGAGCCTTTTTGCGGTCTTTCTGTAATCAAGGCTGTAATAAACTTCCTTAAGAGTATGATCGAAAAGGTTAAAACCGCCCTTCCAGCCCATACCTTCTGTGCAGACAAAAAGCCTTCCATCCTCTCTTACCTCGCAATAGAAATGGACTGATTTACATCTCTCCTTAAAGAGCCTGCCTCTATTCTCGGATGTAAAATGTGTAGATATGGACGAAAGGAAGTAAGCGCTGTTGGCAACGCTCTTCCTGCGCCTTAATACCCGCACGATCTCTCGAAGCCGCTCTATCTTTGGGGCAGTCATCTGCCAGTCTGCATCCTGTATCACCTGTCCCTCAAAAACAGGATGGTGAAAGATGGGCTGGAATTTATGGAGAACCCCCAAATCTTCGATCAAATCTGACAGCTCTAAAAGCTCATCCACATTCCAGGGTGAAATTACAGTATTTACGGTAATGCCGATTCCCGGGGCGTAGCGTTTCAAATTTTCTATCGCTCCAATCGCCTTTTCAAAAGAGCCGGGGATGCCTCGTATCTCGTCATGGGTTTCACGCAGGCCGTCGATGCTTATAGAGACCATGTCCATCTTTGTCTTTGCCAATTCCCTTACAGCCCTTGAATCGAGCTGCTGGCCGTTTGTAACCATATTTACAAACGGTATTCTCGCGGCGGCATAAGAGAGATATGAAAAGAGATCCTTTACCACCATGGGCTCGCCTCCCCCGAAGGAGACATAGGCACACCCCAAAAGACTTAAATCGTCTATAGCCTGCTTAAAGACTTTGGGTGCCAGGGTATTCTTCTTAGGGTCTTTCCAGAGATTGCACATCTTGCATTTTAGATTACACCTGTTGGTAAGCAGTAAGGTTGCCATCAGGGGCGAGTCCTTCCTGAGCAGATAATGCCTGAAATGCCAACGCAGGGCACGCCCGACTACAGGGAAAAATTTTCCTTTAAGGTTGATGATCTTAGACATATAGCTGTTATACCTTTAATTTTATAACCCTTTATGCTATTTGGCGTTGCTTATTAACCGTAAGCAGCCATTCAAGTGAAAGAGAAGGAATTATACCATATATCTATCCGTTGTTCAATATAAATATATTATATGGTAATTATAGCGCTTTTAAGGAAATTATGGGATTAGGTGGTGCCGAAAAAGACTAAAGGGCCTCCTAAACGGCCTTCTGAGGGACTGATTTAAGGCGCCAGGACCAGTAGGCGGCCCCAAAAAATGACAATAATAAAATTCTGCTCAAAATTTGATCGACCAAGTGGGTATTTACAAACCGATCCAAGAACCCCCGGAGAGTGGGCAAATTCATGAAAAACTCCGCGTTAAGTGGCGCAAGGAGGCCCAACTGCGGTTGAATACCGGTAAGCCGTAAAAATGCCAATATCAAAATAATAAAGCCCATAAATAAAGTAAACCGCTTATCGCGCCTGGCGATCAAAGCTAAAAATGGGGTAATGTACATAAAATGCCTGAAGGGTATGGGATTGGCTACGTAAACCAAAAACCCTATTGTAAGAAAATAGAATATTAGCTGCTTTTCCGGTTCTGGTTTATCGGCATCCTTTACAGCGCTTATGGCTATGAGCAGATAGCATAGGGCGACTATTCCGAGAAGGATCCACCTTATGGCACCAGTATAAGAATAGCTTTCGCATGCTGTGAAAAATCCAAAAACTGCTCCTCCGGATGAGAGATAGTATGGCACATATGGCAGTATACCTACCCCGATCCCCGTACAAAGAAGCGCCGATCTCTTCTTCCAATTATTCCCCAGAAGTAGGCAGGTCGGCATTATCCAAATGTATGGAAAGAATTTCGATCCACCCCCCAGGGCTAAGGATGCGACTGCGAGGTAGGGCCTTTTTCTTATCGCAAAGAGCAGCGCGAGAATACTAAAAAAGATGGTGAAGAGGCCTATCTGCCCTATCATATAGCAGGTATGCAAGATGACGATATTCACCATCCACAGCTTATAGGCCGTCAGTCCATCCTTTCTCGTCTTGGCTATCTTCAGCAGAATAGCGGCTACGGAAAAATCGAATATCAAATATGGGGATTTCAGCAAAAATAGATTTTTAAAAAGGTCAAGATTTGCGAAGGCATTTACATAATCTGTCGTCGCAAGATCTCCGAAGGCCATCGGGGGTACAAGCGTGAGAATCTCGACTAGCGAGGCAGCCCCACAGAGTTTGATAAATATGAAGTGTGCTATTGACAGGATAATAAATGAGACGGGCCCATACTGGGCGAGGTGGTAATTCGGGTAATTGGCGCTGATATAACCGTAAGTATCCCATATGCCTTCCGTAACAAAGACCATAGGACCGTAATTGAACCAGAATGGATCCTGCCCCTGCATCGTAAAAGGCATAGGGATCAGCCTAAGAGCCAATCCTATACATGTCCATTTCAGAATTTTTATTATATATCGACGGTCAGATCGCGTATCTTCGATCATATAAACCCCG
>JABMSB010000040.1 GCA_013202205.1 Candidatus Omnitrophota bacterium
AAGCCAAAGCGTTCGGCATTTTCGATCACCATTACTGTAGCGTTGGGTACATCTATACCGACTTCTATCACAACCGTTGAAACCAGGATATTTATATTTCCTTTTTTAAAATGGGACATAACCTTCTCTTTTTCTTCTGTAGACATTTTTCCGTGTATAAGGCCAACTGAGAAATCTTTAAATGGTCTCGACCTAAGTTCTTCGTACATCTCGGTTGCAGACTTAAGTAAAGACTCTGGTGAACCCTCTATGCGCGGTGAGACGATGTAGGCCTGCCTCCCCTTCTTAAGCTCCCCTCTTATAAGCTCATATACCTTATCACGCTCGGCGTCTTGCGCTAAATAGGTAAGTATCTCACGCCGGCCTGTGGGCTTCTCCTTTATCGTCGATATATCTAGATCCCCGTAGACGGTCAGCGCAAGCGTCCTCGGTATGGGTGTTGCGGTCATCACCAGGACATCCGGGTTCCATCCTTTCTTGCGTAACTGGGCGCGCTGGCCCACGCCAAATTTATGCTGCTCATCTACAACTATGAGTCCAAGTTTCTTAAAGTCGACCGTCTCCTGTATCAGGGAATGTGTACCGATTATAATATCTACTTCCCCGTTTGCCAACCCCTCGCGCGCCTGGTTCTTCGCTTCATCAGAGAGGCCGCTGACGAGGAGTTCGACACGCATATTGAGCGGTAGAAAAAGCCGCAATAGGTTGACATAATGTTGTTCTGCCAATATCTCCGTCGGTACCATTATCGCTGCCTGGTGTCCATTCTTGACTGTGAGGTATGCCGCATAGGCTGCCACAACTGTTTTTCCGCTGCCGACATCGCCTTGCAGCAATCTGTTCATCTTCTTCTCGCTAACCATATCCTGCTCAATCTCTCTTATCACCTTCTCCTGCCCTTTGGTCAGCTCAAACGGCAGATTATCTTTAAAGGTATCGAGCCACTCATCCTTAAGCTCGTGCTTTAATCCATCCATAGCTATCTTAACGGATGATCTCTTGAGTGCCACAGCTACCTGCAGGATAAAAAATTCATCAAATACGATCCTCCGGTAAGCCCTGTTGAGTGCATCGAAATTGGATGGAAAGTGTATGTTGTATATGGCAAAGCGTATGTCTACCAGTTTATTCCTCGCGCGTATTGGGGTTGGCAAGATCTCGTCCGTATGGTTAATATGCCCATCGAGCGCCCTCTTTGCGGTGTTCCTTAAGAAGCGCTGGTTCACATCCTGGGTCAATGGGTATATAGGTGTGATCTTTCCTATGTGTATCGACACCGCTTCTTCATTCTCTTTCAATATCTCGTACTCCGGCTGGTTCATCTGGAGCTTTTTATAACGCTCTACCTTACCATACAGGACTATTCGCTGGCCAACTTTGAAGAACTTCTTTAGGAAGGGCTGGTTAAACCAGACGCCGTATATAACCCCGCTTCTATCGCCAACCGCCACCTCAAGTACCTGCATCCCCTTTTTGCTCCGGCGCACACCAAAGGTAAGGACCTCGCCTTTTATTGCGCTATATTTTCCTATTGGCGCTTCTTTTATCGGAGAAAACTTTGACCGGTCCTCATAGCGGCGCGGCAGGTGATATAGCAGGTCCTCCACCGTAACAATATCGAGCCGGCCCAGATATTCGGCGATCTTGGGGCCAACACCCTTTATGTAGCGTATGGGGGTATGGAGGGGTTTCGTATTTTTGGGGGATATATTTTTTGTTTGCGTTTTATTGCTATCCATGTTATAATCTCCGCTCATAAAAAAAACTGATAGCGAGGTGTACAAAATGTCTAAGATATGTGAAATTTGCGGGAAGAGGCCGGCCGCAGGCCGCAGCATAGCACGCCGAGGTCTGGCCAAGAAAAAAGGCGGCGTAGGTAAGAAGATAACCGGCGTCACACGCAGGCGCTTTTTGCCAAATCTGCAGACGGTCAGGGTATCTATCAGGCGCGGCGTCACAAAGAGAATGTCCGTCTGTACTAAATGCTTAAAGGCCGGAAAGGTCAAGAAGGCTACACCTAGGAAATTTGTCCCACGTCCTCAAGCATAAGCTGAAGGGACGATATCCCCTGCCAATCGTTTACCGAGGGTAGATATACGAGATCCACGCCTGAATTTTCCAGGCCGTATAAACCGTGATCTTCCCTAAAAGATATAGCCTCACAGGTAGTGCTGCCATCACTGACCCACGCCTTTACACCTCTTCTGCCTATCCGCGTGGGCCCTTTCTTTAGATAGATATTCCTTGAGACAAAGACCGGCTTAGGATTCCCCGGGCCAAACGGCGCTAATCTTTCCAGTTGTGAAATCAGGTCTTCATTAAGATGTGAGAGCGACACCTCCGCGTCTATCTCGACCGTCGGCACAAGGTCTCCGTCCGGCAGGTCCCTGGAGACTATTCCATTAAACCGTTCCCTAAAATTTTCTAGCATTTCCTTTTTAAGAAGTACCCCGCAGGCAGCCGCGTGCCCTCCAAAGTCGAGCAAGAGGTCCTTGCATTCGTTGAGCCCGCGAAAGAGGTGAAAATTTTTGACAGACCTGCCTGAACCTTTACCTGTATCGCCATCGAATGCTATCAAGATCGTCGGCCTGTAGAACCTATCTACCAGCCTCGATGCTACTATGCCCAATACGCCCGGATGCCAGGATTCATCTCCGAGGACGATCGATTTATGATATTTGAAGTTTATCTCGGCATCTACCTTAGCGAGCGCCTCTTTCAATATGCGCTCTTCAATGCCCTGCCGCGATTTATTCTCCTTATTGAGACGCAATGCAAGTTCGTGCGCCTCATCTTCATTTTCGGTCAATAAAAGCCTTACCGCAATATCCGCGGATCCCAGCCTGCCCATAGCATTTATCCGTGGCGCTATTATATAACCGACGTGATATGAACTGATCTCCTTCTTTAAACCGGCTACCTCAATCATCTTCCTTAGTCCCAGCCGTTTTGTCACCTTAAGTGCCTTAAGGCCATATATCGTCAGGATACGGTTCTCCCCTGTCTGGGGAGATATATCCGCGATCGTTCCGAGCGCGACCAAGTCGAGTCCCTCTGTAGGATCATAGTCCGGCCTATCGATAGAGATTGCCTGGGCAAGCTTATATGCCAATCCAACACCACTTAACCCTTTGTAAGGATAGAGACAATCTTCTTGTAAGGGATTTATAACAGCGTGCGCGCGAGGCGCGCCTTGCGCGGGGATCCGGTGGTGATCTGTCACTATCGTATCTATGCCGAGCTCGGCAGCGTGGTCGATCTCTTCATGCGCGCTAATTCCGCAATCGACTGTGATCAGCAGCGAAACACCTCTTTTATGGGCCGATTCTATCGCCTCCTTATTAAGGCCATATCCCTCTTTTATGCGATTCGGTATATAGGTATCGACATCTGCGCCAAACCGCTTCAGAGCAGAAAAGAGGAGTACCACAGAAGTTATACCATCGACATCGTAGTCTCCGTAGAGGAGGATCTTCTCTTCTTTCTTCAGTGCTTCTTTTATGCGCAGGATCGCCTTATCCATATCTTTAAAAAGGAGGGGGCTATGCAGGTCATTTAGTGTTGAGGTGAGAAATTGTTTTGCGGTATCCGCATCTTTTACGCCCCTATTGATCAGTATTGTAGAAATGATGGGAGATATCCCGAGTGTCTTAGCCAATTTTGACACTAAAGATTCATTCGCCTCTTTTAAGATCCACTTCTTTCTCATGTGGTGAAGTTATCCTTCTCTATTAAAATCCTTAGCAAGGCTCTACGTGTATCATCAGATCCCTGACATTGGGTACTTTATCCAGGATATTTTTTCTGACCATCGCGGTTATGGCGTGTGATTTATTGACTGTCATCTGGCCATCCACCTCTATAATTAGGTCGATAAGTATCTCGAGCCCGAGCTTCCTTGTCTTTATATCCTTTACCCTCTTAACGCCTTCTATCTGTAAGGTAAGGTTTTTTATATTATCGGTAATCTCTTTGGGGAGGGAGCTATCCATCAATTCATCATATGCGCTGTGAAAATTCTGCAAACCAACCTTGATTACCAAGATAGAGACGGCAATACCTGCCAGCGGATCGAGCGCCGAGAACCCCAACCTCGCCCCGCCGATACCGATCAGCGCAGCTACAGATGATATGGCATCAGACCGGTGGTGCCACGCATCCGTCACGAGTGAGGTGCTGGAGATCTTCTTGCCCCTCCTGTACGAATACCGAAAAAGCCCTTCCTTAACAAGGATCGATAGAATGGCCGCCCATAATGCTGCCACGTGAGGCCTATGGAGTCCCCCTTCCCTCAATGCATACATAGAATCCCAGCCGACCTTGACACCCAGACATATGAGTACAAAGGCGACCAGCTTGGCGACAATAGACTCTGCCCTTCCGTGTCCATAAGGGTGTTCTAAATCTGCCGGCCTTTTGGCGATCTTAAAACCCACAAGTACGGCTACGCTGGTCAATAGATCGCTTGCGGTATGGACCGCGTCGGCAAGCATCGCGTGTGAGCGTCCGAGGATGCCCGCTGCGAACTTAAGGACGCAAAGACCGCTGTTTATGCATATAGAAGTAACCGCGGTCTTTGCCCCAAAACTGTACATATCATTGTGATTATGCATAGAGGGGAATTCTGTTTTTTGAGTTTTTATCGCCTACGCCTGCCAGGCCAATCGATGAGAATGGGGCTGGCAATATAAACGGAAGAATAGGTACCGACCACGACACCTACCAGAAGGACGAACGCGAAATCGTTTATCACCTCGCCACCCAAGAAATAGAGCGTAGCCACAACGATAAGCGTCGTCAATGAAGTCAGTACGGTACGCGAGAGTGTCTGGTTTATGCTCGTATTGATTATCGTCTCGTAACTATCCTTGCGCATCAGCTTACGGTCTTCCCTTATCCTGTCGAAGATAACTATCGTATCGTTTATAGAATAACCGACTACGGTGAGGAGTGCCGCAATTACAGGCAGTGAGATCTCCCTCCCCGTTATGGCAATCGCGCCCACAGCGATGAGGACATCGTGAAGCAATGCTATTATGGCCGCTATCGCGAACCTGAATTCGAACCGGAATGAGACATAGATGCATATGCCTATCATGGAATAGAATAGCGCCCAGAGTGCCTTCGACCTTAAATCATGCCCTACGCTGGGACCTACGCTCTCAACCCGCAAAAGTTCGGATTGGTTCTCCGGTATATCATCAGCAAATTGCTTGGACATCCTGCTCGCCTCATCCTTGGGTGTCCTTATTATAACCTCTTTATCATCACCGAAGCGCTGCAGCAGCGCATCCCCGAGGCCTATCTTCTCCAGGGATCCCCTCAAGAGATCGTTCGATATGGGGTCCTGGAATGCGAACTGCTGAATCGACCCGCCGGTAAAATCTATGCCGAAATTCTTCTCCCCCTTTTTATAGAAGGTGAAGAGGCCTATTACGATCAATACCAGCGAAACGACATAAGCGATCTTTCTTTTGCTGATAAAATTTATATTCGGGTTCTTTACCAATTGAAACATGCGCAATTTCTGAAATCCCGACGATACGAAACGGTTGAGCACAAATCGCGTCACGACGAGCGCGCTGAACATCGATGCGAGTATGCCTATCGAAAGAGTCGTTGCGAATCCCTTAACCGGCCCTGTGCCGAACTGAAAGAGGATGAGTGCGGTGATAAGGGTCGTGACATTTGAATCGAGGATCGTAAGGAAGGCCTTCTTATAACCACTATCTATGGCCGCGCGTAATACCTTCCCTACCTTTGACTCCTCCCTTATCCTCTCAAATATCAGAACATTGGCATCGACCGCCATACCTATAGTCAATACCAATCCCGCGATACCAGGCAATGTCAGAGTAGCGTTAAGATAAGAGAGCGCTCCTAATATTATGGCGATATTCAAGAATAGGGCAAAATCGGCTACCAATCCCGCAAAGAGATAGTAGGCTGCCATAAAGAGAAGGACTGCCATGCCACCCATGGCGATCGCCCTCATGCCGCGCTGTACGGAATCTTTACCCAGCGTAGGCCCAACCGTCCTCTCCTCTACTATCTTTATCGGAGCAGGAAGGGCACCGGCGTTTAGTATGATGGCCAGATCGTTTGCCTCATCTACAGAAAAATTACCCGTTATCTGGGCCCTGCCTGATGGGATCCTCTCCCTGATCACCGGGGCAGACTTAATGACACCGTCTAAGACTATGGCCAACCTCCTGCCTATATTGGTCGATGTCACCTTTGCAAATATCGCGCCCCCTTTGTTATTAAACGTCAGGGAGACATAAGGTTCATTAAAACCGGATTGGCTAAAGGCAACTGTTGCTTCAACAAGTGTCTCACCGGTAAGGACTGCCTCTTTCTTAACAAGTATGGTCTCCTTGCCCAGTTTCTTAAGTTCATATCCTTCTAATCTCTTTTGAAGCTCAGCTTTCTTAAGCGTATCTTCAAGCGCCTTAGCTACCTTGGTTTCAAACTCCTCGGTCCCTTCAGACGGCTCTTGTGGATCGGCAACTACATCTTCAGGAAAGCTCTCTTGCGGCGCCTCTTCAACTTCCTCTTCAATATCAAATGCCGTCCTCAGGAGGTCGGGATCTTCTTCGACGATCTTAAACTCCAGATGGGCTGTCTTACCGATTATATCTATTGCCCTCTGTCTATCCGTAATACCGGGAAGCTGTATAATTATCTTATCAACACCCTGGCGCTGTATAGTCGGCTCTAAAACACCAAATTGGTCGATCCTATTTCTTATAATCTCAAGCGCTCTATCCGTTGCCTCGCGAACTGCGTTCTCCTTCGCCTTCCACTCCGGCGGAAGTTTAGCCGAATCGATCTGTATCACAAGGTGCATGCCGCCCTGAAGATCGAGCCCCAAGTTTACCTTGCCCTTTTTGATAAGTTCTCCATCGGGGCCCTTCACATCGAGCGGTGGGTACGCGTACCATAGCGCAAGCCCCACTACGGCAATTATGAGAACCATCTTCCACTTTGCATTCCTTGGCATATCTTTCCTCCGGTTTCGATTATTTTAGGATATTATTACGCGTTCTCTCCCTTGGACTTAACAACGGATATCGCGCTCTTCTGGACCTCTAATTTGACATTCTCATCAACCCTGAGCATCACTGTATTATCCTTGACGTTGGTGATAACGCCGTGTATGCCACCTGAGGTAACTACGCTATCATTCTTCTTCAGTGCTTCGATCGTCTTTTTGTGCGCATCCTGTTTCTTCTTCTGGGGTAATATTAGCAGGAAATAGAATATAATAAAGATAAAGATAATGGGCATCAAGCTTAATATTGGGCTTGGTGCGTTTGCGCCCTGTGCTTGCGGCTGTTGTGCCATTGCATACGCTAAACCGATCATAATTCTCCTCCATAATGGTTAATAAACTCTCTCTTAAAACGTTCAAAATCCTTGACCAATATTGCTTCCCGTATCGCAGCCATTAGATTAACATAAAAATGTATATTATGCAAGGAAACTAATCGTAACCCCAGGATCTCATTGACGTTAATCAAGTGACGCAGGTAGGCGCGGGTATGGTTCTTACAGGTATAACACTCGCACCCCCCCTCTGGGGGACGGAAGTCCTCCTTGTAGCGGGCATTCCTTAAAGGAAGTTTACCCTCTTTAGTAAAGGCGGTCCCATTTCGGCCATTTCTGGTAGGCATGACGCAATCGAACATATCACAACCTGCCGCTACCGCATTGATTATGTCTATCGGCGTACCCACCCCCATCACATAACGCACCTTATTCTTAGGGAGCATCTGGGCCGTGGCCTCTATCGTCTCCCGGATCAATTCATCAGGCTCGCCCACACTTACACCCCCTATGGCATACCCGGCAAATCCCATATCGACAAGCCTCTTGGCGCACTCCTCCCGCAGATCGAGAAAACTCGAACCTTGAACGATCCCAAATAGGAGTTTTCCTTCCGGGTTCTTGGCCCCGAACTCCTTCTTCGACCTCTTTGCCCAATCCAAGGTAATCTTCATTGCCGACTCTGCCCTGTCTCTTGTGGAAGGGTACTTAACACATTCATCGAGGACCATACTGATATCGCTTCCAAGCATGTCGCGCTGTATACGGACAACATCTTCAGGGCTTAAGAAATGTTTTGAGCCATCGATATGCGAGCTGAATTCGACTCCTTCATCACGCACCTTGACCAGTGAGGTTAAACTAAATATCTGAAACCCACCGCTATCTGTCAATATCGTCTTATCCCACCCCATAAACTTATGCAGTCCGCCTGCTTTCTTGATCAATTCGACACCGGGGCGCAGATAGAGGTGATATGCATTGGAAAGGATCATGCCGGCACCGCAATTTTTGATATCCTCGACGGATAGCGTCTTCACCGTAGCCTGCGTACCGACCGGCATAAAACAGGGCGTATTCACCTTGCCATGCGGGGTGGTAAATCTCCCCACCCTGGCCCTCGTCTTCTTATCTGTCCTAACTAATTTAAACATCTCTCCATCTCCAAAAAACTGCTTTATTAAATTATCAGCATGGCATCGCCATAGCTGAAGAAACGATATTTCTCTCTTATCGCCTCTTCATATGCCTCCATTATCAAGTCCTTACCTGCAAATGCGCTCACCAGCATAAGGAGTGTCGAGCGGGGCAAGTGAAAATTTGTCAGCATCATATCGACGGCCTTAAGCTGATGCGGTGGGTATATAAATAGGTCTGTAAAACCCTTTTGAGCTTTGATGGCGGACAATCCATTATTGCTAAAGGCGCATGTTTCGAGTGTCCGCGCGCTGGTCGTACCCACTGCTATAACCTTACCCCCTGCCTTTCGCACGGAATTGATAGTTTTAGCGGCTTCCTCGCTAATCTCATAATATTCACGGTGCATGTGGTGTTCTCTCACATCCTCTGTCTTGACCGGCGCAAATGTCGCATAGTTGACGTGCAGAGTCAGCTTGGCTATTGCAGTACCTTTTGACCTTATCGCATTTAAGACCTCGTCGGTAAAATGGAGGCCTGCCGTAGGCGCGGCGCATGAACCCTCATTCTCTGCATATATTGTCTGATAGCGCAGGGAATCTTTTTCATCCGGTCGCCGTTTTATATAAGGTGGCAGTGGCACTTCTGCTACTTCGGCTATCTTCTCCTGTAAAATGGTACCTGACGGGGATAGAAATTTGATTATCTTCTCGCTGAAATCTAGTTTTGTCACCTCGCACCGGAGCCCGCCATCGCCAAATACGAACAGATCCCCTTCTTTAACCTTCTTCGCGGGCTTGATAAGCACGCGGAATACGCCTTCGCTTAAATCCTCAAGGAGAAATACCTCTACCTTACCCCCACTTTTGCGCGTACCATTAAGCCGTGCCGGAAAGACCTTTGTATCATTTAGCACCAAGATGTCGGGAGACGCTACATAGTCCGGCAAATCCCGAAAGGTCTTATGCCTTATTGTGCCTTTAGCTTTATCCAAAACAAGAAGCCTTGAGGCATCACGCTCTTTTAGCGGATGCTGGGCTATCAACTCTTTGGGTAATGTATAATCGAACTCAGATATCTTCATCAGTCTTCTTTATTATGCTCTTCATAGAGGTTTTGGGATAATAGTATTGGAGTATTGCCGTATACTGATATCCTTTGCGCGACATCCCGAACATGCCCCATTGACATACTCCTACGCCATGGCCCCACCCTTTACCTGTGAAACGCGCTTGATCCCCTTTTATTGATACCGTAAAGTTGGTGCTCCTTATTGTAGTATGGCCCACTATCATCCTAAAATCTGTTGCGGGGAGTGCGATCTTGGACCATTTTGACTTCAGGATTACCTTCTCTGCCCTCCCGGACCTATCTCTTCCTTCGGTCTCAATCGAAATGATCTCGCCAATCTTGCGTCCTGATTGATTCACCCTTTCCCTTATTTCACCTAACCCGACAACCCTACGCCAATCATATTGCGGAGAACCTTTACAAAAATCACACCTCTTACCCTTGAGTGGGTCAACACCCTTTACCTTCCATACAACTCCGGCATTCTCCGTATGTCCTCCGCATGTAGAATGGTAATATGCCGGCAAGACATTGCCCTTTCCATATGTAAGGACCTGGCCCAGTGTGGCATCTACGGCCATATTTGTCTTATGCTTCTCCGATGTCCTACCGCCATACAGCTGCGAATAGACTGTGTTTGTAACATCATAATCCTCGTCTTTTCTATTCTCAATCTGATAAACCGCATAAGTCCTCGAGGCAACGGCCTGGGCCTTTAGGGCCTCGATAGGCCACCTGTGTGACGCCTCGTGGTATAATACACCTCTTAAATAATCCTCTATATCGAGATAGTTGACAGTTAAAAGTTTTGTGTCTTCGGTCCTGATTATGTCAACTTCCCCTCTAAACTGCCTATCATTGATATAGATTGTAGCTTCCTTATCGGGCCTTATCTTTATCCCGTATATTTTAAGGTGCCTATCGTCAAAGGTTATACCTGCCCCTGTTGGATAGATCTCGGCCTTTCTTAATGACCGCCCTTCGCCGAGGAGGTCTTCGGTATTTAAGGCGAGTATCTGGTAAGGCCCTTTTATTTTGAGCGCAACTTTTTCAGCACCCTTTACCACGGCAACGCGTATCGGGTAGAAGCTCTTGCGGGTCGGCCGCACAGAACCGGCAAAAGATTCAAGGGGTATGAGAATTGTGACAAGTAAGGCTATGGCGCAGCGGAAAAGAGGTCGAGCCCGTTTCATCTTCGCCCCGTCAGGAAGAATGCGAGGGAGAGAATGGCGCTCAGGATTATGCATGTGGTGAGAGGAAAATAGAAGGAGAAGTTCTCTTTCTGAATAATGATATCGCCGGGCAACTTACCCACCCAGGGGATCTTACCCGCTGTGATAAATACGAGGCCCATCAATACCAAGAATATACCGGAACCTATTAAGATCTTTCCTATGCTGCTTACCTCGAACATCTAAACCTTTCGAACTTTTGTCTTTTCGCTCATACTGAAGTCACAGCCGCAATATTTCTGTCTGTACAAACCCTTCTCCCTGGCAACCTGCTGTGATTTCTTAAAACCTTCCCGAAAATCATGGTATAAGAAACCTACCCCCGTCTCGTGTGAAACCTCCTGCGCGATACGTTTGATTATGTCGTGCTGCTGGTAGGGACTGATAAGGAGTGTGGTAGTAAACGCGTCAAACCCCTCTTCCTTTGCATGTCCGGCCGTTGCCTCAAGCCTCATACGCCAACAATGGCTGCAGCGCGCATCAGACTCTTCATTCCCTGCTATCCGATCAAAATACGGTTGCGTATTATATTCCGGATATACAACCTTGGTTTGAATCTCCATAGAATAATACTCGAGAGCTAATCTGCGCTTATCGTACTCTTCCCTGGGATGTATATTAGGATTGAAATAAAACCCGGTTATTGAGTCACATACCCGACCCTTTAACGTATTGATGGGGTATATCGCGCACGGCGCGCAACAGATATGCATCAGTAGCTTCATAAAGTTAAAACATCTCCTTCTGAGACCCGGTCTTAAGTGATGCCCCATAGCGCTCCATGGCCAGGCGGGTGAGTTCCCTCCCGCGCCCCGTACGCTTAAGGAATCCTATCTTAAGTAGATACGGCTCGACCACATCGACTATCGTATCGGGCTCCTCATTCAGCGTGGCTGCCAGCGACTCTATGCCTACAGGACCACCTCTATAAAAATCTATCATCGCCTTTATAACTTTTCGGTCTATTGGATCGAGGCCTATCTCATCTATGCCCTGGGCTGTCAGCGCGCTGTCTGCTATCTTTTCATCTATCTTGCCGTGGGACTTGACCTCTGCCCAATCGCGCACACGCCTGAGCAATCGATTTGCTATTCTCGGTGTGCCGCGCGAACGCCTTGCGATCTCGAGCGCCCCGTCTTTTGATGTCTCGACACCCAGGATATCGGCAGATCTTAATATTATCTTGACGAGTTCTTCCGGCTCATAAAAATCGAGGTGATGGAATATACCAAAGCGGCCCCGCATCGGCGCTGTAAGAAGCCCTGCTCGCGTAGTTGCGCCTACGAGCGTAAATGGCTTGAGATTGAACTTGATCGTCTTGGCATACGGCCCTTTATCTATGACAAAATCTATCTGAAAATTCTCCATGGCAGGATATATGAATTCCTCGACGGGCCTCGATAACCGGTGTATCTCATCTATAAAGAGTATATCCCCTGCTTCAAGATTCGTAAGTATGCCTATGAGGTCGCCCGCGCGCTCTATGGCAGGCCCGCTCGTTGCCGTTATCTTCGTGCCCATCTCATGGGCTATGATATGGGCCAAACTCGTCTTGCCAAGGCCCGGCGGCCCTGAAAATAGTATATGCTCAAGCTGCTCTTTCCTCTTCTTGGCCGCTGTAAGAGAGATCTTCAGGTTCTCGACCAGCTTCTTCTGGCCGACAAATTCCTTTAGCCCCTTTGGCCGCAGGGATAGATTCAAGACTACGTCTTCATCCGTCTCCTGGGTCTGAATCATCTTCTCCCTCTTCACTTTCGTCTCTTCTGTCATATCTATACCCTTTGCTATCGCTTGCTCTTCTGTTTATAGACTTCGTTTAGTATATCCTCGCATGTAGATAATTTCGGGTTAGTGGTTATAGCTCTATGCACCATCATCTCTGCTTCCTTCTTCTTATATTGGAGCTGTAGGAGCACCTCCATCGCTTCATTGCGCACATCTTCTTTTACATCTGAGGCAACTGCCGTCTCCTTATCCTGTATAAGGCCGAATTTGCCGACTTTACCCTGAAGCTTTGCGATTATCTCCTTTGCGCGCTGTTCGCCGATCCCGGGCAAGGTCTTAAGGAGCGTGAGATCACCGGAATCTATACCATCTGCTATCCTTGAAAACGGCAGGCTAAGGGCCCTCACTGCCGCCTTGGGACCGATACCGCTTACTGTTATGAACTTCTCAAAAAACTCCCTCTCGATCTCATTCAAAAAACCTATCAGGATCGGTATCGCCCTTGATTGATCGACCTGATGGTAGTGGTAGGTGATGAGCTTGAGCTCGCTATTCTCTTCGACCTTCTCATCAAGGATCTTCATAATGGCTGCCGGTATAAATACCTCGTAGCTGAAACCATTAACATCCACAACAACACTCAGCTCCTTCTTCTTGCTTACGTTGCCGCTTATGTGGGTTATCATATCTTCTTTCCTGCTGTAATTAATATATGGTCTGTCTCTGTTATGCGCACGTGGGCAATCGCAAGAGCGAGCGCGTCCGTGATATCATTGTATTTTGGGGTGGTCTTAAGCCCCAGGACCATCTCTACCATACGGCCCAGGCGATCCTTCTGCGCGCTGCCTTTGCCTATGACTGCTTTTTTTATCCTGGTATTTCCGTAACCTGCCAGCGGTAGGCATTTATCTTCGGCAAGTAAAGAGATCGCCCCTCTTACATGCCCCATCAATATCGCCGTGGTAGGGTGTTTGTAATGCGAGTAGAGCTTTTCAAGGACTACTACCTCAGGCCTCGTCTCATCTATCAATTCAGATAATGCCGTGTATACCTTCTTCAGCCTTGTGCCCAGAGGCGACTTTGGTGATGTCCTTACCACTCCCGCCTCAACGAGACGGAGCCCTTTTTTATCTGAGTCTATTATGCCATAACCCGTAACGTTCAGGCCTGGATCAACACCCAATACGCGCATATAATTATCCGGCAGTATCTCTTTCGTTTATTACATCATCCGGTATATCAAAATTGGCATAGACATTCTGTACGTCATCGTGGTCTTCAAGCTCCTCGACCAAGGCGAGGACTTGCTTGGCAGTATCACCGGTAAGTGCAACTGTGCTCTTCGGTATCATGGTCAATTCTGAAGCCTCGATCTTAACACCCTTGTCCTCGAGATCTTTCTTTACCTTGTAATAATCGTTCGGTTGGGTCTTTATCTCATAGGTATCGTCTTCTACTGAAAAATCATCAGCACCGGCCTCAAGCGCTAACGCCATGAGCTCATCTTCGCCTATTGTCGATTTATTGATGACGAAGAACCCCTTCTTCTCAAACATCCAGTTCACAGAACCGGCGCCTGCCATATTGCCGCCCTTCTTTGCGAAGATATTTCGTACCTCGGCAGTGGTCCGGTTCTTGTTGTCACTAAGGGACTCTACCAGGATCGCGACTCCGCTCTGTCCGTAACCCTCATAGGTTATCTGCTCATATGTAACGCCCGGGAGCTCTCCCGTACCCTTCTTTATCGCGCGCTCAATGTTGTTCGCCGGCATATTTGAGCCCTTGGCCCTATCTATTGCCGTGCGCAGGCTGGGATTACTATCGGGATTACCGCCTCCTGATCGGGCAGCTACCGTCAGCTCTTTAATCAATTTTGTAAATAACTTGCCGCGCTTACTATCCGTCGCGGCCTTCTTGTGTTTAATACTTGCCCATTTAGAGTGTCCTGACATCTATTCCTCTCCTTCTTTGGCCTGTTTTGCCTGAGCAATCACTGCCTCCGTTGTCTTTGCTGGAACCTGCTCATAATTAGAAAATCTCATGGTGTATGTACCGCGGCCTGCCGTGAGTGACTTTAGCTCCGGGGCATATTTGAACATTTCGGCCAGCGGTATATGGGCACTGATGGTGCTTACTCCCATGCCTAGTATCCTGCCACGCTTCGAATTGACAGAACCTGATATATCACCCATGCACTCCTCAGGCACCGTTATCTCAACTTCCATGATAGGCTCAAGTAAGACCGGTTTTGCCTTAAGAAACGCTTCCTTAAAAGCATGGCGGGCAGCCATCTGAAAAGCAATATCCTTCGAATCGACCGAATGGGTCTTCCCGTCATAAACGACCGCCCTGACATCTACTATCGGATAGCCGGCGAGCACCCCTTTGTCCAATGCCGTTCTGATACCTTTCTCACAGCTGACTATAAATGGCCCCGGTATGGCACCCCCGACGACCTCACTGACGAATTCGAATCCAGTGCCGTGCGCAAGCGGTTCTACCCGCAACCAAACCTCTGCAAACTGGCCTGCTCCACCGGACTGTTTCTTATGCTTATATTGGGCCTCGCTCTTGGCCGTTATCGTCTCTTTATAGGCAACCTTCGGCGTACCCTTATCGACTTCTACGTGATAGCGCTCCTTCAAGCGTTTGAGCATTATATCAAGATGTAGATCGCCAAGACCGGCTACTATAAGCTCTCTTGTTTGGGCATCCCTGGTTATCTTGAAGGTGCAATCCTCAGAAGACAACTTAGCTAATGCCGCCGATATCTTATCGACATCACCTTTAGATTTAGGTTTCACTGAAAATGATATGGCGGGCTCAGGTAATACAACCTGATCGAACATGATAGGTGACTTCTCATCTGCCAGAGAATCTCCGGTGTGGGTATTCTTTAATTTTGCAACGGCCACTATGTCGCCTGCTTCTGCTTTGTCGATCGTGGCATGATTCTTGCCCTGTATCTCAAGTAGCTGTGTAACACGTTCCCTCTCCCCGGTAGTGACATTGTAAAAACTCGAATGTAACGCTATGTTTCCTGAGAAGATACGGAATATGCTGAGCTGACCCACGTATGGATCTATTATAGTCTTGATAACCTGGGCGCTAAAAGGCATATCGGCCTTCGGCTCCCTCACCTCTTCTTCGCTGCCCTTTGGGTTTTTCCCCTTCTTGGGTGATTGTAGGGCCGGTGACGGCATCAGGTCTATTATCATATCCAAAAGCTCCTTGACACCGGCATCACTTGTTGCTGAACCACACAGGACCGGTACGATCGTCCCTGCCTTAACACCCGCGCCAAATGCGCTCTTAAACTCGTCATCTGTAAGTTCGCCTGCCTCAAGATACTTCTCAAGCAACTCGTCATCTGCTTCAGCTGCTGTCTCTATCAGTGCCTCGCGAAGTTTCTTTGCCTTTTCCTTCGCGTCACCTAAACCATCCATTCCTGCCTTAGTTACAAGATTGGCCACACCCTTAAACGATGCACTCTCTCCTATGGGAAAGGTCATGATCGTACACTTCTTGCCAAACTTTGTGGTTATCGCCTCGTAAGTCTTATCGAAGTCGGCATTCTCCTTATCCATCTTATTAATAAAGATCGCGCATGGCTTATTCTGTGCCTGAATAAGCTTCCATGCGCGCTCCGCGCCTATCTCTATACCGCTAACAGCATTTACCAAAAGAATGGCTCCGTCAGCTGCATCAATGGCAGTTAATACCTCACCTATGAAATCTGCATAACCCGGAGTATCTAAAAGAGTTATTTTATTATCACGATATTTACAGTTAGAGACAGAACCATTTATCGATATCTTGCGGGCTATCTCATCCGCCTGGAAATCGCTTACGGTAGTGCCCGCCTCCACCGTGCCCTTCGCATTAATCGCACCACCCGCAAAAAGAATGGCCTCTACCAACGATGTCTTGCCTGCGTGGGAATGGGCCATAATCGCAATATTACGTATCTTATCTGTCGTAAATTGTGCCATAGCCTCTCCTTTTTTTGAGCTCCTTACCTCCCTTTCGAGTACCTGTACCATTAGGCCTCCTTTGTATTTATAGGATATAATTTTATACTATAGGTGTGGAGATATAATTTACCATATTTGGGGGTTATTTGTCAAGGGGTGAAGTTGGAGATAAATAGAGGGTGTGTGGGAGAAGAGTGGCAATACAAGGCAAAAAAAATCCGGCAGTTACCTACTCTCCCATACCGTCACCAGTAAAGTACCATAGGCCTTGGAGGGCTTAACTGCCGTGTTCGGAATGGGAACGGGTGTTGCCCCTCCAGTATTACCACCGGAAATCTTTTATGGTGATAGCCGCCGGATGGCGGCCATCTCCAAATCTAATTGTTTGACAACTTATAACCAAAGGAAGCGTACAACCACATTTTCAGAAGATGTTAACTATAATTGCAAGTGGTCAAGTCTCACGGCAGATTAGTACCGGTCAGCTGAAACCCTTACGGGTCTTACACCTCCGGCCTATCAACCTCGTAGTCTACGAGGTGCCTTTAGGTACCATTTGGTACGGGATACATAATCTTGAGGGGGGCTTGGCGCTTAGATGCTTTCAGCGCTTATCCTTTCC
>JABMSB010000004.1 GCA_013202205.1 Candidatus Omnitrophota bacterium
CAGAAATCAAAAAGCCTAGACTAACTCGGAAAAAGCAGAAGATAATGGAAGTAGCTCTGGACAGCGGAGAAAGAATTAGGTGTACCCTGGACCATCCTTTTATGTTAAGGAGCGGGAGGTATAAGAATGCCAAAGACCTAAAACCCGGTGACTCTTTAATGCCATTAAGCGTCGAGGCCTATGATGGAAAGGAAGATGCGAACCTAAAAGGATACCATAGGGCATATCAGCCGAAGTATCATAGGTGGGATTTCGTACATCATCTGGCCGATGAGTGGAATTTGAGAGCGAAGATTTATAAAAAGAACACTGGCAGAATAAGGCACCATTTAGATTTTGATAAGCTTAATAATAATCCGGACAATATCCGCAGGATTCCATGGCGCGAACATTGGGGGCTTCACAAGGAAATGGCAGCAGAGCGCCATAAGAACGATCCTGAGTATGTGAAAAAGATTGCCGATGGCCGGAGAAGGTTTTGGGCAGATAGCGATAATAGAAATAAGGCTTCTATGGCGCAGGCAAAACGAAATAGAAAGAACTGGCAAAGCCCTGCCTACCGAAAGAAGATGAGAGAGGCTATTAAAAAGGCCTGGCAGAATCCTGAGTACCGCCAAAGGATAGCAAGTGCCTCGAGCGAAAACCTCAAAGCATTATGGAAGGACCAGTCGTTCCAGAGACTTTTAAGCAGAACGAAGTCGAAGGAACTAAAGGAGAGATGGAAAGATCGGCAGTATAGGGAATTCATCAGTGGGGTTACTCGGCGCATGTCGTTGGAGCTCTGGGCGACTCCCGAGCACCGCAGGCATATGGCAGCGAAAGCGAAAGAAAGATGGGATGATCCAAGAAGCAGAGAAAGGCAGTCAAAGATAACCAGAGAGCTATGGGAAGATCCATCCTATAGAGCCAAATACCCCAAAGACCATTTCAAGAGGATGGCAGATAAGCTGTGGTCCGACCCAAAACTACGCAGAGACCTAACAGAAAAAGCTGCCAAGCAATGGAACGACCCTGGCTTTAGAGAGAAGATCATCGCCGGGATTATCGCCAGCAACAGAAGGAGGTTGACGAAAGAGCCCGGCATGATGAACCGAATCGCACAAAGAGCAGTAGTCGCACTAAGAAAGAACTGGGCAGACCCTGCCTATAAGGATAGGGTGGTCAAAAATAAAACATTAAGATTTGCGAAAACGATCTTAGATAAGTATGGCTATTTGACCCCTCAGATATATGAAGCCGAAAGGACAAATAACGGGGTGCTAAAATTCGAAAATATCCAGAGATATTTTGCAAATCTTGAAGAGCTGGCAGAAGAAGCACGACGATATAATCACAAGGTAGTTGCGACAAGAGTGCTTCAAAAGAGAGAGGATGTTTACGACCTTACAGTAGATCCCTGGCATAATTTTGCGTTGGCAGCGGGCATCTTCGTCCACAACTCGATCGACGGCGATAATGCAGCTGCTATGAGATACACCGAGGCACGTATGGAGCATGTCGCCGAGTGGATGCTGATGGACCTGGAGAAGGAGACGGTCGACTTCGTTCCCAACTTCGACGAGTCGATGACGGAGCCATCCTTATTACCCGCTGCTTTGCCGAACCTCCTTGCAAATGGAGCAAGTGGTATCGCTGTTGGTATGGCCACCAATATCCCGCCGCACAACCTCACCGAGGTTATTGATGGAATATGCGCCCTTATAGATGACCCCCAGATAGATATAAAAGGCTTGATGAAATATGTAAAGGGGCCTGACTTCCCTACCGGTGGAATAATATCAGGCGTCGAGGGTATAAAGCAGGCATACCATACCGGCCGCGGGAGATTGAAAGTCCACGCCAAAGCAGCGGTAGAGGAGCAAAAAGGGGGGAGGGAGTTTATAATTATAAGCGAAATACCCTTCCAGGTAAACAAGACTACCCTTATCGAGTCGATTGCCAAGCTTGTGCAGGATAAGAAGGTA
This sequence comes from Candidatus Omnitrophota bacterium, assembly GCA_013202205.1. Taxonomy (GTDB): domain Bacteria; phylum Omnitrophota; class Gorgyraeia; order JABMSB01; family JABMSB01; genus JABMSB01. The sequence goes on from JABMSB010000004.1 coordinate 1,965, forward strand.
GAGGGCATATCCGACCTGCGCGATGAATCCGACAAAGACGGCATGCGGATAGTCATCGAGCTGCGGAAGTCGGCCAATGCACAAGTTATTCTCAACCAGCTCTATAAGCACACGCAGATGCAGGTCACCTTCGGCGTGATTATGCTCGCGCTCGTCGACGCAAGGCCGCGCGTACTAAATCTAAAACAGGCGATGTCTTATTATGTTGACCACCGCAAAGATGTGGTTGTCAAACGCACCCGCTATCTGTTACGAAAGGCGCAGGAACGCGCGCACATTCTCGAAGGATTGAAGATAGCGCTCGATAATCTCGATCGCATCATAAAGACGATCAGGGCATCGAAGACGCCGCCTGTAGCAAAAGAAGCGCTCATGACGAAGTTTGAGCTGAGCGATCGGCAGGCGCAGGCGATACTCGAGATGCAGCTGCAGCGGCTGACAGGGCTTGAGCGTAAAAAGATAGATGACGAGTATCTTGAGCTAATAAAGAAGATAGAATTATATACATCTATACTCGGCAGCGAAAAGATAATTCTCGATATAGTAAAAAAGGAATTGAAAGAGGTAAGAGAGAAATTCGGTGATGAGAGAAGGACCGCCATAAAGGCTGAGATGAAGGAGCTGGATATAGAAGACCTGATTGCCGATGAAGACATGGTGATAACGATAAGCCACGCCGGGTATATCAAAAGGCTGCCGGTATCCTCCTACAAGAGGCAGCGACGTGGCGGTAAGGGCGTTACCGGTTCAGGTATGCGGGAAGAAGATTTCGCCGAACACCTCTTTATCGCGTCGACTCATGAATATATACTATTCTTCTCCAACAAAGGAAAGGCGTACTGGCTGAAAGTCCACGAGATCCCCGAAGGAGGCAGGACCACAAAGGGGAAGGCTATAATAAATATCCTCCAGGTGGACAAGGAAGAACAGATTACAGCCCTTGTGCCGGTCAAGGAGTTTGTAGAGGGCCACTATCTCTTCATGGTTACCAAGCGAGGCGCGGTCAAGAGGATAGAGCTTACGGCATTCAGTAACCCCCGCCGGGGCGGGATAATTGCATGCAGTCTGGACAAGGACGATGATCTTATTGCCGTCAAGAGGACCGATGGCAAGCGAGAAGTGCTGATAGCGACGAAGGGCGGCATGGCGATAAGATTCCATGAAAAAGAGATCCGGCAGATGGGTAGGGCTGCCAGGGGTGTCCGTGGGATACGTTTGGGCAAGAATGACGAAGTTATCGGGGCTGAGGTAGTTATGCCGCAGGATACGATATTGACCGTGAGTGAGCTTGGATTCGGCAAACGCACGCACATAGAGGACTATAGAAAGCAATCCCGCGGAGGCAAGGGTATAAAAAACTTTAAGGCGACCGCTAAAAATGGCGCCGCCGTAGGGATCAAGACCGTAACTGACGAAGATGAGCTTATAATAATAACGGCAGGAGGGATGCTTGTACGCTGTTCGGTCAAAGATATACGTACCTCAGGCCGCGCCACGCAAGGTGTGCGCGCGATACGCCTGGACCCGAAGGATAGGGTTGCCTCTATGGCCAAGGTGGTCCCGGAAGACAGCGAATAATCGGCGGTGCAGGCTTAAGCCTGCACCGACATTACAAAGATCTGCGTCCCCATCGTCTAGCCAGGTCTAGGACAAGGGCTTTTCAAGCCCTCGACACCGGTTCAAATCCGGTTGGGGACGCCATCAATTCTGTTACTTTTGTAACTTAAGTAGTTACAAGGAATTATATAAATTAAGGGAAGTTAGAATGTCTCGAAAAAGAGATATTTCAGCTTCCTTTTTTATTTCGCACCCCACCCGTCATTGCGAAGAGCGAAGCGACGAAGCAATCTCAAACCATAGTTTAATTTTTAAACACAGCTCCCAACAGAGCATGGTTCAAAATCTAAACCCTCTATATATACTAAATAGATACTGAAATAAAATGAGAAAACTTTACCCATTCGGCTGGATAGACAGAGACCTTAAAGATCTGGGATTTCTAAAGGAAATGTCAGCATCAGCCACCAAGCTCTATATCCTCTATGTTCTGGCAGGTGGCGCAGATGGCAAAAGCGATTACAGCACAAGGGCCTTGATAGAAGCAACCGGCCTATCTAATGCAACAATATATAAGGCGAGACAGGAGCTCGAAGATATGGGCCTCATCACGACCCGGAAAGAGATGGTCCCCGGCCGCAGAAATAAGAAGCCAAAGGTATGGGCAGAACTGCAGGATCTCCCGATCAGTAGGATAGAGGTTAAACAACGCCGTGACAAGGCTCGCGAGGGTCTTATAATTAAACGAATCAGAAAGAGAAGAGCCACCTCTGTCATTGCGAGGAGCGAAGCGACGAAGCAATCTCATCCTAAATACACCATGCCACCCTGGATGCAAGAAGCCGCAGCCCTGCTCAGAAGAAAGCGAGAAGCCCATGATTAACTGGATTCGCCTCATCAACCGCATAATAAATCCCCCTACCTATATATGGGTGGATGTTACCCTCATTAAAGAAACCCCAAAGGCTATTCTAATTGTTTTTAATGGCAAGAGAGCCTGGTTACCTAAGACATGGATTTTTCGCATCAAACGGAAAGGTGACAATGGTACCACCAAGATCAAGCTATCTATCCATAATTGGTTCAAGAAGTTCCAATAATTCAAGGGTAATAGATACTAAAGCAGTCATATTTTAGCCTTGCCAAAAGGGGGATATGGAGGTAGAATAATATCCCCTAGAGAAACCAAAGGGACTCAATACCTAATAAGCGAATTAAGTATTATATCCCCAAAGCTAATAAATTGGTCAAAATTTAGACATTTTTCATAGTTAGCCATCACAGTTATTAAAGGAGGGAACAAATGGTAAAGAAGCAGAACAATGAAGAAGAATTGGACTTTGAAATACAAGAAATAGAAGATGAGGCATCGATTAGGTACGATATAGCAACTTACCCATCTGATTTTACACTAAATGGAATTGTTGAAATGTGGCGAAATGGAGACATAACAATTCCAGAATACCAGCGAGAATTTGTTTGGACTATTCGCCAAGCTTCTTTATTAATAGATTCTTTTTTAATGGGTCTACCGGTTCCGCCAGTATTTTTCTACATTGACGATGAAAATAGAAATTTGGTTATTGATGGGCAACAAAGAATCTTAAGTACTATATTCTTTTTCGAGGGATATTTTGGATTTGAGAATATCCAAGGGAGAAGAAAGGTATTCCGCCTACATGGCCTAGATGCAGAACGCCCCTATAGTAACAAAAAATTCTCAGAACTTTCTGAATCTGACCAAAGGAAACTCAAGAATACTGTACTCAGAGCTATTAACATAAGGCAATTAGCCCCACTGAAGGATCGTTCAAGCGTTTATCATATATTTGAACGATTGAATACGGGAGGTACCCCTTTAAAGTCTCAAGAAATTAGAAATGTTGTGTTTCGCGGGCCACTTGTTAAGATGATTCGGGTGTTAAACAATGACAAGAATTGGCGGAAAATTTTAGGCAAGAAAGCACTAGATAAGCACCAAAGAGATGTAGAATTAATACTTAGAATATTCGCACTAAGTTACCACCTTGATAGTTATACTAAACCGATGAAAGATTTTTTAAATAGAACTATGAATGACAATCGAGCTGGTACAAAAGCCAACTTCAAAAAATTCCAAAAACTCTTTCCTAGGGTATGCAAAAAGATTATAGAAGAATTAGGAGAAAAGCCGTTTCACGTAAGAGGTCCTCTTAACACATCAATCTTAGATTCCGTGATTTGCACAGTATTGCGTAACAACAAAAAACTTCCGGATAATTTATCTAATAATTTTAACGAGATACTTAGTGATCCAAATTTTGAAGAGGTTACAACAGTTGCTACCACCGATGAAAATATCGTTAAAAAAAGATTTGATCTTGTTCAGAAGCATCTATTAAGAAAATAATATGCCATTTGACGATCATTTCAAACTTACGGATGATGTTATATCACATCTTGACACACTAATTGGTGGCATTGCTGACCCATTTATTACATCACGATATATAGGATTTATTTCAGTTTCAGCTGCAACCGTCTACGAGCTTTCGATAAAAGATATATTTTGTGAATTTGGAACAAAGAAGCACAAAGTTTTAGGAAATTTTACGCAGAAATATTTTGACAAAATCAACGGTAGGATAAAGACCTCCTTTATAAAGGACTATATTGCAGCTTTTGGAGAAAAATATGTAAAAAGATATAGGAGAAAAATTGAACAAAAAGAAAATGAATTGCTTAAAACGGAAAAGATTAGCATGATGGCTGCGTATAATAACATTATTGAATGGCGAAATCTTTTTGCTCATGAAGGCAAGATCCCCGCTACGGTTACCTATGAGGAGGCAATAAGGTCGTACAATATAGGCAAAGAGGTTATCAGGTGTTTAGCAGCATCGATGTGTAGATGAGCATTTAATAAATAAATGAGAAATAGGGGACGGTCCAGAAAGTGCCAGCCCACAATGAGTAAATTATTAATGGAGTGGCACCAGCTGGACCGCTCTCCAAGATTCCAAGAGTCGCGAGGTACCTATAAAGTAGAAATATAGGCGTAGCAGAATCTAATTGTTTTAAAATTAAGAAGGTGTTATAATATGTAACAAAATGTAACAGAGGTAATAATGAAGAAACTGATTGAAGCATACACAGTTGAAGAAGTTGCAGAAGCATTAAAGCTGCATCCATATACAATAAGACGATTGAGCCGGGAAGAAAAGATCCCGGCTTTTAAATTTGGGGGGCAGTGGAGATACCGTAAGGACGAGATTGAAAAGTGGTCTAGAAACGATACGAGGAGTAAATAATATGGCGATAAAGAAATCCGAACTTTATTCATCACTCTGGAAAAGTTGCGATGAACTTCGTGGCGGTATGGATGCATCACAGTACAAAGACTATGTACTGGTTTTGCTGTTTATCAAATATATCTCCGATAAATATGCTGGCGTGACTTATGCTCCGATCACCATCCCTAAAGGTTCAAGCTTCAAGGATATGGTAGCACTTAAGGGTAAAGCAACTATTGGAGACGACATCAATAAGAAAATAATTGCACCAATTGCAGAAGCTAACAAGCTTTCAGAAATGCCGGATTTTAACAATGCGGAAAAGCTAGGCAGCGGTCCGGATATGGTCAAGAAGCTTTCCAATCTGATTGCGATTTTTGAAAATCCCGCCCTTGATTTTAGTAAAAACCGTGCAGAAGGTGACGATATTCTGGGAGATGCTTATGAATATTTAATGAAACTTTTTGCTACAGAAAGTGGTAAGAGTAAAGGCCAGTTTTACACTCCTGCCGAGGTAAGCCGTATCATCGCGAAGACCACCGGCATTGCAAGTACGACAAACAAAACCCCAACTGTCTATGACCCAGCGTGTGGTTCCGGTTCTTTGCTTTTGAAAGTAGCGGATGAAACAGAAAAGAATGCGAGATTATTTGGCCAAGAAATGGATAACGCCACTGCTGGGCTTGCCCGCATGAATATGATTTTACACGATAACGCAACAGCGCTGATAATGCGGGAAAATACGCTTTCAACCCCGCTTTTTAAAGATGGTAGTCAACTCAAGACCTTTGATTTTGTCGTAGCCAATCCTCCGTTCTCATTTAAATCGTGGAGCAATGGCGTAAAAGACCCGGATGAATTTGGCCGATTCAAAGATTTTGGTACACCCCCTCCCAAAAATGGTGACCATGCTTTCCTTCTTCATATTATTCGCTCACTCAAAACTACTGGAAAAGGCGCATGTATTCTTCCTCACGGAGTGCTCTTTCGTGGCAATGCCGAGGCAGAGATTCGTACTAACATTATTCGTCGTGGCTATATCAAAGGCATTATCGGATTGCCACCTAACCTTTTCTATGGCACGGGTATCCCTGCGTGCATTATTGTGCTTGACAAAGAGAATGCCGATAAGCGCAAAGGAATTTTTATGATTGATGCCGGTAAGGGTTTTATAAAGGATGGCAACAAAAACCGTCTGCGCGCTCAAGATATTCACAAGATCGTAGATGTGTTCAATAAGCAGCTGGGAATTCCAAAGTATTCACGAATGGTGAGTGTAGTCGAGATTGAGAAGAATGAATTTAATCTTAACATTCCTCGATATATAGATAGCCAAGAAGCTGAAGATATACAAGACATTGAAGCACATCTCAAAGGCGACATTCCTACCCAGGATATTAAAGATTTACAAAACTATTGGAGTGTATATCCGGCGCTCAAGGCCTCGATTTTTGGTGAAAGTAAGAGAAAGGGATATAGCACGCTTAAAATCACGCAGGAAGAAATCAAACACACTATTTTTTCACATCCGGAATTCACGAAATATGCTAAAACAATGGAAGTAACTTTTGCCACCTGGAAAGAAAAAAATACTGCCCTCCTCAAAAAGTTAACCATTGGTGCGAAACCAAAGGAAATTATTCATGGAATATCTGAGGAGATTTTGGCAGCATTTAGCAAAACCGAGTTGATGGATAAATATGATATTTATCAGCATTTGATGGAGTATTGGGCAGAGACAATGCAGGACGATATGTATCTGATTGCCGTTGATGGGTGGAGGGTGGAGCTTTCCATAATCAAGCAAACCAAAAGAGAAACGATGTTGGATTGTGATTTAATATCAAAAAAATTGCTTATCAAAAGATATTTTAGTGATGAGCAAGAAGAAATTGAAGAATTAGAGCAAAAAAATGCAGAACTATCTGAACAACTTCAAATCTTGGAAGACGAAAATTCAATAGAAGCAGATTTATTTTCAGATTGTAGAGGGAAGAGTGGAAAAATAGGCAAAGGAGAGCTAAATAAAAGAATTAAGATTATTAAAAATGATCCCGAATTTAAGGAAGAGTTAAATGTATTAAATGAATATATAGTTTTTTTAGAACAAGAATCCAAAGCGAAAAAGAAAATTAAAGAGGCTAAGAAAGCGCTCGATGCCAAAGTAATTGCCAAATACAAGATACTTACCGAATCAGAGATCAAGGTTTTAGTGGTGGATGACAAATGGATGGCGATTCTCGAGGGGGCGATTAAAGGGGAAATGGAACGCATCAGCCAGCGTTTGACTCAACGGATCAAAGAACTTGCTGAGCGCTATGCTATTCCTTTGCCAACACTTGTTAGCGATACTGAAGTACTTACCAGCAAAGTAGATGCACATCTTAAAAAAATGGGATTTATATGGTAACAGCTTCAACAATCGAAAAAGGATATAAGCAAACCGAACTAGGAGTAATCCCGGAGGATTGGGATGTGAAAAAGTTGGGGGAGATTGGATTCTTTTCAAAAGGCCAAGGGATTAGAAAGGATCAGTCTCAAAGTGGAGAATTGCCTTGTATTAGGTATGGTGAGTTATATACACGACACAGTAATTATATTAAACAATATTATTCCTTTATTTCTAAAGAAATAGCTGCTACAGCAAAAAAATTGGCAGTTGGTGACATACTGTTTGCTGGTTCTGGAGAAACAAAAGAAGAAATAGGGAAGTGCGCTGCCTTTATAGACAATATCGAGGCCTATGCAGGTGGAGATGTTGTGATTTTTTCACCATACAGCACAGATTCTTTAATTCTAGGATATTTGTTAAATGCGCCTATAGCTGTTAAACAGAAGGCAAGCAAAGGCCAGGGGGACGCAGTTGTTCACATAAGTGCATCAAATCTAAAGGAAGTTAAAATACCATTACCTTCATTAGTAAAGGAACAAACCGCCATTGCCACCGTTCTCTTCGATACTGACGCGTTGATTGAACGCCTGGATAAACTGATCTTCAAAAAGAAAACCATCAAACAAGGCGCGATGCAACAGCTCCTTACTGGAAAAAAAAGATTACCAGGATTTAGCGGGAAGTGGGAGGTTAAGAGGTTGGGAGAGATTGGCAACTGTATCAGAGGGGTGAGTTATAATGGTAAAAGAGATTTATCATCGTATGACACCGACACCACCGTAAGATTGCTCAGATCAAACAATGTGCAAGACGGATCAATAGATTTAAGTGAATTGCAGTTTGTAAATTATTCAAGAGTAAAACCCATTCAAGAGTTGCAGGAAAATGATATTGTGATTTGCATGGCAAATGGAAGTAAACAACTTGTTGGTAAGTCGGGAATATTTAATATTTTAGGTAATTACAAGTACACGTTCGGTGCATTTATGGGGTGTTTTCGTACAAGTTCAATCCATGCAGTTAGTAGATTTATTTCGTTCACATTTCAAACACACCAATACAGATCTTATATTGATGTGTTGCTATCGGGATCAAGTATAAATAACCTAAAGCCAAGTGATATTGAATCAATAGAAATACCTTATCCAACAAAAGAAGAACAAGCTGCTATTTCCACTGTTCTCTCCGATGTGGATGCTGAAATTAAGAGATTAGAACAGGAAAAGGATAAATACATCATGATTAAGCAAGGCATTATGCAAGAATTGCTAACAGGGAAAATGAGGTTAATATGAGCGAAGTTGGCGATATAGAGCGAAAAACGCAAGATCGTGTGGTGAAGTTATTCAAGAATCAACTATACTATGATTACCTTGGCAACTGGGGAGAAAGACTTGATAATAGCAACATCGAGGAATCAGAGGTGAAGGCATATCTATCCAGCCGTGGATATAGCGATACTTTGATTGCTCGCGCCTTAGACAAACTTCGCACCACTGCCAATAATTACGGCGAAAACCTCTATACCAATAATCAGAATGTTTATAAATTGCTCCGTTATGGTATCGGCGTTGTGGAAAATCCCGGAGAAAATAATCAACAAATACAGCTGATTGATTGGAAAAATCCAGAAAAGAATAATTTTGCTATAGCGGAAGAAGTGACGATTCAAGGTAATCGTGAAAAGCGCCCTGATATAGTTTTGTATGTGAACGGCATCGCTCTTGGTGTGCTTGAGCTCAAACGAAGCACCGTTTCCATTGGCGACGGTATCCGCCAGAGTATTGTCAATCAACAAAAGGAGTTTATTCAATCATTCTTTTCTACGATTCAATTTATCTTTGCTGGTAATGACACCGAAGGTTTGAAGTACGGGACTATTCTCACTCCCGAAAAGTTTTTTTTGCATTGGAAAGAAGATGAGCAGGATGACAGCATGCTTCAGCTGGATAAGTATCTGATCAAGATGTGCGATAAAAAACGATTTTTGGAAATTCTGTATGACTTTGTGCTGTTCGATGGCGGAATCAAAAAGCTGCCAAGAACACATCAGTATTTTGGTATTAAAGCAGCGCAGGAAGCTGTTCGCAAACGAGAAGGCGGAATTATATGGCACACCCAAGGTAGTGGTAAAAGCTTGATCATGGTGTGGCTTGCCAAGTGGATTTTAGAAAATAATCCTAATGCTCGCGTAGTTGTTTTGACTGATCGAATTGAACTGGACAAGCAGATTGAACGAGTGTTTCGTGAAGCTGGAGAAAAAGAGATGAAGCGTACAACGAGCGGGCGTGATTTGATGGAGCAATTGAACAATCCTTTACCGCGCCTACTTTGCTCACTTATCCATAAATTTGGTAGTCGCAATATAGACAATTTTGAAGTATATATTAATGAATTAGGGAGTGGCCCAAGTAATACTGCTGGTGAGTTATTTATATTTGTGGATGAGTGTCATCGCTCTGAATCTGGCAAAATGCACAAAGCAATGAAAGCGATTTTGAAAAATGCAGTATTTATCGGCTTTACTGGAACGCCCCTACTGAAAAAAGATAAACAAACGAGTCAGCAAGTTTTCGGTAAATATATCCACACCTATAAGTTTAATGAAGCAGTGAAAGACGGTATAGTCTTGGACTTGATGTATGAGGCACGTGATATTAATACGAAGCTTTCTTCCGAAGAAAAAGTAGATGCGTGGTTTGAAGCTAAAACCAAAGGACTCAATGATTTTCAAAAACATGAACTAAAGCGAAAATGGGGTACGATGCAACAGGTTTTAAGCTCCAAATCACGGTTGGAGAAAATCATTCAAGATGTGGTATTCGATTTTAGCACGAAACCACGTCTTAATTCGCCATTTGGAAATGCGATTTTGATTGCGGGGAGTATTTATGAAGCTACTCGATATTTTGAAATGTTCCAGAATACCGCCCTCAAAGGTAAGAGCGCGCTAATTACCTCTTATAATCCTGCCACTAGAGATATTGCAACCGAAGGCACAGGTGAAAATACAGAAACCGAGAAGGAATATGTGTATAAAATATATTCCGAATTACTGAAAGATATTTCTCCAGAACCAGGCAAATCAAAGTCAGAAACCTACGAAGATAAAGCCAAAACAAAATTTATCAAAGAACCGATAAATATGAAGTTGCTCATAGTTGTGGATAAGCTTCTTGTTGGTTTTGACGCACCGCCTTGTACATATTTATATATAGACAAGAAAATGCAAGATCATGGACTGTTTCAAGCAATTTGCCGTGTGAACCGCTTGGATGGTGAAGACAAAGATTTCGGATATATCGTGGACTATAAAGATCTGTTTACCAAGCTAGAAGGTGCCTATTCTGTGTACGCCTCTGAATTGGATTGTGAAAATATTGAAAAGAGCGATATTGATATTCTCTTAAAAGATCGGCTAGCTAAGGGTAGGGAGCGATTAGATAGTGCGTTGGAGACTATTGCTTTGGTCTGTGAGCCAGTGGTACCACCAAAAGATAATTTGGCGCATATCCGTTATTTTTGTGGCAATCCAGAAAACAAACAAGATTTGAAAGATAACGAAGTAAAGCGAACCGCGCTCTATAAACATGCGGTTGGATTGATACGGTCATACGCCAATATTGCGAATGAGATGAGTGAAGCAGGATATAGTATCAATGAAATTGAAGTGATAAAAAGTAAGGTTAATAAATATTTAAAATTAAGAGAAGAGATTCGTATGGCGAGTGGTGAAAAACTTGATCTCAAAACCTACGAAGCCGATATGCGACATCTCATTGATACCTATATTCAAGCGGACGATAGCAGGCGGATTGATCCATTTGGCGATCAGTCACTGCTCGATATTATGATTAATAGTGGCATCGCTGATGCAATCAAAAAACTTCCCGAAGGAATAAGAAGCAGCCAAGAAGCGGTAGCTGAAACGATCGAAAACAACGTACGCGTCAAAATCATTAAAGATCATTTGATAGACCCTGCGTATTTTGATGATATGTCCAAGCTTTTAAGCGAAATTATTAGAGAACGAAAATCAAAAGCGGTGAGCTATGAAGAGTATTTGAAAAAGATTGCTGAACTGGCAAAACGAGTGGCGAATCTTACTCGCGATGGTTTGCCTACCGGAATACAAACTAACGCGCAACGAGCTCTGTATCATAATCTTGGAAATAATAAGGAATTGACAATTTTGGTTGATACGGCAGTATATTCTGGCAGGCGTGCTGATTGGCGAGGAAACATCCCAAGTGAAAATTTGATAAAGCAAGCTATATATGAAGTATTGAAAGATAAGACTGAAGTCGAAAGAATCTTTCAAATTATAAAACAGCAAAATGAGTATTAAGATGAAGCAGATAACTCTTGGTGATATTTCTGTTGATGTGGCACAGAAAGACATTAAAAATGTACATCTGAGCGTTTATCCGCCATCCGGCAGAGTGAGGATATCTGCACCTTTGCGTATGAACTTGGATACCATCAGGGTATTCGCTATTTCAAAACTGAGTTGGATTAAAAAGCAGCAAAAAAAGTTTCACAATCAAGTAAGAGAGACACCAAGGGAATATATAACAAGGGAAAGTCATTACTACTTGGGTAAACGCTATCTGTTGCGAGTGATCGAGCATGATGCTCCACCAAAGGTAACTATAAAGCATGACACAATGGAGATGTGCGTTAGGCCAAAAACAGGTCTACAGAAGCGGCAGGGGATATTAGATGAGTGGTATCGTCACAATTTGAAAGAAATCATACCCGGTATAATATCTCGATACGAAAAAACAATGAAGATTACGGTGAATGAGTTTGGAATAAAGAAGATGAGGACTCGGTGGGGTACATGTAGCAGAATTCCGAAGAGAATATGGCTTAATCTCGAATTGGCAAAAAAACCAAAAGAATACATCGAATACATAGTAGTTCATGAGATGATTCACCTTCTGGAGCGCCGCCACAATGAAAGATTCGTCGCTTTTATGGATCAATTTTTAGCGAAGTGGCGATTTTACAAAGAAGGATTAAATAGAATACCGTTGCGGCATGAGAACTGGAGTTATTAGAGCATAGTAATTCGGTAGGGACGGTCCAGAAAGTACCAGCCCACAATGAGTGAATTATTACTGGAGTAGCACCAAATGGACCGTTCCCAAAATTCATATAAAGAAACATGAGGAGCATTATGAAAAAACGAAAAAAGAAAAGCCTTATCTTAGAAAGACTTGAAAATGTATCAAAAAGGGTATTTAAAGAACATTCTGAACTAATAACAGGCCTTGTCGGAACTTCTCCAGGTGTTTATGCGTTGTATGATGATATGGGGTTGTATTATGTAGGGAAATCAGGTGATTTAAAAAATAGAGTACAACATCATTTGAAGGACAAACATAGGGCTAGTTGGACACATTTTAGTCTTTATCTGTTAAGGCATCAAGAGCATGCCGGAGAGTTAGAATCTTTGCTTATACGTATTGCTGACCCTAGGGGGAATAAAGTCAAACCTAAAGGGAAATCAGACGAAGCTATGCTAAACAAGCTGAAAACAATGGTAAAGCATAAACAGGAAGAAGAGTTTGAAGAAATGTTTGTAGGAAAAAGGCGTAGTAAAAAAGATACTCGAATTAATAGAAGGCAAGCAAGACAATCATTAGCAGGATTGGTTGTGCGCAATACAAAGCTTTTCCGGACATATAAAGGAAAAGAGCATTCATCTGTTCTAACACCACAAGGAAAAATTAAGATCGGTAATAAATTATACACATCGCCATCCGGAGCATCTAAAAGCATAGTAAAGCATGCAGCTAATGGATGGCGTTTTTGGTACTTAAAAGATTCCAATAATGATGTTATTTCTTTAGATGAATTGAGAAATGAACAATAACGTACTGCAATTAAAGGGGAAGTAGGGGACGACCCAAAAAGTGCTAGCCCACAATGGGTGAATTATTAATGGAGTGGCACCAAGTGGACCGTTCCCATAATTTCTAAGGTCAATAAAATGTATATCCCCCTGTGGATAATTATTATTATAATAATATGCTGTTGCTGCGAAGAAGGTAGCTGTTCTTCTCAGCCTAAGCACAACAATCATAACGAGATAGATGACGAAAGCAACACCAGAGGGATTGATTATCGACATCGGGAATCAGATCCGCACTTTAGTGAAGAAGGAGATGATGAAATTTATTAAAGGTTTGTTCTCTTATATAGGGAGATCGCCGCTTTGTAACAAAAATAGAACAAGAGCCCCAAAAATTTTGGGTTTTTGTTTTATATTATGCTGGAGGTGTTCAGGATTAATTATTGGTGGAGCAGTAGGTGGTTTTTTGTATAATTTAGGGGTGATGAATTACAAAAATAGCATCTTATTTATTATCGTATTAAGTATACCATTTTTCCTAGATGTATTTATCCAGTTTATACTTAAAAATGAGAGTACTAACGTAAGGCGTTTTTTAACAGGAGCATTGTTTGGAATAGCCCTCGCTAATTTTAGGCCTATTTAGTTTAAAAGAGTAGTAAAATAGGGAACGGTCCAGAAAGTACCAGCCCACAATGAGTGAATTATTACTGGAGTAGCACCAAATGGACCGTCCCCGAAATTCTCAAATAATAAAGGAGATATATCAATTGAGCGAATTTAGGCTAAATTCTAAAGTTCGTTTAAAAACTGAGCGGGATCGCATTGGGATAATTGAAAGTGGTCCCAAGAAACTCGCAGGTGATAATTGGTATAGAATTAGGTTTTTAAACGGTGAAGCGCAAAATGTTGAAGCATCGAATTTAGAACTCTTTGAAGGTACGAAGGATGTTTTAGATCTTTTTTATGAAAACTGCTATTCGAAAAAAGAAACCTTCTCTAAATTAATAACGTATAGCGAATTGCACAAACCTCTCCATAATTATTTATACTCATTTCGTTCATCAAGGACAGAATTCTATGCCTATCAGTTTAAGCCTTTAATTAAATTTCTTGACTCTCCACAGCAACGATTGTTAATTGCTGATGAAGTTGGTTTGGGTAAAACTATTGAGGCAGGGTTTATATTAAATGAACTCAAAGCCCGACATTCATTAGGTAGGGTTTTGATTGTGTGTCCTTCAGCCCTTTCATTTAAGTGGAAGGAAGAAATGGAAAGGCGTTTTAGTGAGGAATTTCAAATACTGAATAGTGGTGGTTTCAGAGATTTTCTGAATAGATTTGCAGAGTATGGAGAGATAATCAAGCTACGGGCAATTTGTTCATTACAGACCTTAAGAAGCAGAAGCATCTTTGAGCATCTTCAGAATGTGCCAGTCCCATTCGATCTTATAATAATTGATGAAGCACATCATATGAGGAATACGGGTACATTGTCTTATCGTCTTGGTGAATTTTTAAGTAATTATTCTGATGCTATGGTTATGATGACAGCGACTCCTATACATTTAGGAAATGAAAATTTGTTTAATTTATTGCGGATATTAGATAGCGAAAATTTTGGTAATATAACGATATTCGATGAAAGATTGAAGGCGAATGAACATATTATAGCTGCCGGACGAATTATTAGAAGTGGATCCCCTCCGGACTTTGATAGTTCTCTAGCAGCGCTCAGGGGTGTTGAAAAGACTCCGGAGAAAGAATATTTTCTTAGCAATCCTATTTATCAGGATTTAATGGATAAATTGAATACATATGATAAGGGTAACCTCGAAGATGTTATAGAATTGCAAGGAAAAATAGAAAATCTAAATTTAATGGGGAATATTTTGACAAGAACTAGAAAGGTTGATGTCTTTGAAAAGCGAGCACTGAGAACTCCCCGTGTTGTTCGTCCACAATTTACCGCCGCCGAAAAGAAGTTTTATGATGAGGTTACGGATTTTATTATATCTAAGAATATAGTAAACAAAAAACACCCAATTTATGTGTTTCAAACGATCATGATTCAAAGGCAAATGGCAAGTTGTATTCCAGCAGCAGTTGAACATATAAAGAAAAAGTACGCATTAGATCAGTATCAGTATCGGGAAGATTTGCAAGAAGAAAGCGACTTAAACTTAGAAGATTTAGGTGACGACATTGATAAAGATGGTAAGCAATTTGATATGTCTGGATTAGTACAATCAATTAAAGAATTAATTGATGTATCAGATAGTGCAATGAAAGTAGATAGTAAGTTTGATGCATTAACTGAATTACTCAATAGGTTGAATCGCGAAGAGCCCAATAGTAAGATTATAGTTTTTTCGTATTTTAAGAAAACTTTAACATATCTTGAAAAACGGCTAAGGAACTTAGGTTATAAATGTGTATTAATTTCAGGGGATGTCCCATCGGTGCCAACGAATCCCATTAAGGATGAGAGAAAACGAAGGTTAGATCAATTCAAGAATGACACATCTTTTCGAATAATGCTTTCAACCGAAGTCGGAAGCGAAGGGTTAGATTTTCAATTTTGCCATATTCTGATTAATTATGATCTACCATGGAATCCTATGGTAGTTGAACAAAGAATTGGTCGCTTGGATAGGATTGGTCAAAAATCTGAAAAGATTCTGATCTACAATTTTTCTATACCTGGAACTATTGAGGAGAGAATGCTCAATAGGCTCTACGAACGGATAAGAATATTCAAAGAATCAATAGGTGATTTGGAGGCAATTCTTGGTGAAGAAATGCAAAAGTTAACGTGGGAATTCTTTACTACTCGTCTCACACCAAAAGAACAGGAGAGCCGCATTATTCAATCTGCTAAAGTTATAGAAGGAAAGAGACAGGAACTTTTATCGTTAGAGAAAAATAGTCTGAAACTAATTGGGGAAGACACGTATTTTTCAGATTCTATAGAACGAAAACGTAAGGATAAGCTATATCTTTCTCCGGAGGAGATTGAGGTATTTGTGAAAGAATTCATCGATATGGAGTTTCCTAAATCCTCAATTAAAGATACAATAAATGATAAGGGTTGCCGTATGTTCAAAGTTTGTCAAGAACTAGAAAATTTTATAAGGTCTAAATACTCAAGAGACGATTCTTTGTTGCAACAATTTTTAATAAAAATATATAATGGAGAGTTAATTATTACCTTTGATTCTGATGTGGCCTATGAAAAGCAGGATGTCGAATTTTTAAACTTTTATCATCCGATTGTAAAAGCTATAGTAAAGCACTATGAAGAACATCAAGAAAAGCTACATCCTGTTGCAAGAATGTGCCTTAAAAGCAATAAATATGAGAAAGGACAGTATTTTTACTTTATTTTCCTTGTTGAAATGACGAGCATGAAATCCTCGAGAGACTTTGAACCGGTTTTTGTATCTAAAAATTTAGGTAAAGTTTTACCGCGTGAAATCTCTTGGGAAATGTTTGTAAAATTAATCACAGAAGCATCTACAATGGAAAGTGAACCGATTTTTGAAAGAGGTTATTTGGAAAGAGTTTACAAAACGGCCGAGCATGAATTTAGCGAAAGAATTAAGTCCAAAAGAGAAAAAATGAAAAAAATTAATGAAGATATTGCTAATAATAGACTTGAAAGTATTAAACGCTCCTATGACGTAAAAATAAGTAAAAAAGATGAAATGTTGCAAAAGGCCATTGAGAAGCAGACAGATCAACGGATAATGCGTATGCATGAGGGAGCTAAAAGAAATTTGGAGTCTGCTTTCAAGTCAAAGATCTCGGAAATTGAAGAAAAGAAAAGACTAGGCATTAAATATGATCTTATAGCCGCAGGAACTGTTGAGGTAAATTGAGGAATGTCTTTTGTTAAAAGTTTGAAGAGTTGGTTTGGAAGATTTTTTAAACCTGATAAGGATACAGGTGTCCCAGGAAAAAAAAAGATAGGTTCTGGGTTTAAAAAAAATTATAGAGTTAAGAAAAATATTAATGTTGGTATTGATTTCGGTACTTCTTCAACAAAAATTTTATATAGAGACATTACTGAGAATAAAGGTAGTTTTTTAGACGTTTATGAAAACTTCTCTGAGTTAGGATACTCTCCTTTTTGTATTCCATCCACCATTTCTTTAGCAGACGACAAAATTTATTTTGGTTCTTTGGCAGAAAAAGAAGCACATAGATGTTGGTCCGTTCGATCATTTAAAATATGTTTTGTTTGTGAAGTTAAGGATACATTTGGGTGTGAGTTGAATAATAATATTTTTCGCATGTCTTGTGAAGAGAATCAAAGAAAGCAAGGTGCAAGGGGAAAGTTTCATTTAGGCAAGGGAGATGATTGCAAAGAATGGTTTTCAGCTAAAGAATTAACAACATATTATCTATCATATATTATAAAAATTGTTCGGGATAGTATTGATCGAAGGTATCAAAATAGTCATGATCTGGTTTATACGTATAATATTTGTGCTCCAATAGACCAATTTTCAGATGAAGATATTAATAAGCAGTATGAGAAAACTTTTTATTTGGCCGAAAAAGTATCTTTTTTTATCAATAATGGCATGTCTGTAAAAGAGATAAGAGATATTTATAAAAAGTTAAGCAGTGAATGTAAAATTATACCAGGGGAGGAAGAGAGGAACACTTTTGTATTGCCTGAGACGCTCGCATCCGTTATGTCTTATATAAATTCAAGGAAAGCTACTGATGGTCTTTATGGAATTGTTGATATAGGTGCAGGCACTACAGATATTTCTTTTTTTCGGCATTCATCAGCAGTAGGGCATGTTGAAGGAATTTATTCTGCAAGAACTGTTTTTTTAGGGATGGATGATCTTGATGTGGCTATCTATGAGCATATAGTTACATTGTTAAGTTGTCCAGAACTGTTTTCTAATAGTGAAAAAATACAACTTCTTCAACAAATTAGAATTAGAAAACAGAGTTCTTATAAGCAGGGCATCAAGATTGACTTACCATCAGATAAGGAGTTCTATATTGAAAAAGAAATAGTCGAAAAGCTAATAGCCTCAATAATAGGCAAAATGAGAGAGAATTATATAGAGGTGTGGAGAGATGCATATAGAAAAGAGATGCGTGAATCAAGGTGGGTAAGTTTTATTTTATATGTAATTGGAGGAGGGAGTAAGAACATCTTAATTTTTAGATCATTTTTTGAAGAGCCTAGTTGGATCGTTAAAAATGTTGAAATACGGCAGATTGATACGGCGGATAGTATTGTTAATTTAACTAAGATGAATAGCGAAGTAGAAGATAATGCATTTTTATTGTCAGTTGCAGAAGGACTATCATATCACAAAATTGATTGGAGCAGGCAGATATTGCCGTTTCAAATAGATCCCTTGCCCATAAGAACTATTAGACAGACCAGAGCTAAAGAAGAGTTATATCCTAAATAAACTAAGTTGGGAAATAAGCTATAACAAAATCAAAGAGTGGTTGTGATTATACGTTTGCCATATAACTGTAGAAGAATATCGCGAGATATGTAATAATCTGAAAGGTTTCTAAAATGCTACCGAGAAAAACAAAGGTTAAGCATCGAAGATTGAATTATTTTGGTTTTGTTGCCGGGATAACTAAGATAAAAGAAATATTTACGGGAAATGTTGATTGCGATTGGCAATACAGAATTGAAATTCCTAAGGAAGACAGGAGAAGGATCGCACCGGAAGAAGATTTAATCGTAGTTGGAATGATTGCTACAAAGGAGGCTTGTTTAGATAGAGCTAGGGTCATTCTGAGATTAGAAAAGTCCGAAAGAGAAAGAGATTCCGAAGGAACAGTCTGCATATTTAATATATCAGCAAAGACAAAAATTGCCATACCAATCATATATGATACCAACAAATGGGTCTATACAAAAGTCAGATCTAGAACAGCTGAAAGAAAATTGGAGTGTATTTCTGAGCAGGAATTAAAACTTGGAATCAGGGGAGGTGGCCACGATAATCGATGCCGTTGGTGTAGGACTTTTCGTACTGCCTTGAAAACAAAGATTATTAATGCTCTTGGAGAAGGAGCATTTTATCAAGATGGATTTTGTTTTTTTGAAAGAGAGCACGAGAGGCTACTCGAAGACATCTAAACAAAATGAAGAGTAAGGTAAATAGGGGACGGTTCAGAAAATGCCAGCCCACAATGAGTAAATTATTAATGGAGTGGCACCAAGCGGATCGTCCACAAAACTCTAAATAATGTCAAAATATTATACCCCAAAACGAGTTAAAAATCTGTATGTTCCAGGTAGTGCTGCGTCTTTTAAGTTGAGTCGTTCTAAGATAGAACTTTTTATACAATGCCCAAAATGCTTTTATTTAGACAGGCGGCTTGGAGTAGGAATGCCGCCCGGTTACCCATTTGCATTGAATAGCGCTGTGGATGCTCTGCTCAAGAAGGAATTTGACCTGCTGCGCCAGAATGGTGAGGCGCATCCCTTAATGAAAAAGTATGGTATAGACGCAATCCCCGCTGAGCATAAAATGCTCGATGAGTGGCGCGCTAATTTCAAAGGAGTACGATGTCATCATAAACCCACCAACCTCATTCTTTTCGGCGCAATTGATGATCTTTGGCTAAATCCCCAGGGTGAATATATAGTTGTAGATTATAAAGCCACAAGCAAGAATAAAGAGATAATAGCCCTTGATCAAGATTGGCAAGATTCCTATAAGCGCCAGATGGAGATATACCAATGGCTGGTGAGGCGGAATGGCCTCAAGGTCTCAAATATCGGGTACTTTGTTTACTGTAATGGCAACGCCAGTATGGAGAAGTTTGACGGAAAGCTGGAATTTGATATTACCTTAATTGCCTACGAAGGAAACGATAATTGGATAGAAGGAGTTGTTAAAGAAATACATGAGTGCTTAAATGGCGATAATATTCCCGAGACCGGAGAAGACTGCGATTATTGCGCATACAGGGATGCCGTGGAAGAAGTGAACCACTGATATTGATGGGTCTCAGTAGATTCAAGTTCCTAACGCAACATGTTGTAGCGCAGTATATTACAGATATATTTGGCAAGTAGTAGATTTTCCTTGATTTTTCCGCGCAGCAGGAGTATAATATAGCTACAATCAAATACAGTCCCGAGTTATGAAGGGGTAAATCCCGGACTTTAAAAAAGTAAAACCTTCGCATGGAAGTTGTGTGCGTAGGTTTTTTGTCTTTACAACCGTTCGTTAAGGAGTAAGAGAAATGGAAAAGATAATCGAAGCTGTGGAATTCGCAACAAAGGCGCACATGAAACAAGTGCGAAAAGGCACGGACCTGCCATATATACTTCACCCGATAGGGGTTGGTAAGATTCTGATTCAAAATAAATGCCCTGAAGAATGCATAATAGCGGGTATACTGCACGATGTGCTTGAGGATACCAGTGTTACTTTTGAGGAGTTATCGGGGAAGTTCGGTGAAAGGGTGGCCGATATTGTCAAGGGGGCCTCTGAACCCGACAAATCCGATTCATGGGAGAATAGAAAAAAGCACACAATAGAATTCCTAAAAACCGCTTCCGATGAAATACGGATGGTTTCATGCGCCGATAAGCTGGATAATATCAGGTCCATTCTCAATGATTACAATAAAGAAGGCGAGAAATTATGGGGCAGGTTTCGCCGTGGCAAAGAAGAGCAGCTTTGGTATTATTCTTCACTCGTTGAAAGTTTTCGGGCAAAACGCTACGAATATGCTATGTTTAAAGATTTTGAGTATCTGGTAGGGCTTCTGAAAGATTTAATCGTTTCCAGAAAGTCTCCGCAGAAAGAATACGTTATAAAAAAGATGAACATGGATGAGATAATGAACAAGTTTTTTACTCCCTCGTCGCTTCCTGAAGACGGAATGCCTGAATTTGCCTTATTGATGGGTGGTCCGGGGTCCGGGAAGACCACGTTACGCGACAAGGAATACTCCAAAAACTATGTTTTAATCGATGCCTCTGAAGCCTTCAAGATTGTCGGAGGTACGAAATATCACGAGTTTGGAAAGGATATTATTGAGCCGATGGAGTTTTTGGGAAGCGTAATAGCCGCCAAGGCTATCGAAGAAAAAAGAAATATCGTTACCGAAATGATAGGTGAGTCACCGGATGATATGCAGGCTGTTATAAATGCAATGAAATCCTGCGGATATAAGGTGCAGTTATCCTATGTGGAATGCGATCCCAATGAAGCATACCTGCGGAGTATAAATAAGCCGGATGACGATATCTCAGCCGTTTATACACAAAAATATCACCAGAGTTGGTTACTTGAGGCATGTAAAGAAAATCGGTCTAGCAGTGAATTAAAAAAGTAAAACCTTCGCATGGAAGTTGTGTGCGTGGTTTTTTTGTCTTTAGGGGTAGCGACAAATGAAAGGGGGCGTGGTATGGAAGGGACGAAGTTTTTAAGGAGTACCCAGATTATCATTCTGGGCGTGTGTATTGCCTTTGCGACGATAGTCTCAACGGTGATTCTTTCCAGGGGATTCATGAAAGTAAAGAAGTATAGCAATGAGGTGATAAGTGTAGCTGGTTCCGCTGAGAAGAAGATTCTCTCAGATTATATAGTGTGGGGATCGGAGTTTTCGGTGAGGGATCCTCAGATGACGGCTGCTTTCGCGAGGTTGAAGAACGACCTGGAGAAGGTAAAGGCATATCTTTTGGGAAAGGGCGTAAAAGAGGATGAGATCATCGCGTCGCAGATAGATACGAAGGTTTTCTACAAGAAGACAGAGAAGGGCCAGGATACCAACGAGATCGAGGGATACCTCCTAAAGCAAGATATAGAGGTGCGCTCCTACGACGTGGAGAATGTAGTCAAGATATCCCGTCAGTCCACGGAGCTTATAGACCAGGATATTCACTTCTTATCCCGCTTCCCGGATTTCTTCTACACAAAGCTTGCCGATCTCAAAATAGAAATGCTCTCTGAGGCAACAGAGGATGCGAAGAAGCGTGCTCTGAGTATGGCGACCTCTGCCGGCAACAGGATCGGCCTCATGCGTTCCGCGAAGATGGGAGTTTTCCAAATTACACCAGTTAACTCCTATGACGTCTCTTGGTGGGGCAACAACGACACCTCATCATATGAGAAGAAGGTGACAGCCGTGGCCCATGTGAGCTTTGCGATAGAGGAGTAGACAATCATAGTGGGTTCATGCCGTAAGTATTTTCTCAAAAAAGAACCTTGACAAACTTTACACTATAGGGTATACTTAGTAGAAAGGGAAAGTTTACTTTACAAATGGAGCGAAATTTTTAAATGTAAAGTTGGTTAAGGGGAGGATGTCATGATCGAAAACGCGATATCGTATAATTTGAAGAGATTGCGCATTGCTAGGCATTTGAGCAAGAAGAAGATATCCGAAGATGCAGGATTAAGTCGTGTTGCTTATAGTAATATCGAAAATGGCAAGGCCGAGCCGCGCGTAAGCAATTTGCAAAGGATAGGTAATGTCCTTGGCGTTGGCATTCAGGAACTCGTTACCCCTGCCCCCAACATATCATCCCTGAGATTTCGATCACTTAAGACCTTAAGCTCCGTCGAAGTAAGCAAGAGAAAGCAGATAGTCGGCGATGTTGCCAACTGGCTAAAAGATTTCAACGAAATAGAAGGGATGCTCGATAATAAAATTGCATATTCCTTTAAAACTCCTTATCACAAAGAGTCTGAGCCGCGGAAAGTAGCCAAAGAGATAAGGGGGCGCTTGGATCTCGCGCCCGCTGAAGTCATTAATGATATATGCGGGCTTTTAGAATCCGCAGGAATTAAGATTTACCCAGTAGGTTCGGATCTTAGTAAATTTTTTGGATTATCGGTAGCGGAACCCGATGGTGGTCCCGCAATAGGAATAAATACGTCCGACAACATATCTATTGAGAGACAAATTTTTACCGTAGCGCATGAGCTTGGGCACCTCCTTCTTCATAAGGATTCATATAATGCTAGCGGGTTAAAAGAAGATAAAAGGCAGGAGAATGAGGCTGACGAATTTGCGAGTTACTTTCTTATGCCCCAGGAGGCCTTTGATAAGAAGTGGAAGGAAAACAGGGGAAAGCACTGGCTTGATGGTGTCCTACATATAAAAAGAATATTTAAAGTAAGCTTTGGAACCGTTCTTAACAGGCTTATAGAAGTAGGTGTCACGGACAATTCTATATGGCGAAAATTTTATTGGACTTACGAACAAAAATTTGGGAAAAAATTAACCGATCATAAGGAGCCTGAGGGGTTGGATGGGTCAGGAAAAGAACCGATTGGACTGGTCGAGGCGGATTTTACCGAAGATCGTCTCAGCTGCCTGGTAAGAGAAGCACTCGAAAAAGAGCTCATTTCTTTTAGCCGTGCTGCTGAGATACTGAAAATCAGCATTGAAAAAATGAGGGAAAGGACCAACTCTTGGAAGCTGCTCAAATAAAATGCTCTTTGCCAAAAGCGATAATTTGCGATGCCGATGTATTGATAGATTATTTAGATTCAAATAAAAGAATATTTCCGAAGATTTCAAAGCAGATATGCGTCGTTTATATTCCTTTGCCTATTTTGAGCGAGGTTAAGCAGCTGGTAGGAGTTGAGGCAAAGAAATTAGGACTAATTATTTTTGAACCAACACTAAAGCAAGTTACGGAAGCTTCGCAGAGAGGCGGACCTCTTTCCTTCGAAGACAAGATTTGTCTTATAATGGCAAGAGACGAGCGATGGGCCTGTGTTACGAATGATAGAAATCTGCGCAAAAAGTGCCGAGAAGAAGGAGTTGATGTTATGTGGGGGTTTGATTTGATGCTATTGCTTAACCAAAAGGGAGAACTTTCCAAAAAAGAGGCGCAAGATACAGCTAATAAAATCAGAACCAACAATCCTTATATAAAAGTAGAAACGCTCAGCGAGTTTACAAAAAAATTAAAATAAGTGAAGTATAATCACCGGAGAAAAGATGATCATAGCAGACTTAGAATAAAAACAAACCAGCGTGGTAGCGCTGGCTTGTTCGAAAGCACCCCTGCTGCTTTCAGCTTGACAGCTATAATGAGGTGCCCTTACTTCTTCAACAGTCTACCTCATTTTGTATAGCATGGTCAAGTAAAAAATCTGCAGGAAGGAAGGAGGGGGTAGACAAATGAGTTTTAGGGTTACTAGTGTCGGCGACGGTGACACTTTTGACGTTACGCCCAATTGGCAATGGGATAACAAAAGTGGTAACACCGTTAGGCCTAGAGGCTACGACGCTCCAGAAAAATACGAACCTGGGCATCAGGCCGCAAAGGAAAAACTAGAAAGGCTGCTACTTAATAAGTACGTCGACTTAAAAAACGTGATCAAAATAACATACGATCGTTTGTTATGCGACGTGTATTATGATGGCAAAAACCTAGCAGACTATTTTCCGGAATATCAATAGCCTGTAAAGGATGTTTGCGGAGATATTGGTGTACATATCTCCGCAAACAAACTATCAGATTATAAGAAATAGGGGACGCGTCCAGAAAGGCACACCACACAAAGAGTAGGGTGGCACCAAGTGGACCGTTCCCAGATTTTCTAACTATGGAGGTAAAATTAAGTGGACACCCAAATATCCTTAAAAGAAATGATGGAGTATCATAAAGAGATGATTCAGAAACACGAAGACACAAGAGACGCCTTTAGAAAGATCGGCCGCGATATTTCCATTAAAAGTATCGAGAATATTAGAAAATGGGTTTTTGAGGTGTTGACTATATCGAGTGCCATCTTAGGCGTTTTTATCGCCATCGGAGGCAATAGCCCGATGGTTAAACACAGCGAATTATTACCCTATGCATTTGCTTGTTTTGTCTTTACTATTATTTATGGGTTTTATAGGCTAAAAAAGGATATGGAGAAAGATCTTGATAAAACGCCAAAATTGATTGGCGAACTATGCGAGAGCCAAACAAAAATTATAAATGCCGAAAAAGAATTCTATTGTGAACGCACAGAAAAAGCTTATGAGAAAATGGAACAAATCCGCAAGGAAGAATTAGGCAAACAAGGGCCAAGAGAATCTGAGAAAGAAAAAAGAAGCTATTGCTTCGACATCATTTTTTCTATCTTCTTTTTTGGACTTATATTAATCGGATATTCCATTCAATATATTTTTGGCAATATTTTGCTAGTAGCCTTTGTAGCCTTTTTGGCGGAGCTTGGATTCTTAGAGTATAAACACTATAGTAGCTATGGTAAAAAACAAACATAGGATTACCAGTAGAGCGTAATGATATAAATGTGGTAAAAAAATCTCTTGACATGTGCCACAACAGATGATAAAATCATAGCTAATGACAGACAGGGAGATTGTTGCGAAGATACAGGATTACCTGCTAAAACATAATCTCCGGCAGTGGCAGTTGGCAAAGCAGTTGGGTATTCCGGAAGCGACGCTGAACAGGTGGCTAAGAGGGAAGACCAAGATCTCAAATGCCTACCGCGTCATCCTGAAAAACCACGGAGTTATATAAGCGAATTTTTTTAAGCTAAAAATTGACATGTGACAAAACATATGATAAGAACGAACGTGTTTTTTTGTCTGAAAAATTATCATCTGACAAAACAAGTATCAAGAAGGAGGTTGTAATATGGGAAAGAAAGAAGAGGGCAGAAGGTCAGACGAGAGGGTAAACCAGTTTATTATTGAATGTCTGTTCAGTAAGTATTTTGAGGAAAAAGGCGAGATTGTTTCGTCCCGACCTACGGTCGGGACTCGCAATGACGGGGTGCATGTAACGCAATGACAAAACTATGAAGCGAGCGATAGCATATTTAAGAAGATCGACGGATTTGCAGGAGGCCTCCCTGGATCAGCAGAAAGAGAAGGTCCTGCAATTTGCGAAAGAGAACTCCATCAATATGATTGAGTTTTTCGCGGAGGAGGCCTGCGGTGAAAATGTAGAGGGTAGGCCGCAATTTCGCAGGATGATAGAGCGCTGTAAGTCGGATGAGCCATTCGAGTACGTGTTTGTGTATGATATGTCCAGGTGGGGCAGATTTGAGAATCCTAAAGAGGCTGTTTACTGGGAGGTAGAGGTTGAGAGGGCGGGGAGGAAGGTCGTCTTTGTCTCAGAGGGTTTTAAGGAAGAGGGGATAGGGACCTCGATCACCAATTTCGTCAAGAGCGCTGAGGCCTCAGAGTACCTGAAGAATATCAGGCGGCAGACAGCGAGGGGGATGATCTATAATGCCAAGAAGGGGTTCTGGATGGGTGGTAGGCCTCCTTATGGATACGACAGGGCCATTGTAGAGAAGGGAAAGGTTATCGAGGTTTTGCAGGAAGGCAGGCGAAAGGGCATAAAAGACCAGAAGATAAAACTTACCCCAAATAAACGGCAGGCAAAGGTCGTAAGGACTATATTCTTAATGTTTACAAAGCAGGGCTTTTCAGTTCATACTATCGTCAGGCACTTAAATAATAGCAATTATACTCCTCCAAGGGGCCGCATGTGGTCAAAGTCATCGATCTGGCGCATATTGCATAATGAGGCCTATATCGGGACGCTGGTATATAACCGGGAAAACGGCCACAAGAGACACGGTAAACATAAATACAACTCCAAGGAGCACTGGGTTGTCGTTGAGGGCGCTCATGAGCCGATAATCCCCATGGAGCTCTGGGAGATGGTACAGGTGAGGACGAAACAGGCTTTTGTGGGTGGGCGCCATTCGGCCAAAGGGACGAGGCCCGGCAGTGACTTCCTCTTGTCCGGGCTTATCAAGTGCGGGGAATGCGGCGCCAATTACCACGGGGTCCATTATCGCAGGAAAAGCGGTGTGGCCAGGAGATACCTGTGCGGCGGTTATAATATGTATGGCAGTGACCGTTGCGCCAGGTGGGAGGTGGATGCTGAGAGGCTTGAGGGGTTTATTATAGCGTATATACAGAGGAAGATAGATAACCCCGCGTGGAGGAGGGAGCTAAAAGAAGAGCTACTGGGTGTGGTTAAAGCCGCCGAGCGCGGGTCAGGGGACAGGCTACATGATCTCGATAAGGAGATCAAGGAGCTATCGCTTAAGATCGAAAATTGGAAGAAGGCTATTGAAAAGGGTATAGAGCTGGATAACGCGGTGAACATCATCAACAGGTATATATACCAGAGAGAGCAGTTGTACCAGGAGAAAAGGCGCCTTCTGGCAAAGGTCAATGGCGGCGGTGCCGACAAACCCGTGAGCAGGATGATTTCCTATCTGGATGACTTCAAAGATGTTTTAAGCTATGGCATACCCGAGAGAAAGAAGGACTTTATCAGGGTTTTCGTCAAAAAAGTTGTTATGCACCCCGGGAAGCACCGAGCCAAAATATCACTTTACATCACCCCGCTATCTAGTATAATAATGGAGTCTAATAAATGCAAACCGACAGAAGAAATAATCTATCAGAATTGAACGCGTCGGGTTGGGGACGCCATAATTCAGTAATCCTTGTAACTTTCACAGCTGCAAAGGGTTATAAATATAAATTAGTGGTATTTTTCATGCGGGGAGGTAGGCGCCCCCGCTTTTTTAATTCGACCAA
>JABMSB010000041.1 GCA_013202205.1 Candidatus Omnitrophota bacterium
AGATTCTTTGCGGCAAAGCAGTGGTATTCTGTTGCGCAGTGCGCGAGGTGCTTTAGGAGACGGTTTTCGGGATCGATTTTAAGGTGCTTTGCGACCTTCGGGACCAGACCATTCTTCTTATCATCGAAATTTCGCGGTTCCCATTTTTTACTCCTGTCAGTCCGGACGGCACAGGCCCAGAATTTTCCATCCTTCCATCCGACTGCAGTATATGCCCAGAGCGGCAGAGGACTTCTCTTTGATAAAGACCTTGTTGCGGTAAGGAATGTGCGTGTATATGCCGGGGGTAAGAATGCCGCAACTGCTTTAGGATGAAATCTTCCTGATCTGCCTTTAGTTTTCTCAAGAGGCTTAAATGCTCCTTCGCGGGGTGAATACCCGAGCGGTACATCATCGGGCATCGTAAAGAGCCTTGAGCCTTCCGGCAACGGTATCACCTGAGAGGGTCTTATCCTGAAAATATTACGGCCTGAAGCGCCTGCCATCTCCATGTCAGGAGAATCATAGATATTGCCCTTCGGGTCGCTATAGACTAAACGAAGCATCTTATCTCGGTGGAATCATATCTTCTGGAACTACCTCTACCCACTCTATGACGAGACTTCCGTCATCATCCGTGATATATGAGGCATCGACCACATCTCCGACGGCGAGATCGCCCAATTCTGCCATCATCGCGCCCTTCCAGAGCATGCTCATATCAGTATCTACTGCGAACGTCTTCGTACCGGCCTCATCGCTTTTGATCGTCAAGGTCTTCGCTCCTACATCTATACTGGCAATAGCCCCTGAGATGATTCCCATATCATCCTCAGGCAGCATCTCATCTTCTTGAAAATCGATCAGGTTTTCTTCTAAAAAATCGACCCTGCCACCTTCAATATTTTGCTCAATTATATCCTCCGCATGGCCAACCACATAAAATGATAGGATTATAAAAACCGATACTACCATAAATACCCATCTTGCTCTCATCGACTCCTCCTTTCTCTTATCCAAACCCGTGTTCTTTTAAAAAACTCGCTGTTATGGCGCTGTGAGATTCTGTTGATCTCTCACCGAGCGCGTATTTACCAAGCATATCGAGCTCTACATTTATCTCACTCCCTGATCGCTTCGCTCCGATACCGGTAAGGGAAGCGGTGTGTGGAATTATAAAGACGGTGAATGAATCGAGGCTCTTTTCTGCAACCGTTAGACTTACGCCGTCTAACGCTACAGAACCCCTCTTAATAATAAACTTTCTGAGCTGAGAAGGTATCATTATATCAATCTTAAGGCCATCTTTCGTCTCTTGGCACCTTACTATCTTACCGAGACAATCTATATGGCCTGTAACGAAATGGCCTCCCATCCTATCTCCCACTTTCAAGGCACGTTCAAGATTTACCTCATTGCCTTTAGAGAGGTTGCGCAGTGTCGTCTCATTCATCGTTTGGCCCATGACATCGAACGAAAGATTTCCTTTATCCGTTTTTGTTACTGTCAAACAAACTCCATTCACAGAGATCGATTCACCAATGCATATGTCACCTCTTAACTCATCTGCCGACACCTTCAGGGTGTGACAATTGCCTTTCTTGCAAATTTCGATGACCTTACCTCGTTTCTCTACTATGCCGGTAAACATATTATACATATCCTTCTATTATAAAGTCATCTTTTATTTGCGAAAATGAGATATCGCGCAGCTTGAGTGAATCCTTAACCGCCCTAACACCCTCCCCCTCCACCGAAGTCAAGGTATCTCTGCCGCCGATTATTTTTGGCGCTACAAAAAATATGGCCTTGTCAACAAGCCGTTCTTCAAATAATCTGGCCGAAAGTGTCCCTCCGCCCTCAACCATAATATTTATTATATCCTTTTTTGCCAATTCTTTCAACAGTGACTTTAGCGATATTCCAAATTTGTCACGCTTTAATACTAAGATATCCACCCCCATCTTGCGCAAACGCCCAACCTTGGCTTTGCGTGCAAGGCCACTCGTAGCTATGATAACTCCTGATGGGTCTTGTGAAAATAATTTAGCCGTCTCAGGGGTGCGGAGTCTCGAATCGACCACTACTCTTTTAGAATTTCGTACGCGGTTGCGTTTTTGAATAAGATGCGATGTTAAGAGGGGATCATCCTTTAATACGGTATTTATGCCCACCATCACGGCATCACTCTTCATCCTGAGCTCATGCGCTGCCTTCCTTGAGCTGATATCTGTAATCCACTTTGAGTCACCCGTCCGGGTCGCTATCTTTCCATCTAAGCTCTGCGCTGCCTTGACCGTTACAAAAGGGAGGCCTTTCTCTATCCATTTTATAAACGCCTCATTGAGACGTCTTGCCTCCTCCTCCATTATACCGGTCGTTATCTTGATACCCGATCTGGTGAGGCGCTTTAATCCTTTACCTTTCGTCAATGGGTTGGGGTCTCGCATCGCCACCACAACACGTTCGATGCCGCTCGATATGAGCGCGTCACAACATGGCGGTGTCCGTCCAACGTGGTTGCACGGTTCCAGGTTGACATACATTGTAGCGCCCCTAGCACTTGCACCGGCTCGACGAAGGGCAACGATCTCAGCGTGCGGCAGGCCTGCCCTTCTGTGGTAACCCTCAGCAACAATCTTACCTCTTTTCACTATCACGGCACCTACCATGGGGTTGGGGGATGTCCCTCCCTTTGCCCTCGCGGCCAGCTGAATAGCGCGTTTCATATATCTTTTATCTGTATGCATAGAATTCAATCCCTTGGCCCCATGCGCGCCTTCTCTTCCTTTAGGCGTTCAACAATATCATACGGTACCATTACCGTACCCATTAATATCCTCTCTTTTCCTGCGCCATGGCAATCAGACCCGCCGGTAACGACTAAACCAAACTCTTCTGCTATCTCCACAAAATGCTTCCTTATCCCCTTGTGGTTATCCGGATGATATGCCTCAACGCCCCTCAATCCAACCTTAATAAGCTCCAAAAGTAATTTATCGCCGCCCATCGTATAAGGGTGCGCCATAACAGGTATCCCGCCAACCTTCAATATGGTTTCGACTGCCTCCTCGGGTTTCAGCTTGAATCCTTTTACATAGCATGGCCCGGTATCCCCGATATACCACTTAAACGCCTCATTTACGCTGCTGATCAGGCCTTCCTTGTACAATGCGTGGGCCAAATGGAGACGCCCCACCGATCCGTCGCCGCTTAACTTAAAGACCTTTTCCGGGTCGAGGCTAAGTCCCGCGCCTTTTAATTTATCGACCATCTTATAGATACGCTCTACCCTTATCTGGCGTATCTCCATAAGTTTCTTAAGAAATGCCTTATCTTCTATATCGATAAAATATCCTAATATATGGACTTCCCTGCCGTGCCTTTCCGCGGTCAGTTCGATGCCCGGAATAACCTCTATGCCATACTGTGAAGCCGCGGAGATAGCCGGCTTGATCCCGTCTACGCAGTCATGATCGCAAATAGCTATACAGGACAATCCTGTCTCGCTGGCGCGTTTTA
>JABMSB010000042.1 GCA_013202205.1 Candidatus Omnitrophota bacterium
ACAAGTATACCATACCCCCCTATGGTATGTCAAGGGGTATTTAAAAAAGTTATCCACACCTGTGGCGCAGGCTTAAGCATGAGCCACGATTGTGGATAACCTTGTAACTTAATTATTTTCAATGAGTTACTAACTTCTGATTTCGTGGGAGAGGATTATCGCCTCTGCTATCTCCTTCATGGCGACGCGTTTATCCATGGAGGACTTCCTGATCAACTTATAGGCCTCTTGTTCCGTTAGGCCCTGTTCTTCCATCAGGATGCCTTTTGCGCGCTCTACCTTCTTACGTGTCTCAAGCTCTTCCTGGACAATCCTGGTCTTGACCATTAGCTCGGTATTTTCGATCGCAACGGCAGCCTGGTTGGCTACGGTACCCAGGAGCTCTATATCGCTCTTTGTAAATTTATAGGCGATCGTGGTATAGCAATTGATTACACCTATCACTCTATTCTTTACCATCATCGGAACGCTAATCATTGAAACAAGGCCTTCTTTCCGGGCCAGCTTCTTCTCTTTATATTGTGGATCTTCTAAAACATTAGCTATAATTATAGGCTTACGATCTTTGGCCACCAGGCCGACTATCCCCTCCCCTACCTTAAGCATCCTCTCCTTAAGATATTCCTTGCTCATCGCCTGGGTCGCCCTTATCTTCAACTCCTGAGTAGATTCCTCCAGAAGCCATAAGGCACAGATCTTGGCCTTCATCACATTGGCCGTCAATGTAACTATGAGCTTGAGCACATCCTCTAAATAAAGATCGGATGTTATCGCCTTGCTTATATTGCTCAGCGCGCTTATATAATCCTTCGCACTCGATTTTTTCTTCACCTTCACCATATTTTTATCCACAGACGTTTTCGGACGTAATAGGGATAGTGTACCCTGGCAATGGTTACAGATACACTATCCCGATTGGCTCGGAAAACGTCTGTCAGTTAGTTACAAGACGGGGAGATAGGTGGTTATCTCATATTCGTGGACACGTTTTCTGTATTCGTCCCACTCTATCTTCTTGCTCAATATGAGATTGTTAAATACGTGGTCGCCCAATGTCTTCTTGAGGAGTTCACTCTTTTCGGCAATCTCGATCGCCTCTATCAGGCTTCCCGGCAGACAGCCTACACCTAAATCCGTCATCTCCTTGGGTGTCAGATGATATGCATCTCTCTCCATAGGATCCGGCAGCGTGTACCTCTGCTCTATGCCTTCTAATCCTGCTGCAAGCATACTGGCAAATGCCAGGTATGGATTACAAGCCGGGTCAGGTGAACGGTACTCAATCCTGGTCGCCTTCTCCTTGCCCGGTTTATACATAGGGACCCTCACGAGGGAGCTGCGGTTACGGCTGCCCCAACAGATATATACGGGGGCCTCGTAACCTGGAACGAGCCGCTTATAGGAATTTACCCATTGATTACAGACAAGGGTTATCTCCGGGGCGTGTTTTAAGATGCCCGCGATATAGCTTTTACCCTGCATGGAGATGTGGTATTCGTCGTTTGGATTGAAAAAGGTATTTACATCCCCTTTAAAAAGCGACTGGTGCACATGCATGCCGCTGCCATTCACTCCATATATCGGTTTTGGCATAAATGTCGCATACAACCCGTGCTTTTGAGCAACCTCTTTTACCACCATCCTGTAGACCATGACGGTGTCCGCCATCGTCAGCGCATCGGAATAGCGCAGATCGATCTCATGTTGAGACGGGGCAACCTCGTGATGAGAATATTCTACGGGTATGCCCATATGCTCAAGGTGCAATATCACATCGTGCCTGACCTCATTGCCCGCATCCAGAGTGGTGATATCAAAATAACCGCCCTCATCGAGAACCTGTGTTGACCTCTCATCTTTAAATATAAAAAATTCCAATTCCGGACCCACATAAAACGTGTAGCCCTTCGCCGCCGTTCTCTCTAAAACCTTCTTCAGTATATAACGTGAGTCGCCCTGGTAAGGGGTCCTGTCGGGGTTTAGGATATCGCAGAGCATCCCGGCCATCGCCTTTTCCTTAGGCTGATATGGGAGTATAGTGAATGTAGTGGGGTCGGGCATGGCTATCACATCGGACTCGTCTATCCTGGCAAAACCCTTAATCGATGAGCCGTCAAACCCCATCCCATCCTCAAGTGCACCTTCCAACTCATCTATGGTGATGGCAAAACCTTTCATCTGCCCCGAGATATCGGCAAACCATAACCTTATAAATTTAACATCTTTCTCTTTGGCAATCTTCAGAACGTCTTTTTTGGTAAAATTGTTTTTACCCACAACTATTCTCCTTATGTTAATATCTTACTATTATAATCTCCATAGGTTATTGTAGCAGATTCTATCCTAAATTCAACAAAAATAAAGAATCTCCGGGCGCGATGCACACCTCGCATCAAACGCGCCCCCCACTCTCATAAATACCTCAATTATTTTGTTAACCAAAAAATAAGAATGGCCGGGCATCAATACCCGGCCATTTTACTATCTTTATTGAATGCAATATCTTTTAGACCAATCCCTGGTCGAGCATCGCATCGGCTACCTTTACGAATCCGCCGATATTGGCGCCTTTTACGTAGTCGATGTAACCCTTTTCTTTACCATATGTTACGCAAGTATTGTGGATGCTTATCATTATGTTGTGCAGGCGCCTATCTACCTCTTCCCTCGTCCAGGAGACCCTTCCGCTATTCTGGGACATCTCAAGGCCTGAGGTGGCTACTCCGCCGGCATTGGCGGCCTTGCCCGGGCCGTAAAGAATCTTCGCCTTCTGAAATACCTTGATCGCCTCCGGCGTGCTCGGCATATTGGCGCCTTCAGCAACGCAGATACAGCCATTCTTCACCAGCGTCTCGGCGTCACCTCCGCTTATCTCATTCTGCGTGGCTGATGGAAAAGCAACGTCGCACTTTATTCCCCACGGGCGCTCTTTTTCAACATATTTGCAGTCGAACTTCTTCGCGTACTCGCTGATACGGCCGCGTTTGACGTTCTTGAGCTCCATGACATATTCGAGCTTCTTCGCGCTTATACCCTTGGTGTCATAAATAAAACCGCCCGAATCGGAGAGCGTAACGACCTTGCCGCCCAGCTGGTTTACCTTCTCCACCGTATATTGAGCAACGTTACCCGCGCCGGAGACGGTGCAGGTCTTGCCTTTCATCGACTTACCGGCTGCCTTTAACATCTCATCGACGAAATATACGCAGCCGTAGCCCGTAGCCTCAGGCCGGATAAGGCTTCCGCCCCAGTTAATTCCCTTGCCGGTCAATATACCTGTAAATTCATTACGCAATTTTTTGTACTGGCCAAACATATATCCTATCTCGCGGTCACCCACGCCTATGTCCCCTGCCGGTACATCGGTATCAGGGCCGATATGCCTGAAGAGCTCTGACATAAAACTCTGGCAGAACCTCATGACTTCGTTGTCGGTCTTTCCTTTGGGATCAA
>JABMSB010000043.1 GCA_013202205.1 Candidatus Omnitrophota bacterium
AAGATCGATGGGCTTAAGGTGTCGATCATAGGCGACATAGCCCATTCGCGCGTTGCCCGTTCAAATATATGGGGCTTAAAGAAACTCGGGGCAGATGTTAGCGTTTGCGGGCCAAAGACACTTATGCCGGCAGAGATAGAACGGATGGGGGTGCGCGTAACGCATGATTTGGATGAAGCGATAAAAGACGCGGATGTCCTGAATATATTAAGGATCCAGCTTGAGCGCCAAAAGAGAGGCCTCTTCCCGTCGATAAGGGAGTACGCCAGGCAATTCGGTGTTAATGCCGAGCGGCTTAAAGGAACGAAGAAAGATATCCTTATAATGCACCCCGGCCCGATAAACCGGGGCATAGAAATAACACCGGATGTGGCGGATGGCCCCTACTCTGTCATATTAGACCAGGTTACAAACGGGGTCGCTGTACGAATGGCGGTCTTATATCTAACGACACAGGTGGAGCCAAGATGAAGATACTGATTAAGAACGGACAGATAGTAGATCCTGCCGCAGGTGTTCAGAAAGAACTCGACCTGCTCATTGAAGACGGCAAGATCTCAGAGATTGGCCGATCACTCAAGGCCAGTGGCGCAAAAGAGATAGATGCCAAGGGTAAGCTCGTTCTGCCGGGGCTCATCGACATGCATGCGCACCTGCGTGAACCGGGCAGGGAAGATAAAGAGACTATATTGACCGGATCACGCGCCGCGGCAAAAGGAGGATTCACCACAGTGTGCTGCATGCCGAATACATCTCCGTGCATTGATAGCCAGGGTGTAGCGAGGTTTATCATATCAGAGGCCGAGCGGGCAGGGCTTATAGATGTAAGGCCGGTAGGCGCTATTACCAAGGAGAGGAATGGCGAGGAGCTCTCTGAAATGGCAGATCTAAAGCGCGCGGGATGTGTCGCTGTATCCGACGACGGTAACCCGGTGCCTAAAGCAGACATGATGAGGCGCGCGCTCGAATACGCATCGATGATGGGATTTGTCGTTATATCTCACTGTGAGGACAAAGACCTCTCAGGCATCGGCGTGATGAACGAAGGTTTTATCTCAACGATATTGGGTTTAAGGCCTATCCCAAGACATGCCGAGAGTTTTATGGTTGAACGTGATATAAGACTCGCAGAATTGACCGGCGCAAAGCTGCATATAGCCCATGTGAGCACAAAGGAATCCGTAGAGCTCATAAGAGAAGCTAAGGCAAGAGGGGCTGCCGTTACCGCTGAGACTTGTCCGCATTATTTCACATTGACCGATGAGGCAGTAAAGTCATTCGATACAAATTTGAAGGTCAATCCTCCGCTAAGGACGGCCGCGGACGTAGAAGCTATAAAGGAAGGGCTGCGGGATGGTACGATAGATGTGATAGCAACCGACCATGCCCCGCACACAGAGAACGAGAAGGATGTAGAATTCGACTACGCGCCTTTTGGCATGATAGGGTTTGAGACCGCGCTCGGGCTGGTCGCCTCGGAGCTCGTCGAGAAGAAGGTCCTCGATTGGAAAGGGGTTGCTGAGAAGATGGCTGTCAATCCATCAAAGATACTCGGCCTGGGCAAGGGGACGTTGGCCCAGGGTGCAGCCGCCGATATCACCATAATAGATCCAAATAAGGAATGGCAGCTGAAGCGTGAAGATATCCTGTCCAAATCACACAATACACCATTTATTGGCCGCAAGATGACGGGCCTTGTAGAATATACGATCGCCTCGGGTAAAATAATATATACCAGCTAATTTGAAAACAGAATAAAGGAAGAAGATGCCTTTTGTAGCAGATTTCCACATACATTCTAAATATTCCCGCGCCACCTCACCCGACATGGACGTCGATCATATCGTCCAATGGGCGAAACTAAAAGGGGTCGACTTGATGGGCAGCGGCGACTTCACGCACCCACAGTGGATACTTGAGTTAAAAGAGAAATTGGAACCGATCGAATACGGACTCTTTCGATGCGATGACATATATTTTATGCTGACGGTAGAGGTCTCAAATATATATTCCAAAAACGGAAAGACGCACAAAGTCCACAACATAATCTTCGCGCCAACATTCGAGGTTGTTAGCGAGATCGGCAAAGTATTGGGCAATCACGGGATCCTCAGCTCCGACGGCAGGCCGATCTTAAGTCTCCATTCAGATGAGATGGCCAGGATGCTGCGCAAGATAAACCCTGATATATTTATAGTCCCGGCGCACGCCTGGACACCATGGTTTTCTGTCTTCGGATCCAAGTCCGGGTTCGATTCGATAGAGGAGTGCTATGGGGAGCAGACTCAATACATCTACGCGTTGGAGACGGGACTCTCCTGCTACGATGAAAAGACAGAAGTTTTAACAATTGATGGCTGGAAGAAATTTTGCGAACTACGTTCTTCAGATAAGATTTGTACATTAAATCCAAAGAATGATAAAATAGAGTTTCATTTACCCACAAAAATCTTGACTTATAAATATAAAGGTAAGATGTATAGACTGAAAACAAAAATAGTAGATTTATTAGTTACCCCCAACCATAAGCTCTTATATAGCCCATGCGATTTCCGCAATCCGAAACCCTATTCTTTAAAAGAAGCCCAATCTTTATTCAATAAGTCAAAAAGACTTAAGAAGGATGGCATTTGGCTGGGCGAAAATCCGAAATATTTCATTCTGCCCGCGCTTGAAATAAAACATGGAAGCAGGCACTATTCGGGTTTTCGCAATAAAAAGAAAAAGAAATTTCCTATAAAACATTGGTTGAAATTTTTTGGTTTTTGGGTAGCAGAAGGCTGGGTTAGTGAGGGTAAAAATGGTGATTATAATGTTTGCGTGTGCAATAAGGACGCAAAGCTACTCAACGAAATGAAAAGACTTCTTATAAGTTTTGGATATAAGGTATATCAAAATAAAACTACAATCAGGGTTAGAGATTATCAATTATTCCATTATTTAAAACGGTTTGGCAAAAGCTCCTTTAAATTTATACCAATAGAAGTAAAGTTG
This sequence comes from Candidatus Omnitrophota bacterium, assembly GCA_013202205.1. Classification (GTDB taxonomy): domain Bacteria; phylum Omnitrophota; class Gorgyraeia; order JABMSB01; family JABMSB01; genus JABMSB01. Next base: position 2,995 of record JABMSB010000043.1, read on the forward strand.
CTCTCAAAAGAGTTGTTAGAAATTCTATTAAAATATTATATCAAAGGCGATGGACATGTTTATGGGAGAAGTGGTAAAGGTTTATCTGCAACAACCAGCTCGATTCGGTTGCGAGACGACTTGCAAGAAATCGCCCTGAAGATAGGTATCTCGGCTTATTATAAAATAGGTCGGAAGAAAAACAGTCCAATCCTATCTATGCCCTACAAAGGGAAGGTCTATAGGACTAGGGAGGATGTGTGGATAGTTTATTTTCTCAGGCGCAGTAATCGGCCAATAGTTTTACCCTCCACGGTAAAAAAATATGGTTATGCTGAATCCTGGGTTGACTACAATGGGTCAGTTTTCTGCGCAACTGTTCCTAATCATGTAATGTATATTCGCAGGAATGGCATCCCGCTTTGGTGCGGGAATTCCGACCCTGCCATGAACTGGCGCTGGTCCGGGCTCGATAGATTTTCGCTTATATCGAACTCAGACTCCCATTCCCCGTCGAAGATAGGGCGTGAAGCAAATGTATTCAAGGATAGGTTTGGCTACAAAGAGCTGATAGATATCTTAAAGACCAAAGACAGGTCCCGATTTTTATATACGATCGAATTTTTTCCGCAGGAAGGAAAGTATCACTGGGATGGCCATCGCAACTGTAACGTGAGCATGTCGCCAAAAGATACGAAGAGAGCGGGCGGTAAATGCCCGGCCTGCGGCAGACGCATGACAATAGGCGTGATGAATCGCGTCGACGCCCTAAGTGACAGGGGAGAGGGGATCGTCCCTGACAACTCAATACCATTTAAGAGCCTCGTACCGCTCGGTGAGATAATAGCCGATGTATGCGGCGTAAAATCGGTAGCTTCAGTCACAGTGCAGAAGGAGTATAGGGCGCTGATCTCAAACTTCGGCACAGAATTAAATATCCTGCTCGACGCAAAAGAAGAAGATCTGGCCAGGGTTACAACAGAGCGGATAGCATCTGCCATAACGAGGGTACGGCGCGGCGAGATCAAGGTGATACCGGGCTACGACGGTGTCTATGGACAGGTAAAGGTCTTTGCCGAGGAAGCAAAGCCGGCTGAGGCGCAACAGGAGCTATTCTAATTATGAAACAGTTTATATCAAAGATCATCAGCAATGAAAGAATAGCCAAAGAGCAGTATAGCATGGTTCTGGATGCGGCTGGCATGAGCGAGAAGGCGACGCCCGGACAGTTTGTCCATGTACGGTGCGGCCATGATGCAGATCCCCTGTTACGGCGGCCCTTCAGTATTTACAGGGTGAGAGATGTCGGTGGGCAGAAGGCGATAGAGATTATATATAAGATAGTAGGGCGGGGCACAGCGCTACTGGCAAAAAAGAGACCCGGCGACCCAATAGATGTGCTCGGACCTCTCGGCAATGGTTTTAATATCAACAATCCCTCCATAACATTTATAGTGGCGGGTGGCATAGGCGCAGCAGCCTGCTATATGCTCGCGGAAGAACTTGTAAAGAAAAAATGCAAAATCTACTACTTCTTCGGAGCCAGGTCAAAAGATTATGTTATTTGCGAGGAGGACTTCCGCGCGCTCGGCTGCGAAATACATATATGCACCGACGACGGGAGTTCCGGGCACAAAAAACTTATCCCGGACCACCTGACGGATATAATAAAAGAGATACCAAAAGCGGAGCTCTCGACCGCGGAGATCTATGCGTGCGGCCCGATGATTATGCTGAAGAAGACCGCGGAGGCGGCAGAAAAAGCCAAGATAAGATGCCAGATGTCACTTGAGGCGCGCATGGGATGTGGTGTTGGCGCTTGCATGAGTTGTGTGGTAAAATGTAAGCAGGGGGATTCATTTATGTATAAGCGTGTTTGTAAATACGGGCCGGTTTTAAACGCGAGCGAGATAATATGGGAATAGACCTTAAAGTCAAGATAGGAAAGATCGAACTAGAGAACCCCGTTATGGTGGCCTCCGGCACATTTGGATATGGACGGGAATTTGAGGAATTAGTAGATGTCGATAAGCTCGGCGCCATAGTTACGAAGACCATAACACTGAACCCCAGGCATGGCAACCCGCCGCCGCGCATAATAGAGACACCGTCAGGGATGCTTAACGCGATCGGTATCCAGAACGACGGCGTAGATGATTTTATCGGCTACAAAGTAAGTTACTTGAAGAATATAAAAGTTCCTATAATCGCCAGCATAGCCGGTGAACGGATATCCGAATACGCCGAGGTAGCGAAGAAGCTCGATGGGGTCGACAAAGTTGCCGGAATCGAGCTGAATGTCTCATGCCCGAATATGGAATGGGAAGTATCGGGCGGCAAGTACAGGATATTCGCGCAGGATGCCGAGGCGATAAAGAAAATCGTATCATCAGTAAAGGCGGTTACCACCAAGACGATAATCACCAAGCTCTCACCCAACGTGACTGACATATCCGAGATGGCCAGGGCAGCGGTTGAGGGGGGCAGCGATGCAGTCTCTTTGGTAAATACATTTCTGGGGATGGCGGTAGACACAAAGACCAAGAAACCAAAGATAGCCAATGTAACCGGAGGATTAAGCGGGCCTTGCATAAAGCCGCTTGCCCTTAGGATGGTCTGGGAGGTATACAAGGCAATAAAGGTGCCCATAATCGGGATGGGCGGCATAGCGAATGCCAATGATGCTATAGAGTTCATGCTCTGCGGCGCCAGCGCGGTTGCGGTCGGCACAACGAATTTCGTTGACCCTCAGAGCAGCATGTATATAATAGAAGGTATAGCGCGATATATGTCAGATAATAAGATAAAGAGCATAAAAGAAGTTGTCGGAGGGTTGAAGGTATAGTGAGCTTAGCAAAGGATAAGTTAATAGTTGCTCTTGACGTCCATTCATTGGAGGATGCCGCAAATTTAGTCGATAAGGTGCGCGCCAGCGCATCGATCTTCAAGATAGGATCACAGCTATTTACCGATTGCGGCCCTGAAGCAGTGAAGATGGTCCATCGGAAAGGCGGCAAGGTCTTCCTCGATCTAAAATTCCATGACATACCCAATACGGTAAAAGAGGCCTCAAGGGCAGCAGCGCGCCTCGGCGTCTTCATGTTCAATGTCCATGCGCAAGGAGGCCTTTCCATGATGCGCGCGGCAACGGAAGGGGCGAGCACTAAGGCCGAACGCCTTAATATAGAAAAACCGCTCATATTGGGCGTTACCGTATTGACGAGCATGGATACACGAGACCTCCAAGAAGGCGCGATGAAGAAAGATGTTGAGAGCCAGGTCCTAAGCCTCGCGCGCCTTGCTAAAAAGGCAGGATTAAACGGTATTGTTGCCTCGGCAAAGGAGCTGACTTCACTCAGAGAGGCCATGGGAAAGGATTTTTTGATCGT
>JABMSB010000044.1 GCA_013202205.1 Candidatus Omnitrophota bacterium
ACGAGAAGAGGTATGCCGAGTTTATAGAGTTCCAGATAAAGAATGGCACTGACGGGATAGTCCCGGCCGGCTGTACAGGCGAGGCCGCCACACTTAACCATGATGAGCAGAAGCGCCTGATGGATTTTGTTGTAGGGGTGGTAGATGGCCGTGTGGAGGTCATATGCGGCACAGGTTCTAATTCTACGGCTGAGGCGCTTGCATTGACGGCCCATGCCAAGAAGGCGGGTGCAACCGGTTCGTTATTGATAACGCCATACTATAACAAACCGACTCCCGAAGGTCAATATAGGCATTACGCGACGATAGCCAAAGAGGTCGATATACCCATTGTCTTATACAATGTGCCGTCGAGGACCGGGATATCGATCTTGCCTGAGACGGTGGCCCGTCTTTCAGAGATCGATAATATAGTGGCCATAAAGGAGGCGAGCGGAAGCCTCGATCAGGTGAGCAAGATAATAGCATTATGTGATATTACTGTCTTAAGCGGTGATGATTCCTTGACGCTCCCGATGATGGGTGTGGGTGCTGAGGGCGTTATCTCTGTTGCGGCCAATATAATACCACGTGACATCAGGGATATGGTCCATGCATCTCTGGATGGTGATGCACAAAAAGCGAAGGACCTCCATTATAAGATGATGCCTATATTCAAGGCGATGTTTATCGAGACGAACCCCATGCCGGTCAAGGCATCTATGGGGCTTATGGGAATGTGTGATTCTGAGTGGCGATTGCCGTTATGTGAGCCGACCGATAAGACAATAGCTGCTCTAAGAGAGGTGCTTAAAGAGTATGGCCTCTTAAAGTCTAAAACTATTTCTAAGGGGAAGAAGAGATGACAAATATAGTGATAAGTGGATCTTTGGGCAGGATGGGTAAGAGGATCGCCGCGCTGGCCATAGAAGACTCCGATATTAGAATAGTCGGTGCAATAGAGGCAAAGGGACATCCGGGGTTAAATAAGGATGTGGGGACGGAGTCCGGCCTTGATGCGATCGGAATAAAGATATCGGATGATCCGAAGCCATTTTTGAAGAAGGGGGTCGTTTTAATAGAGTTTTCTACACCTCTTGCCGTGGATGGACATTTGAAGTCGGCTAGGTCCGCAGGTTCAGGCATGGTTATAGGCACAACAGGCCTCAACGATAAACAACTCAAGGTTATAAGTGATGCATCAAAGTCTATACCGATCGTTGCGGCACCCAATATGTCTTTAGGCATAAATCTCCTCTTTCGAATAGCGGGAGACCTTGCCCGCACGCTCGGCGATGATTATGATGTGGAGATTGTAGAGGCCCACCATCGCTTCAAGAAGGATGCGCCCAGCGGTACTGCGAAGCGTTTTGCCGAGATAATATCGAATGCCAGGGAGGTCCCCTTAAAGGATAAGGGTGTCTATGGCAGGAGAGGGGATGTCGGCCAGAGGCCAAAGGGTGAGATAGGAATCCATGCCGTAAGGGCCGGGGATATAGTCGGTGACCATACGATAGTCTTCGCAACCCCGGGGGAGCGGATAGAGCTGACACACAAGGCCCAGTCACGGGATGCCTTTGCCATGGGCGCTATACTGGCCGCAAAGTTCGTTGCCAGGAAAGCAAGCGGGTTGTTCGATATGAATGATGTATTGGGAAGCAGATAAGAGATACCCCTAAAGTTTAGGAGGTAACCGGTATGACAAAAACAGCCGAAGGGACAATTGCCAGGAACGTAGAGCTTGTTGAGCGCTTGGCCTCGGTAACGGAGGAGCTGGAGGATATAGTCTCGGCCAGCCAGGGCAAGAAAGAGAATGAGCTGAGCCTTAAGTTATCTGATCTCAGCACAGCGTCAAAAAGACGTATGGGCAACCATGCTCCCATCAAACTCTTTCACATCTTACGTATACTGGCCCTTAAGAATTTAGTGAGAGGCCGGATGGCCTTGCCCGCTTATAATATAGGTAAAAAACTAGGCAAAGAAATAGATGCTAAAACAAAGGCCTCTTTATCACAGTCTCTCCAGAAGCTGGAGCTTGGTAAACCCGTAATCAAGGAGTTTAAAGAAAATAAGGTCCTGATACAGCTTAAAGAGGATATGACCTGTATGGGAGTTAAGGGCGCGCAGAAGCCAATATGTTTCTTTGAGGCAGGGCTCTTGTCCGGTATTTTGGAGAATATATTCCACAAGAGAATAGAAATTAAGGAGACAAAATGTTGCGCTGTGGGAGATAAATGCTGCCAGTTTGAGACGGCTACCATTAAGGATATAGTCCCTAAGAATACATCGCTTCCCATGCTGCCGACGGATATATATTCCCAGGAGAACGTAAAACTACTCACGACACTTGCATCACATGCCATAACGGCAATAGAGAACGCGCTCCTATTTGAGAAGACGAAACGACAAGCTGTTATAGACGGCCTCACACAGGTCTATAATCACAGCTATTTTCAGCAGATGGTAAGGGTTGAGATGAGACGGGCGGGCCGCCATAAGATTCCAATCTCTGTCGTCATGATGGATATAGATAACTTTAAAAAGTACATAGATAAACACGGCCACCTCAAGGGTGATACGGTCTTAAAAGATATAGCGCGCATACTCGTCTCGAATGTAAGAGATATAGATATTGTAGCCAGATACGGTGGCGATGAATTTGCCATGATACTGCCCCAGACCGATCAAAAGGGTCTTGCGACTGTCGCAGAACGCATAAGGAACCAGATCGCACATCATTCCTTCCAGGGGATACATGGTAATACTGCCCACATGACTATAAGTATGGGGCTTGTCACTTATCCAAAAGGAGGAGACAGCCCGCAGATTATGGTGGCTGAAGCGGATCGGGCCCTCTTTAAGGCCAAGAGGAAGGGCAAGAATCAGCTGGTCGTCGTAAGGACGAAGAATAAGTAGTCCGATATGTTTGATAGCTTAAAAAGTTTGCAGTATCATTAGGAGGAGTTCTTATTTTATGCGTATAGATTTATCGAAGAGGCTTAAGGCATTGCCACCATATCTATTCGTTGAAATCGATAAGGCTGTTAAGGATGCCATAGCACGTGGAAAGGACCTGATCGATCTGGGTATTGGAGATCCTGATACACCGACACCGCGTTATATTATCGAGGCGATGAATAAGGCCTTAGAAGATAAGGCCAACCACCGGTATGCGCTTGACCAGGGGCTTCCTGAACTGCGCGAGCAAATAGCCGCGTGGTACAAGGCGCGTTTCGGGGTTCTGCTCGATCCGGAGAGAGAGGTCTTGCCGCTTTTGGGGTCGAAAGAAGGTATAGCGCATATCCCGTTGGCATTTATAAATCCCGGAGATTCTGCGTTGGTCCCCGATCCATGTTATCCCCCATACAGGAGTGGCGTAATCTTCGCGGGAGGCGAGATTATAACTATGCCGCTTAAAGAAGAGAACGGGTTTTTGCCTGCCATCGATGAATTGAAGCAAAAGGATGCAAAGCGGGCCAAACTCATATATTTAAATTCCCCGAACAATCCGACCTCAGCAGTTGCCGAAGTGGACTTTTTCGACGGGATCGTTCAGTTTGCTCAAAAGAACGATCTGATAGTCTGCCATGACGGCGCATATTCCGAGATATCCTATGACGGGTATCGCCCAAAGAGCTTCTTGGAGGCCGAGGGCGCCAAAGAAGTTGGTGTCGAGTTCCACTCACTTTCTAAGACATTTAATATGACCGGTTGGCGGGTCGGATTTGTATGCGGTAACAGAGATGTTGTAGCAGCACTGGCAAAAGTAAAGGCAAATATAGATTCCGGGATATTCACTGCCATACAGAGAGCTGCTATTGTAGCCCTCTCATCCGGAGATAAACACGTAAGAGAGATGCAGTCCCTCTATCAAGGCAGGAGGGACGTTCTCCTCAATGGTTTAAATAAGCTCGGCATGCATATACCCCAGCCGCCCAAGGCCTCTTTTTATGTATGGGTTTCTGTGCCCAAGGGGTCTGATTCCAGCTCTTTTGCAAAGAGGATAATTGATGAGGCAGATCTGGTTGTGACGCCCGGGATCGGTTTTGGTAAATATGGAGAGGGGTATATCCGTATAGCCCTGACCGTCGATGAGAACCGCCTCAAAGAGGCGATTGACAGGCTAAAAAAGATTATTTAATTCTGCGCGGGGCGCGCGAGAAACTCGCGCAACAATTAAGGGGGAAGGGTCAATTATGGATGTCTATTTAGGTATAGGCTCGAACATAGGAGACAGGGAACTCTTTATAAAGAAGGCGCTCGAAGCGCTCGACAGAAAAGAGGGTATTCGTGTAATGAGGGTATCTTCTTTTTATGAGACCGAACCTGTCGGTGGCCCCCCCCAAGGGATGCATATAAATGCTGCAATCGCGATCGAAACAGACCTTGAGCCTATAGACCTATTGATAACCCTCAAGGAGATAGAGAAAGAGCTAGGCAGAGAGAAGACGGTGGTAAAGAATAGGCCGCGCCAGATAGATCTGGATATACTGCTTTATGGTGACCAGAAATTAGATGAGGGTGGATTGACCATCCCGCATCCCGGTCTCCATGAGCGGCAATTCGTGCTTCGCCCATTAAATGAGATAGCGTCCATGGTTATTCACCCACTCTTTAAGAAGACGGTAAAAGAGCTATATGAAGATTTATCGGAAGACAAGAGATGTCAGCGCGTTCGTAAAAAGCGTTAAGGCAAAGGGCAAGAGAATAGGTTTTATCCCCACTATGGGATATCTCCACGAAGGGCATCTAAGCCTTATGAGGAGGGCAAGGCAGGAGACGGATGTAGTCGTCATAAGCATATTCGTAAACCCGAAACAGTTCGGACCGAAGGAAGATTATCGCAGGTATCCGAGGAATATTAAGAAGGATGAGAGGTTGGCCCGCTTAAGCGGGGTCGATCTAATATTTTATCCTTCAGTTTCTCAGGTTTATCCAAAAGGGTATCTGACGCATATAGATGTAGAAGGGGTTACCGAAGGGCTTTGCGGGGTTTTTAGGCCGGGCCATTTTCGTGGTGTCGCGACGGTCTGCTGCAAGTTATTTAATATAGTGAGACCGGAGATCGCATATTTTGGATGGAAGGATGCCCAGCAGGCCATCATGATAAAGAGGATGGTCAAAGATCTGAATATGGATCTGGCGATAAAGGCCCTTCCGATAGTACGGGAGGCCGACGGGCTTGCGATGAGTTCACGCAACAAACGTCTCAGCAGCCGTCAGCGAAAAGATGCCGCCGTGCTCTACAAAGCACTCTCCATAGCCAGGAGGCTCATACGCGAAGGGCAAAAAAGCCCCGTAGCTATAACGTCAAAGATGGGGCGTATGATAAAGGCTAAAAAGGGAACGCGAATAGACTATATCTCTATTGTCGATGAAGGACTGGCCGGGGTAAAGCGTGTCAAAAAAGGGAATATGATAGCGTTGGCAGTCTGGTTTGGTAAGACACGATTGATAGATAATGTGATCGTTTAGACTTCAGATAGATCTTATTTTAAGGAGGTTGGAAGATGCTCAGGACATTGTGCAAGTCGAAGATACATGCCGCAACGGTAACAGAGGCGAACTTGAATTATACAGGTTCCGTTACTATTGACAGCACTCTCTTGGAAGCCGCAGATATATTAGTGGGCGAGAAGGTCCAGATAGTAAACCTTAATAATGGTACCCGTATTGAAACATATGCGATAGAGGGCAAGAAGGGGTCCGGCACGATATGTATGAATGGCGCGGCAGCGCGCTTGGCGCAACCCGGCGACAAGGTTATAATCATCTCGTATGCCCTGCTCGATACAGCGGAAGGGCGCAATTTCACGCCTCGCACGATCTTCGTCGACGGCAAAAACAAAATAAAGGAGAAGTCCGAATAACGGATTATAAAATCCCCATGACAAAGAATAAGAGCGAAGAAGAGTATAGACAAGAACAGATCGAGCAGATAATGCGTCTCAAGGCCGAGCGCAATGCCGTTATAATAGTCCATAATTACCAGCGTGATGAGATACAGGATATAGCTGATATAAGCGGTGATTCATTGGCGCTCAGTCGAGCGGCCGTAAGGACGGATGCCAAGGTCATAATTTTCTGCGGTGTCTATTTCATGGCAGAATCGGCATCCATACTCAACCCGGATAAGATGGTCCTTTTACCTGTAAGAGAGGCCGGTTGCCCGATGGCCGATATGGTCAATCCTGAAAAACTCCTTGCCCTCAAAAAAGAATATCCCGACGCTGCTGTCGTCTGCTATGTAAATTCGAGCGCAGAGGTAAAGGCGGTCAGCGATATATGCTGCACCTCCAGCAACGCGATAGAAATAGTCCGCGCCATGAAGGAGAAGAGGATAATCTTCATACCCGATAAAAATTTGGGCATGTGGGTCCAGCGCTACGTGCCTGATAAAGAGATTATACTGTGGAAGGGTTTCTGCCCTACCCACATAAGGGTGACAGCCGAAGATGTCTTAAAGGCCAAGGAAGGTTTCCCCAATTCAGAATTTGTCGCGCACCCCGAATGCAACCCCGAAGTTTTGGACCTTGCGGATCATGTCTGCTCCACGGCTGGAATGTTCAAATACGTCAAGTCGTCTAATACGAAGAGGTTCCTTATAGGTACAGAAAGCGGTATGTTGCATAAGTTGAGGAAGGAGAACCCGGACAAGGAGTTTTTGTTGCCGTCCAGCAAGCTTATCTGTGCCAATATGAAGCTTACCACGCTTGGATGGATAGCCCATTCATTGCAGGAGCTCGTCTATGAGGTCAAACTTCCCGAGGAGACGAGAAAGAAGGCCTGCAGGTCACTTAAACGCATGCTCGAGGTAACGAAGGAGTCGGCAGGCGCCGCAATTGCCGGCTATTAAAGAGAAGGGAAAAAGCTTAGATGGGGAAGAAGATGCGTATAGGAATAGTTGGTTGCGGGACGATAGGTGCTGCCTTGGCAAAGGCGTGCCTTGAGCGTTTCTCTGAGAAATCAGATCTGGTGGGATTGAGCGATTTAGACGAAAAGAAGATCGAGAAGCTAAATAAAGATATATCAAAAGATATTGCTTCACTCTCTATAGATGAGCTTATAGAAAAGAGCGATCTTATCGTAGAGGCAGCATCCCCTATAGTCGTACCGGAATTGGCCAGGAAAATCATAGATCAAGATAAGGGTTTTATGGCCATGTCCGTCGGAGGTTTTATCGGCAGCGAGGAGTTGCTGAAAGCTGCAGAGGCCAAGGGGGTCAAGATATTTTTACCAAGCGGGGCCTTGTGCGGGTTAGACGCAGTCAAGTCAGCCGGCAGCACGATACGCAGCGCAACCCTTATCACGCGTAAGCCTCCCAGGGCATTATCCGGCGCGCCGTATATTGTAAAGAATGGAATAGATTTAGAGTCAATAACGAAAGAGACCATCATATTTGAGGGGTCTGCAAAGGAAGCTACGAAGGGTTTTCCCAAGAATATAAATGTATCTGCTGCCCTGAGCCTGGCAGGCATCGGTTCTGAGCGGACAGGGGTCAAGATAGTAGTTTCACCGGATTTTAAGGGTAATTCACACGAGATAATCATCGAAGGTGATTTTGGAGAATTGAGGGCCAAGACAGATAATGTGCCCTCACCGACAAATCCGAAGACGAGTTTTCTGGCTGTACTGTCAGCCATAGCGACGCTGGAGGGGATCCTCAAGAGCGTCAGGATAGGTACGTAGTTTGGTAGGGTATTTTAACAAAAATATAACTAAAGAGGGGAGGTGAAGTAATATGGCAAAAGTAGTCTGTAAGTGTGGTGTCAAGAGGCAGAAGGGGTACCTGTACTTCATTGACAAGAAGGGCGATGTCTCCAAGGCGAAGATGGCCAGGGGCAAGAAGAAGGGTGGAAAGCCCACAAAGGTGCAGAAGTGCGGTATCAAAAAGAGATCAGGTTATCTCTATTTCGTCGATAAGAAAGGTAATGCTGCCGAGGCGAAGATGGTTCGCGGCGGTAGGAGAAAGAAAAAGAAGAAGAAGTAAAAAGTTTAAAGGCGGGGACGTGTCAATCCTAAAGGGAGGTTCGTTTTTACGAACGGACTCCGGATGGGCGGCACGTCCCCAGTATTTATCGATGGAAAAGGCATTATATAAATTTATAGATTCGAAGCGGGATTGGATTATTTCGTTTACCAAATCATTGGTCGAGATCCCCACCGTAAACCCTCCGGGAAATAATTATGAAAAGCTGGTAGGCCGTCTTGAGAAGGAGCTTAAAAGTCTCCTGCGCCTTTCTGTGCGAAAGATCACAGTGCCACAGCGTCTTGTCATAAAGAAGGGGATAAGAGGCGCCTCCAAACGCGTCTGTCTCCTTGGATGCTGGCAGACAGGTTCGAAGAAGACGGTCCATCTCAACGGCCATTATGACGTCGTGCCGGCATCGTCAAACTGGGATACCCCTCCATTTCAGGCCTTACTAAAAGGTGACAGGCTCTATGGAAGGGGTTCAGAGGATATGAAGGGGACGATATCTTCCATGGTCCTCGGTGTCTGGGCGCTTAAGGAGTTGGGCCTTCAACCTGAGGTAAACGTCGAATTTTCGTTTACACCGGATGAGGAGATAGGCGGTGAGACAGGTTTTGGTTGGCTGGTGAAGAAGGGAATAGTGAAGCCGGACTATGGCATCAGCGAAGGATATACCGATTCATATATCTCTTGCGGGAATAAGGGCATGATATGGGCGGAGTTTGGTATCTGCGGTCTTTCTGCCCATGGCGCTACACCCCACATGGGGATAAATGCCTTTGACGGCATGATAGAGATGGCGACGGAATTGAAGTCGCTTAACAAAAGGGTATCGCGGCGCCGCACAAAGTGGGCTATGAGAAACGACAAGGACAGGTATGCCACTCTCGTCCTGGGAGGCGAGGCCGGTGGCGGCACAAAGATCAATATGGTCCCTGATTATGCCAGTTTTTCCGTCGACAGAAGAATTTTGCCGGAAGAAAATATCCGTAATGTAAAGTCCGAGCTGGAAGGGGTCTTGAATCGAATGCGCAGAAGAAGGCCTGACCTAAAGTTCTCCATGAAAATAAAGATGTCCGATGGGCCCGTGGTGATAGATAAAGCCAACAAGCTGCCAAAAGCGATAGGATCTGCGGTGAAGAAGGTCTTAGGTGTCCGGGCCAATTATGGAGTAATGCCCGGCGGTACAGATATGCGCTATCTCATAAAAAGAGGCATACCCGCAGTCGGATATTCTGCCAGGGGCGGGTTCAGGTGGCACTCAGACAATGAATATATATCGGTGCGGAGTATGCTCAATACGGCAAAGATCTACGCACTGACCATACTTAATCTATAATGGCGAACTCATGAAAAAAGGTAAGAAAAATTCGAACCCGAAGGTTGCTTCCGAAGTGCGCGAGAGGGATTCTATATTTATCAAAGGCGCCAGGGAGCACAATCTAAAGAATATAGATGTGCGGATCCCGCGAGATAGGCTCGTCGTGATTACGGGGTTGAGCGGTTCCGGGAAATCCTCACTGGCATTCGATACTATATATGCGGAGGGGCAGCGCCGGTATGTGGAGAGCCTCTCAAGCTATGCAAGGCAGTTCTTAGAACAGCTCCAGAAGCCTGACGTCGATTACATCGAGGGCCTCTCACCGGCCATCAGCATAGAGCAGCGCACCGCGAGCGGCAACCCGCGCTCTACCGTTGGGACCCAAACGGAGATATACGACTACCTCAGGCTGCTATTTGCCCGTATAGGTATAGCGCATTGTTACAAGTGCGGACGCCAGATCTCAAAGCAGACCCCTCAGGAGATAGTAGATCGTATATTCGAATCTCCCGCTGATTCTGCGCTTATGATACTTGCTCCTCTTGTGCAAGGCCGTAAGGGTGAGTATAGAGAAATATTCACACAGATCCAGAAAGAAGGTTTTGTGCGCGCAAGGGTCGACGGAGAATTGCGCGAGGTTGACAAGGCCCCGCGGCTCAATAAGAAGACGAAGCACACAATAGAGGTCGTCATAGACAGGATAATCTTGAAGCGAGGCGCGCGCAAACGTCTCACCGAATCGATCGAAACGGGCTTGCGCATGGGCAGGGGGTCTGTCATAGTCAATTGCCAGGGCAAGGATATGCTCTTCAGCGAACTCTACGCGTGTACGAAATGCGGCATAAGCTATGAGGAGCTCGCGCCCCGCAACTTCTCTTTTAATTCACCCTATGGGGCATGCCCTGTCTGCAGCGGTCTCGGCAATAAGATGGAGATAGATCCGGACTTCGTCGTACCCGATAAATCGAGGCCCCTTATAAGCGCGATAGAACCGTGGAGGCGAGGAGGCAAGGGTATAATCCTATTTTATCGACGGCAACTCAGAAGCCTCGCGCGCGAATACGACTTCGATGTGGAGACGCCTTTTAAGGCCTTGTCCAAAAAGATACAGAAGCTGGTACTGCATGGCGAAGGAAAAGGATGGGGTCATTTTGAAGGTGTTATACCGAACCTTGAGCGGCGCTTCAGGCAGACCGATTCTGAATATGTGAAGCTGGAGATAAACAAGTTGATGTCCGTCCTGTCGTGTCCGGAATGTGAGGGGGCACGCCTTAAGAAGGAGTCCTTGGCTGTTAAGATAGGTAGCAAGAATATCGAGGAAATCTGTTCTATGTCCATTAAGGGGCTGAAGGATTTTTTCGACCAGCTACATCTATCGAAGGAACACCAGATGATATCCAGGCAATCCCTTAAAGAGATAAGGTCACGCCTTAAGTTCATGGTAGATGTGGGACTCGACTATTTAACGCTTGATAGGCAATCAGGCACACTGTCGGGTGGCGAGGCACAGCGCATACGCCTTGCAACACAGATAGGGGCGGGCCTGTGCGGTGTGCTCTATGTACTGGATGAGCCTTCCATAGGATTGCACCAGAAGGATAATGAGAAGCTTCTCGATAGCTTGATGGCGCTGCGGGATATCGGAAATACCCTCGTCGTCGTTGAGCATGATGAGGCTACAATTGCACGGGCAGACCATATAATAGACCTGGGCCCGGGCGCGGGAGAATATGGCGGGAGGATCGTAGCAGAAGGCCCTCTTAAAGCCATACTCGCTTCAGGCGAATCCCTCACCGGAAAATATCTAAAGGGAGATCTGAAGATCCCAACTCCGGCAAGGCGCAGGAAGTCCGATAGGCACATCAAGATCATAGGCGCCGCAGAACATAACTTAAAAGAGATAGATGTTGTTATACCTTTAGGATTATTTACGTGCGTCACAGGGGTGTCAGGATCCGGCAAATCGACGCTTGTCGACGAGATATTATATAGGGCATTGGCCAATCGGTTGTATGGTTCGAAGGAGAAGCCCGGAAAATTCAAAAGACTGGAGAACGTCAATCTGATTGATAAAGTGATAGTGATAGACCAGTCGCCGATCGGGCGCACCCCCCGGTCCAATCCCGCGACCTATACAGGCCTATTTGCTCCGATCAGGGATCTATTCTCAAAGTTACCCGAATCGCGGATAAGAGGATATAAGCCGGGGCGTTTCAGTTTCAATGTCAAGGGCGGCCGATGCGAGGCCTGCCAGGGGGACGGCATAAAAAGAATAGAGATGCACTTCATGCCCGATGTCTATGTCAAGTGCGAGGTATGCAAGGGCGCCAGATTTAACGAGGCGACTCTCGACGTGCAGTATAAAGGAAAGTCTATCAAGGATGTACTCGAGATGAGCGTTGAGGACGCGCGCGCCTTGTTTGCCACCATACCGTCTATAAATTCAAAACTTCAGACCCTGCACGATGTAGGCCTTGGATATATACGGTTGGGCCAGTCCGCTACCACGCTTTCAGGAGGCGAGGCGCAGAGGGTCAAACTTTCGACTGAACTTTCAAAGCGATCTACAGGTAGGACATTATATATCCTGGATGAACCTACCACAGGGCTCCACTTTGCTGATATAGAAAAACTGCTCAGGGTGCTCCATCGCCTGGTAGATACGGGAAATACCATCCTTGTCATAGAACATAACCTGGAGGTTATAAAGACCGCAGACCATATAATTGATCTGGGGCCTGAGGGTGGTGAAGGGGGCGGCAAAGTAGTAGCGGCAGGGAGCCCGGAAGAATTGATCAGAAGCAAACGATCCTACACAGGCGCCTATCTACGCAAATTCCTATCTAAGTAAAAATATCTTGCATTTGGTCCTGCCATATGCTATTATAAACTCCCTAATTCCCACATATATAAGGAAATAAAGATGAACTCTATATTAGCATATAATAATAGGCTATATGTAGCGGGGGCGATCTTCTGCCTTATAGTATCCCTGTGTGCTACACCTCTTTTTGCTATTGGCAGCGAGGAGGAGAATGCCTTTCTCTTTGCCAGAAAGGCATTTAACGATGAGTTTTATTCTGTTGCCGAGGAGAAGCTAAAGGCGTTTATAGAGGAGTACCCCACCAGCGATGATATAAACGAAGCGCATCTTTTACTGGGGGAATGTTATTACCATGAGGATGATATCACATCGGCACTTTACGAGTTCGAATTTATCATAAATGCGTCCGAGTGGTCGAAACTCACCGATCAGGCCCTCTACTGGACCGCAGAGACATATTTTAAGGCAGGCGACTTACGCAGAGCTATACAGTATTATGACAGGGTTATAGCCGATTATCCCACCACTGAATATATCACATTTTCACATTACTCTAAGGCATGGTCACTCTATAAGCTGGGCGAAAAAGAGCAGGCAATGAAGAGCTTCGAACATATAGCCGATACATTCCCCACAGATAGGCTTGCGCCCGAATCCCACTATATGATGGCAGGCCTCCTCTATGACATGGGAGACCTACCGTTAGCTGAGAGGGAGCTTGAAGAATATCTTTCGAAGTATTCTGTCACAGACAGGACTGCCGATGTCTATTATCTTTTAGGGGAGGTTCGTTTTCAGCATGGCCGGTATGACCAGGCCATCTATGCTTATGACAGGGCAAGAAGTATTCTGCCGACAGCCCAGTGGAAGAGCTATTCATTCTATAGGGAGGGCGAGGCGTATAGGCAGCTTAAGATGTATAACCAGGCATCTCAGTTTTTCAAAAAGTCCATAGAATCTTCCTCAGACACACATATAGTCGCGGCAGCCATATTCGGCAATGGGCGGACCTTGAGCGATATGGGCAAAGATGAAGACGCTCTTTCGGAATACGATAAGATAATAACGGAATACAGAGAGAGTGGCTGGTCTGATGGCGCATATTTATGGAAGGGTACCTCTTTATATAAGATGGGCCGGACAGAGGAGGCGATAGAGGTTTATGAAGAAGGGTTGAAGCTATTTGCTGATAGCAAATTGGCCATAGATATCAGATATGAACTTGGATGGGCATATATGCAGAATGGCAGGATGGAGGATTCGCTCGAGGAGTTCAATAAGGTCCTTAATGTTACAACAGATACCCTTTTAAAAGCGAGTCTCTTATGCCGAATAGGAGATGTAAATTTTGACATAGGAGAATACGAAGGCGCATCTAAGGCCTATGACAGGGTATTGGAAAAGCACGCAGATACCCTTTACGCGGACTATGCGCAGTATCGTGTTGGTGATGCGCTCCTGGCCATGTCGAATTACGAGGCGGCCATAATGGCATTCCAGAGCCTATTGGCGAATTACCCTGACACCAAATACAGGACCCAGGCCGAATATAAGCTCGGTAGCACGTATTTCAGGCAGGGTGAATTTGACATGGCTGCGGTTGTCTTCGAAAAGCTACATAAGGAGCACAGGAAGGATCCTATAGGCGCTAAGGCATATTTCCAGCTTGGCAACTCCTTCTATAATGAAAAGCGCTATGATGAAGCGCTTAAGATCTTCCAGGATCTTGCAAAGGGGCCATCGTCTGATGAGGTTGTAATATCGGCTAATTATAAATTGGGATGGTGCTATTACCAAAAGGGCTCAGACCGAAAGGCAAAGGATAAGTTTAAGGCATTCCTTAAGAACTATCCCGCCAGCATGCTTGTGCCCGATGTGAAGTTTTGGTTTGGCGAATACTATTATAATAAGAAGGATTACAAGGAGGCGGAAAGTTATTTCGATTCGATCGGTAAGGATTTTCCATCGAGCGGGGTGGCTGATGATGCGTACTATCTGGCAAGCTTGTCTCTCTATGAGCGGGGAGAGGACGAGGCGGCCATAGAGCGACTTACAAAATTTGAAGAGATCTATTCTGACAGCGATATACTCCCTCAGGTTTTATTAGCGTTTGGCGACCTCCTGGCTGAGAAGGGCAGGGGCGCTGTGGCAGACGAAAAATATAAGAGGGTGATCAAGGATTTCCCTGAATCCGGTTTTGTGCAGATGGCATATCGCAAGCTGGGAAAGCTGCACATGGACGGAGGGGGTTATGAGGATGCGATACTATTTTTGGAGAAGGGCATAGTTGAAGGGGAGTCTGAACTAAATTCAAGGACACAGCTTGACATCGCATCCTGCTATGAAGATATGGGCGATTTCGATAAGGCTATAGTTGAATACCTGAAGGTCTCATATCTTTACTCACAGGACAAAGAGTTGTATGTAAAGGCGCAACTGAAGTGCGCCCAGATATTTGAACGAATAGGTAAAGTTGACGATGCAAAGAAGACGTATGAGAGAATAGCCGAGGAGGATATCGAGGAAGCTACTTACGCAAGAGAGCGCCTTGAATTGCTCAACATGCCGTATCGGCAGGACCAGGACACGGAATAATAAATCTTAAAGAGGAGGGAGTGATTATGTGGGAAGTAATCCAAAAGGGCGGACCGCTGATGTATCTGATAATTCTTTGCTCTGTTTTGGCATTGGCGGTTGTATTGGAACGTCTTTATAGCATGCACAAGGCCAGGATCGATACGAATCGTTTTATGGATACGATAGCGGATCTTTTGCGAAAGAGCAAGATATCAGAATCTATAGACTTATGCGATCAGACTCAAGGCCCGATCGCGCGAATAATGAAGGCTGGTATCTTGAAGCACGACCGTTCCCGCGCCGAGATAAGGGAAGCGACGCAGGACGCAGGCAGCCATGAAGTTCCACAGCTTGAAAGGAACATGGGGGTTCTTGCAACGATAGCGCACATAACACCGCTATTAGGGTTATTAGGAACCGTGACCGGTATGGTAAGGGCATTTCAGATCATACAGCAGAAGGCGCTGGCGCTGCAGCCGGTCAATCCCGGAGACCTTGCAGGCGGCATATGGGAGGCGCTTATTACGACCGTAGCAGGCCTTTCAGTAGCTATACCGACTTATGTGGCCTATAATTTTCTTGTCAGCCGGGTCGAGTCGGTAGTCGTTGAGATGGAGAGGAGCGCTACTGATCTGGTAGACATCCTTTCGTCAAGAAGAGAAGAATCGTGAAAAGGAGGCCTTTAGCATGAACTTCAAACGCCATCGCCAATTAGCCAGAGGTGAGCTGGACTTGGCTCCGCTGATAGATGTGGTCTTTCTGCTTCTCATATTCTTTATGTTGACATCCAGCTTTATATTTCAACCGGGGATAAAGGTTACACTGCCAAAGGCAGTGACCAGTGAAGTTATTCACCATAAGACCCTTATTGTTACCATCACAGGAGAGAACATAACTTACCTTGATGAGAAGGTGGTAACCATAGAAGAGCTTAAAGTGAGCATGGAGAAGGCTGCCAAAGAGAGCAGGCAGCTTCTTATCAAGGCAGATCGTCACGCCTCTTTGGGGCGGGTAGTTGAAATATGGGATCTCTGCAGGGAGCTTGGTATATCACAGATAAATATAGCTACCACGCAGGAGTTGAAGTAGCAGAGGGTGACCATGGTATATAATAACAAGCCACTAAAAATTTCATTGCTATTTTCTTTCACGTGGCATCTTGTCTGTATGAGCATTATTTCGGTTGCGGTTTTGCCGGAGGGTATTGATATATCGAACTTTTCTAAGGTCTCGTTTTTAGGCCCCATATTGGAGGAGACGATATTCGATATGATGCTCAAAAACGAAGGGACGAGGACGGAGGCCATTTATAGCACTACACCTGCGGCGTCGCGCTTTATAGACCTAGATGTCAAACCTGAGATGCCAAAGTATGAGTTCTCCAAACAGACCACTGCTACAGGGCAGAGGGCGGATACATTCAGGGGGTCCTTAAGGAATATCCTAAGCGGCCAGAAGAAGATACCGAGGTATTCTCTGAGGGAGGTGGTGCCCGTAAGGCATCAAAAAGAGAGTTTTGCGCTGGAGGGTTCTGTTCACGACAGAGGCATATTTTACAAGCCAGGATTTCCGTCTATCAAACGGCGCATAGATATTCAGGATGCTTCCTTCAATATGGAGCTCAAGTTTGTTGTTTCACCTAAGGGCAGGGTTGAACGGGTGGAGCCTGTTGTCTCCAGCGGTTATACAGACGTAGATCTTGTAGGCATGCGGTATATGAGGCGATGGCTCTTTGTCTCATTGAGAAAAGACCAGGACCAGGCTTATCAGTGGGGTAAGATAAGATTAAATTTTAAGATGGAAAAGTGATCACCCTAACCATATGTCAGCCAGATGATAAAATTGGATTTTTCGTTAGCAGTATTCTTGTACCTGGCCACATCAGTAATTACGATTCTGGCCGCATGGATATATTTTGAGCAAAGAAGGTACATTAAAAGACGCGATCTTACAAAGGATCTCCTGCGCAAGTGTGATGTATGTACTTATGTATATGTAGATTCACATCGCGAGAATTTTTCTACTTGTCCGCAATGTGGAAGCTATAATGTGGTGAATATGTCGTAAAAGGAGGTGGCAGATGATAACAAAGATAGGGATAGTTGCCGGGGAGATTTGGCATTATCTGGAAGGCCATGGCGATACGTCGCTCGAGGCGCTTATTAAGGGAGTCGATAAGCCGCGCGATGTGGTATTGATGAGCCTTGGATGGTTAGCCCGAGAGGGCCATATAATCCTTGAGGGTGCCCCCAATTATAGTGTCTCATTAAGAAAGAAGGAAGAGTTGGAAGGGGTATAAGAGACGAAAGACCTATAGTATTTTTTAAAGCAAAATACGACCGGCCTGTTTAAGTTGGGTTGGCTTAAAGCAATAGAGAAAAGCGTAGGTTCTATTTAAAAAGGAGGAGAGTATGGAAAAGATTTCACGGGATGAGGAGGCGCTGCCGATATCGCCGCCGTTAGTAGTCATAAGGTACAAGACTGTCAACAAGCGATTCGGATGGTGGTCTGTCGTGGCGTTGATAGAATCTTGGGGCAGGAAACAGGTCTGTTTCTATCTCTGGCAGAAGAGGGGCGATGCATGGAGGCGAAAGCAGAAGTTCGCCATCCATAGCCAGGAAGATTGGCAGATCATACAAGAATCTATCGGTGACATGATAACAGAGCTCAGCTAAGGGTTGAGGCGCTAAGGCAGAAGTTCAATCAGGGTACAATCCATTTTCGGAGAATTATCTTTATGTCCGAAGGAAAGCCGGTGGTCTATTCAGACGCCTATTATGTGGATATAGGCGATCATGTATTTCCCACTGTCAAATATAAATTGGTACGCGCGGATCTCATCAGGAACGGGGATTTAAGCGAGGACGATTTCGTCGCTCCCCGGCCGGCACGGGATGAAGAGATACTATTAGTGCACGAAAGAAGCTACCTGGACAAACTAAAGAAAGGGAGCCTTACCCCGGAGGAGGTAGCGGCACTCGAATTGCCTTACTCCAAGGAGCTGGTACGTGCCTCATATCTATGTGTAGGCGGCACTATATTGGCGTGCGATATAGCGCTTGAGTCAGGAGTAGGCATACACCTGGGAGGCGGATTCCATCACGCGTTTACTGATCACGGCGAAGGTTTTTGTGTATTCAATGATGTAGCTGTGGGGATAAAGAGGTCGCTTGAGGACGGTAAGATAGATAAGGCTTTGGTAATAGATTGCGACCTACATCAAGGTAACGGTACTGCCGCGATATTCAAGGGTGATGAAAGGGTCTTTACATTCTCGATACACCAGCAGAATAATTACCCATTCTTTAAGCCGCCCAGCGATTTAGATATCGGCCTACCTGACAGGACGCAGGATAAGCAGTATCTGGATGCGCTTGATAAGAATATACCGAAGACAATAAGCGCGTTTCGTCCCGGGCTTATCATTTATGTGGCGGGCGCCGATCCATATACGGGGGACAAGATAGGGAATCTAGGCCTTACGATAGAGGGTTTAAAAAAGAGGGACGAGATCATATTTACGCTTGCCAAGAACTATTCCATACCCATCGCAGTCGTTCTCGCCGGAGGGTATGCTGAAAGGCAGGAAGACACGGTCAAGATACACTATAATACAATAACGACGGTTTTAAAATTTGCTAAGGAATATTCGAAAAATGGCCAAAGGGTATAATTATATAGTCATCTTTGTAACTACGCCTTCGATCTCACTGGCGCGAAAGATATCGAAAACACTCATTTCAAAAAGGTTGGTCGCTTGTTCAAATATAGTCAAAGGGGTCAATTCCATATTCTTTTGGAAAGGAAGAGTGGAGGATTCGAAGGAGTGCCTGCTAATAATGAAGTCACAAGAAAGGCTTTTTAAGAAAATAGAAAAAGAGGTGCGCCGTCTCCACAACTATGAAGTGCCTGAGGTGATAGCTATCCCTATAGTAGATGGCTCAAAACCCTATTTGGATTGGGTCAAGGAGACGCTTGTCTAATGCAAAATTCCAGGAATGTTATTATATATTTAATTATTATATCTGTTATAGGGAGTGCCTTGTACCATTCTTCAAAAAAAGAGGTGGAGGGTAATTCGAATATGAAAAGTGACGAGATGACGATAAATCTAACCAAACCCAAACTCGAAGGTGATATGTCACTGGAGGAAACAATACAAAAGAGGCGCTCCGTCCGTTCTTTTTCAGGAGAGGACCTTACCTTGGAGGAGGTCTCACAACTCTGTTGGGCTGCCCAGGGCATAACCGGTAAGAGGCGACCCTTGCGATCAGCTCCATCGGCCGGCGCACGTTATCCCCTTGAGGTATATCTCATTCAAAAAGGAGGAACATTCCATTATATACCGGAAGGCCACAAATTAGAGCGCATCTCAGGAGAAGATCTTCGTAGTGAACTGTCTGCCCAGGCACTTGGCCAGTCACCTGTTAAAGATGCGGCCCTCGACATAGTTATAGCAGCAGTCTATGATCGCGTCAGTTCAAAATATGGAGAACGGGGCAGGCGTTATTCAGATATAGAGGCAGGCCATGCAGCGCAGAATATACACCTTCAGGCTGTAGCACTTGGGTTGGGTTCAGTGCCGATGGGTGCTTTCGATGATGACGGTGTAAAGGACCTGCTCGGTTTAGCCGATAATGAAGAACCGATTTATATAATTCCGGTCGGGCATCCAAAATAGGAGGATAACAATGATAAAAAAATACATCCACGCCTTCACCCTCATAGAGATACTCGTCTCACTCGCGATAATCGGGATAGTTTTAGCCCTTATCATGCCGGGTGTCCGGTCTGTACGATGCAATGCCCAAGTAGTCAAATGTATATCGAATCTTAGGCAGCTTGGGCTGTCCTGTATTATGTATGAGCAGGATTATGATGCACTGCCAGGTGCTCTCTCGAACTTAACCCCCTATAGCGAGAATAGGTATGTACAGAAAAAGGATCTTAGGTCGGATAAAGAGGTTTTTGATCACATCTTTGCTTTAAAGAAGGCCCATGCAGTCTACTCGCCTTTAGGGCCGTACTACCAGAACGTTACCCAGATACTGAAGTGCCCCGCCGCGCCCGATCTCGAAGTAGGATATGCTTTAAATAGTTATGTTGTCGGAAAGTCGATAAAGGAACTTCAGAATATGGATCTTATGCTCATGGCAGACTCAAGCAGCGACCTTATATCGGCTGTAGAACATATAGATTTCAGGCATTGCAGCAAGCAGAGGGCCAATGCCGTGACCCTCAGAGGTGTGGCTAGTACGTATTCTGAGGAGAAGAGCTGGGAAATATGGATAGATCCGGACGAGGTCCCGGAAGAGCCATGGGGTGGTAGTTGGTTTTTTGAAGCCGAGCCTGGCTATGAAGCTGATAATCCACCATCTTACAAGGGGAAGCCCGGAGAAGAGATAGAAAGCTACGGCCATGAAGGTGACTACCGAGGACGGTGGATCTGGGTAGAAGATGAGCTACCTCCGGAAGGTGGACCACCTCCGGAAGACGAACCACCCCCGGGAGACGAACCACCACCCGGAGAAGAACCACCGCCTGGGGATGAAGAGCCGCCGCCTGAAGATGAACCATTTCCTGAATAGTAGGATTTTTTAAAGGAGAAGAATATGGCCAAAAGGATCTATGCAAAAAAGTCCATCCGCTCTTTTACCCTCATAGAGATACTCGTCTCCCTTGCCATAATAGGCATAGTGGTAGCTCTAATAATACCGGGTGTTCAATCTGTGCGGTGTAATGCCCAAGTAGTCAAATGTATTTCGAATCTTAGGCAGTTAGGGTTGTCCTGCATTATGTATGAGCAGGATTACGATGCGCTCCCGGGCAGCCTTGCAGAGGTGATGCCATATAAAAAATCCCGATATGCTGAATCTTCCGATCATTCACTTGAGCATTCATTTGCCATCAAATCGGCCCATGCGCAATACCTCGGCCCTTACTACCAGGATAACAGAGAGATTCTCAAATGCCCTGCTGCCCCCGACCTTGATGTGGGGTACGCGCTCAACAGCTATGTCAGAGGAGTGCCAACCAGGGATCTTAAAGGCATCCTGCTCATGGCAGATTCCGACCTCAATGACACAAACAAATTTATAACAACGATTGAAGACCTCGGTTTTAGGCATTGCAAGAAACGCCGGGCCAATCTCATAGGTGCGAACTTAGAGACGAAGTCGGTAACAAAGGAAGAGGGGGGTATAAATATAAAGTTCGTCCGGGGCAAATACGGTCATTGGGTGTATGAGATAAAGGATGAAATTTTGTACGGAGGTCCACCGATGCACCCGGGGTACCCTCAAGATTACGAACCCAATCCGGGCGAAGACCCGCCGGGTCCGAACGGATCCGGGGAGTTCGGAGCCGAAGTTTCGTGGAGTATACCCACTTACAATGGACCGTTTCAAGCGCAATATGTAGATACTCATTGGAATATCTACGGCGTATGGCACTACACCCAGACCAAAACTGCTCCCTGGGATGGCCCTGACTGGGGGAAGCCAGAAGGGCCCATGCCGGGACCGGAGGTACCTCTGGGAGGTGAGATACCGCCAGGCGATGAAGCGCAACCGTATTATGAAGAACCGCCCTATGAACAGCCTGGAGGCGAAGAGATTCCTCCTTATAGCGAAGAACCACCAATTGAATTATAGAGAATTACAGGGAGATAATGTATAACCGCTTGGGGCAGTAGCTCAGTTGGGAGAGCACCACGTTCGCAACGTGGGGGTCGTGGGTTCGAATCCCATCTGCTCCACCACAACTATGGAGTTCTGCTCGGACCTCTTCTCGCGGGGACGCACATTTTCCCCAGCGAGGAAAATGTGCTCGGAGGAAACGCTCGCTCACGCCGGGTGCTGTAACAAGGCGCACCGTGCCCGCTCGCGTTTCCTACGCCCCGCTCAAAGAGATCCTCGCAGAACATCAGTAGCTTTACCGCCTGGAGTGGGATTCGAACCACTCCTTAAGAGAAATTATAAAGAAACTAATTTATAACCGGATAAGATTAAAATATGGTGGAGTTGTTGACAGAGAAGCAGAAGAAGAGATTGCTGGAGATAGCCAGGCAGACCATAGAGGCCTATGTACGTACCGGTGAGCGTTTGGATTTTGAAGAGGGTGATCCCGCGCTCCTTGAGGAAAAGGGCGCTTTTGTAACCCTCCATTTACATAAAGATCTGCGTGGTTGCATAGGCAATATAATAGGCCAGGGGCCGCTATACCTCACTGTAAGGGATATGGCTATTGCTTCTGCCACAGAAGATCCTCGATTTTCTCCTGTGAAGGAATCAGAATTAAATGATATAGATATAGAGATATCAGTTCTCTCGATACCCAGCAAGACCACAGATCCCGAAACGATCCAGATGGGCAAGCATGGTGTAATTGTGAGGCAGGGGCTTAGGGGTGGCGTCTATCTCCCGCAGGTTGCGACTGAGACGGGTTGGTCAAGAGATGAATTTCTTACGAGTCTTTGCGCCCAAAAGGCAGGTTTGGCGCCTGACGCCTGGAAGAAGGGCGCAGAATTGGAAATATTTACAGCAGAGGTCTTCAGTGAGTAGGTTCTATGTACCACCGGAATCGATCCGGAAAGATAGAGCAATCATTGAGGGCGAGGAAGCCCACCACATAGCTGATGTGATGCGTCTTGGCAAGGGCGATGCGGTTACCTTCTTTGACGGGACAGGGAAAGAGTATGCCGGCGAGATAACAAGTTGTGGAAAAGGCAAGGTGGAAGTGAAGATAAAGAATGTTATCGCCGCAAAAGAGGAAGGTCCAAAGATTACACTGATTCAGGCGATCCCCAAGAAAGACCTGATGGATGACATTGTCAAGAAAACAACTGAGCTCGGTGTTGCCAGGATCATACCCGTTATTACAAAAAGGACCGTAGTCCGTTTCAATGATAAAAAACGTCTCCTGCGCAGGGAGAGGTGGGAGAAGATCGCGAAAGAAGCCGCAAAGCAATGCGGCCGTATGATCTTACCGGCTATTAGTCATATATGTAAGTTTGAAGAGGTATTCGAGGAGCTGGGGGCAGTCGATCTCGGTCTTATACCCTGCCTGGCTGAGAGTGCGATACCAATAAAGGAGGCGATAAAGAGATTTGATGGTGGTCCGATAGCGGTTATGATCGGGCCTGAGGGCGATTTTACAAACGATGAGATAAGGATGGCTGAGAGATCAGGTTTTAAGCCGATCTCTTTGGGCAAGAGGGTACTGCGGTGTGATACGGCATCCCTCGCCGTGTTATCTATACTTAACTACGAAACGACCGAACGGAAAGGCTCATGAGCCGCGATCCAAAATCGACTATTCTTCAGACAGATGAACCGGTATTATTTTATCGAGCCCTGCTCATTATCATATTGGCTATTGCGGCGGTGATAAGATTTAAAGATTGCGTTTTGCCATATACCTGGTCCGATGAGGCGCTCTATTTGTGGTGCGGCCAGAGGATTCTCCAAAATCCACTTTTATTGATGAGTAAGGAAGTAATACAGTACCACCCGCCGCTTCTGCCGATACTTATAGCAATCTCTAATATATATTTTGGCGCCAATCTCGCCACGCACTTAACAGGACCAACCTTCGGAGTCATCGGTGTATTTTTGGTTTACCTGCTTGGCGCTAGGTTAGAGAGCAGATTCGTCGGACTTGCAGCCGCAGCATTTTTGGCATTCGACATCTTTCATATAGAATACAGCAGGCGCATCTTGACGGATGTACCAATGACAACCATGATGCTCTTTTTTGCATATTCTTTGGTGCGCTGGACTGCAGATGGCAGGCGTAGATGGCTAGTCATCTCAGATATAAGCGGTCTCCTGGCCATCATGCTAAAGTGGAGTGGCGCGATACTCCTTCCTTTTTTAATACTTTTTCATATCGCCATCGGTCTTTTACGTAAGGATTCTAAGAATATAATTGCTAACATATTCTTCAACTGTAGATTTACGATTCTTTTTATAATCCTTCTTCTACTCAACAATTTTCTAAAGATGCGATCGTTGCTTCCTGATACCACAGCCATTGGTGGATTTTTAGTTACTGGATCACCCCTCTTATATTTAGAACTATTTACAAGATCTCCATATTATCCAAATAGTTATTTTCTGATCTTCTTTCTGGTCGGTCTTATAGTTATTCTCACCGGCCGCAAAAAGGAAAATATGGTTATGTACTTAGGTTGGCTTGCCGTATTCTTTGTGATTATAGCAGCTGCTAAGGAGAGAGACCCTAGATATATCCTTCCTATAATACCTTTTGTGGGTTTAATATCTGCCATTGGGCTGGAGGGGGTATTGGTCAGGGCTCCAAAATTGCACAAGATAAAAGTCCTACCAATCCTTTTAATAGTACTCTTCATTTTTGATAATTTCAGGGTTTACCCGGTGAAGATGACATGGCTTAAACCCGTCGAGCGCATAGGTACCGATTTCAGAGATGCGGGCGATTGGATAAAGACGCATATTGATGAAAACAGCACAATTATAGCATCAGACTATAGAACGATACGGCTGTATTCCGGTATAAATTTAGAGGAATTTGGCGGACAGATAATCCGGATGGAAGATTTTACAGAACTACGCGATTTCGAAAACTATGTAAACCAGACAAGACAAAAAAATGATATCTTTTTGCAGGTAGACGTCTATAATCCTATGCAACCCAAGTGGATATTTCCCGCAGAGCCGCGCAAGATCCAGCGGCTTTACAAAATGGGATTTGAACCCGTCTATACTGGATTTGAAGAAGGGACAGAAAGGGAGGGGCAGGGACGCGCATCTCTCTTTATATTTCATGCGAAAAAGATGCGCCTGTAGCTCAGTTGGATAGAGCACCAGTTTCCGAAGCTGGGTGTCGGGTGTTCGAGTCACCCCGGGCGCGCCAATTAAAGGTTTTATGAAGAGAGTATTATTTAAGACACTTGGGTGTAAGGTAAATCAGTATGAGACGCAGGCGATGCGCGAGCAATTTCTTCGCGCCGGTTATAATGAAACCGCCATCGCCCAGGAGGCCGATGTCTGCATTGTGAATACCTGCACCGTCACCCATACAAGTGACCGTGAATGCCGGCGTATCATACGCCAGCTCCACAGGAGGAATCGACTGGCTAAAATAGTAGTTACAGGTTGCTATACCGAAAAGGATGCCGAAATCATAGCGACCATTGAGGGTGTCACTCAGATAATACCTAACCAGGATAAAGACAGGATAGCCCAATTATTGGATGAGGATGGGTCATGTTCCAATCACGCAGATGAATCCCTCTATTCCCCGCTTAAGATAACCGATTTTGCAGGTCATGACAAAGCCTTTGTTAAGATACAGGATGGTTGCGACCATAGATGCAGTTATTGTAAGGTTCCGTTAGTTAGAGGCCCCTCCCGCAGCAGGCCCTTAGATGATATTTTAGATGAAGTGAAGGTTTTGGTTTCAAATGGATTCCAAGAGATCATACTTACCGGGATATGTCTCGGGGCGTGGGGAAGAGATCTTCACAAAAGAAGAGAGTTATCTGACGCAGTAGAGGCGATCACTCACATAGATGGCCATTTCAGAGTTCGTTTAAGTTCCATAGAACCCAACCATGTATCGAAGCGCCTGATCGAAATGCTCAAAGTTGAGAAGAAGCTGTGCGGGCACCTGCATATACCACTTCAGAGCGGCGCTGATGAAGTATTAAGAAGAATGAAGAGGCCTTATACCGCTTCTAAGTATGAATCTCTGGTAGATGAATTGAGAAGGCAGGACCGCGATTTTTCGCTGACGACAGATCTCTTAGTCGGTTTTCCGGGTGAGGGGGAATCCCATTTTCAGGAAACGTTAAATCTGGTAAGGCGCATTGAGCCATGCCGGGTCCATATCTTCACCTATAGCCCACGCCCCGGAACCGAGGCAGCAGATATCCCCTCGAAGAATAATCCAAGAGTTCTTAAAAGACGACAGGATGAGCTAAGGGCTGTAGTAGATGAAGCATCATATAAATACCGCAGGAGATTTGTTGACGAAACCCTGGAGGTTTTAATTGAAGATAAGACAGGTGGAGGCGGGAGCCTGAAGGGTGGATATAGTGATAGATATATAAATGTCTTAGTCCATGGGGTCGATGGCCATGAAGGCAGGTTATGTGACGTTAAAATAAGGGATGTTACCAGTTCATATACGATTGGTGATGTAGTATCAGAGAAGGAAATAAAAAAGGAAGCTACAGGACTTCTGTACGCCTAACAATTATTTCGGGCGTACCTTGACAAATAGGTAATTAGATGATATACTTTACCTTTCTTTTATACATATAGTTAATAAAATAAAGAAGATATGCCGGAAATTCTCCAAAATTTAAATTGGGTCGATTGTGTCATTCTTATTATCTTGATACGCACTACTTATGTGGGGTTTTCCAGAGGCCTTAGCTGGGAAATCATACGTCTTTTAGGTGTAGTTGTAGCATTTGTACTTGCTATACATAATTATGACAAGATAGGATACTTCATTGGCAGTAATTCGCCTATCCCGCCCATAGCTGCCAACATCTTCAGTTTTCTGGTGCTGGTATTCGGAACAGCCCTGGTCTTTAAGTTCATAGGATTTGGCCTGCATAAGATACTGGCGATAGAGCTCCTCTCTCCCATCGAGCATGTAGGAGGACTTCTCTTAGGGTTCATCCGGGGGATTGCGCTGGCGCTGATAACTCTGGTAATAATGCTTATCATGTCAGTCCCTTATATTGACGATTCGATCAAGGGGCGATCTTTTTTTGGAAGTAAATTGCTTCGAGTTGCACCGATAATCTATGATGCCACTGCGCGGCTCTTCCCGGAATCGGGAGAGATGGACAAAGAAGGGTTTATAGAAAGATTAGAATCCAATCAGACCGACAATCAGACCAATAAGAAGATCAACAAGAAGCGATCAAGCCTATCATATAAAAACTCGACTCAAGGCCGATGGCGGATGCGCGAAAAATATCCTCGTAAAAAGTTTTAGAAGTAGTTTGATGGGGAGAAGAATTCGGCCTATTTTTTAAAGCGGCAAACAATCTTTAAGAGAATAATAAATATAAGGGATAATTGATATGAGGCTTGGACGATTATACGAAAAGGCGATAGCGGTTGGGATAAAAAATGATCTGCGCAAGGCGCAAGGTGTCAAAAAGTGGCTCCTCAGAATGCGCCGTGAGTATAATAAACTCCCTAAGGAAAAAAGAAAATTTTTTGATAAAGAGCACCTCACGAATCCTTACGCAGATACACGCATATTATATGGTGATCACAAGACAGAAGTGAAGTCCGTACTTTTGGGGATAGATATAGGTCCCGGGGAAGTAGTACTTGCAGATAGGCTGAGAGAGAAGGGGAAGGCGATAGACCTGGTAATGTCCCACCATCCACAAGGCCAGGCCCTGGCCCATCTCTACCGCGTGATGTATTTACAAGCTGATGTATTCCACAACATGGGTGTGCCGCTCGAGATAGCAGAGGACCTTATGGCAGGCAGGGTATCGGAGGTTCAGAGAGGTCTCTTACCTGCAAATCATACAAGGAGCCTGGATGCCGCGCGTTTACTCAAGATACCTTTTATGTGCGCGCACACGGTTGCCGATAACTGCGTCGCCAATTTTTTGCAGACGATGATGGATAAGAAGAGACCTAAGCGCCTGCAGGATGTCATCGCTCTTTTGATGGCCATCCCTGAATATAGAGATGCCGCGCGTATAGGAGCGGGGCCCACGATTTTAAAAGGCAAAAAAACTTCACCCGCAGGAAAGGTCTTTATAGATATGACAGGAGGCACAGAGGGCGCAAGAAATATATTCCCTCGCCTTGCGCGCGCCGGAGTCGGAACCGTGATAGGTATGCATTTGAGCGAGGCGCACCTGAAGAAGGCAAGAGGCGCGCATATCAATGTGATAATAGCCGGCCACATATCGAGCGATAATGTCGGGTTGAATATATTATTGGATGAGTTGTCTATCGGGGAAAGGTTAGAAATTATCCCTTGCTCCGGATTTAAAAGGGTAACGAGAAAGAAGAGAAGGTAAAAGGGACGGGTTTATGCCGATACCAGAGCATATAATAGATGAGATTCGGGATCGCAATGACATCGTTGAGGTAGTTTCTCAATATGTGCCGATGAAGAAGGCAGGGCGTAACTTCAAGGCCAACTGCCCATTTCATCAGGAGAAGTCCCCGTCTTTTATGGTCAGCCCTGACAAGCAGATATACCACTGTTTCGGTTGCGGCGCAGGCGGCAATGTCTTCTCATTTTTGATGAACCATGTAAGGGTAGATTTTCCTGAGGCCGTAAAGATGCTGGCAGACCGCGTTGGAGTGAAGGTGCCGGCCCCAAGCAAAGATGACGGGGTTCGTGATTCGCTTTCGCAGGTAGTTCGCCGTATTAACCAGCTTGCGGAGTCTTTCTACAGGGAGCGCCTGGATCTAGCCAAGGGCGTCGATTCACCACGGGACTATCTTAAGAGGAGGGGAATAACAGAGGAGACGATAAAGACCTTCAGGTTGGGATATGCGCCAAAGGCTTCAGGGGCCTTCTTATCTTACGCGAAGCGAAAGGGATTCGACGATAATACCATAGAGAAAGCGGGTTTTGTTATAAGACGGGATGATGGCACTATATATGACAGGTTTCGCAACCGTATTATATTTCCTATAAAGGATCTCAAAGATTCCATTATAGCATTTGGCGGCCGCGTACTCGATAATGCAGTGCCAAAATATATGAATTCACCGGACACGCCCGTCTACAATAAAGGCAGGCATCTATATGGATTGAATATCGCAAGAGATTATATAAGGCAGGCCGACAGCGTAATAATAGTCGAAGGCTACATGGACCTGTTAACCCCGCATCAGGCGGGTTTCAGAAATATAGTGGCTTCTTTAGGGACCGCCCTCACGGCCGATCAGATACGCCTCATAAAGAGATTCACGCGCAATGTATATATTTTATACGATTCCGACAAGGCGGGCCAGATGGCGATGATAAGAAATCTCGATGCGCTTGTGACTGAAGAGCTCAATATAAGGGTTGTGCAATTATCCGAAGGCTATGACCCCGATAGCTACATCAAAGAGCGCGGCAAAGAGGACTTCGAGAAGGCGCTTAAAATGGCAATCGATCTCTTCGACTTCAAGCTGGGCTATCTCTTGAAGATGTATAGTGATAAGAGCCTTGAGGCAAAGGTTAAGATATCTAAGGAGATGTTGGAGACGATTAACAGGGTCGGGAATGCAATCGTCAAGGCCGATTATATAAGACGTCTCTCAGACGCTTTATCCATACCGGAGGAGGCATTATATACGGAATTGAAGAAGGCCAAGACCGGCAAAGGCGATTACTTAAGCAAGGAGACACCTGCGGTGACGGAGCGCATAGATAAGATGGATGATGCGCCGGCAGCCGAGAAGA
This sequence comes from Candidatus Omnitrophota bacterium, assembly GCA_013202205.1. GTDB lineage: Bacteria > Omnitrophota > Gorgyraeia > JABMSB01 > JABMSB01 > JABMSB01. Next base: position 29,107 of record JABMSB010000044.1, read on the forward strand.
TGATCGCAGGTTTGATGCTGGAGGGGTCTGATTGGATCGAGCGCACAAAGAGCTATTTGTCACAACATGATTTCGATCACCCGCACATTAAAAAGATGGTCAGGATATTATATGAGGTGCCGATCAATAGTAAAGGTATAAAACCTTCTCAACTTATAAGCCGCCTTAAGGAAGAGGTACCGCCAGAGTGTATATCCGCGCTAGTTCTGACGGTGGAAGGCATGGAAGATAAGGAGAAATGCCTTGAGGATTGCGTCAAACGTATAAAACAGAACAAGGCAAAGCGGGAATTAAAGAGCATGCAATCCGAGATACAGACCGCGCAACTTACAGGAGATAATGCGCTGACAGAGAGGCTTATGGGCCAATATAATCGTCTCTTAAGAGGCGCAACAAGAGGTTAAGATGAGAAGAAAGAAGAAGGCCAAGAGAAAAAAGAAGATGAAGCGCATGGCGAAGCCCAAGAGGCCTAAGAAGAAGAGACGGCCTTTTTCTAAGCATTCAAAGAGGAAGAAGCCGAAGAAAGTTCGTCGTAAGAAGAAGGCGATCCGGGCCAAACGCCGCACCAAGCGGGCAAAGCCGCCGCAGAAAGAGAAGATACAGGGCCTTAAGGCGCTCATAGTTGCCGGTAAGAAGAAGGGGCATCTTACCTATTCCCAGGTCAATGAACTCCTGCCGCAGGATACTATCTCATCCGAGGAGATCGATGAGGTTCTTACTATATTAGGTGAGCAGAATATAAAGGTAGTCGATAACGAACAGGACGCCTTGCCTGCGGCAGATGCGGAAACTCAACCTGTACCAAAAGAGGTGACAGGGCCGGTTGAGAGGTTGAGCCAAATGGACGATCCTGTCAAGATGTATCTGCGCCAGATGGGACAGATATCGCTTTTGACACGCGAAGAAGAGTTAGAGTTGGCCAAGCGTATTGAAGGCACGGAAATTAAGTTCAAATTAGTCGTCTTTGAGTGCGGGTTGGTCAAGTACAAGGTGCTCGATATATTAAAAGGGATATTGGCCAAGAGGTTTAATGTCGAAGACTACATAAATTTTGATGAAAAGCTGGATAAGCCCGTTCCGTTGCGTCGTATTAATGTGATGGCTAAGAAGCTTGCCCGTACGCGCAATCCTGAGACGATCACCAAGTTGCTTCTTGAGGTAAAGCTTACAACACCCGCGGTTGAAGAGATCTCCCATATCATAAAGGCCGCGCTCTCTGAGATAGATGCGATAACCAGGACTATAGATAAGCTAAGGCGAAAGGGGCAGAGGGGACAGATAGGCAAGCTCCTGCGAAAGAGAAAGAAGATTGAAAGGTCCTTTGGCGTACCATATAACAAGATAAGGGAGAAGATCAGGTTTATACGCGCAAGGGAAGTTGTATTTTCAAAGGCTAAAAAGGAGCTGGTTGCGGCCAACCTTAGGCTGGTCGTATCGATCGCAAAAAAATATACCAACCGAGGCTTATCATTCCTCGACCTGATACAAGAGGGCAACATAGGCCTCATGAAGGCGGTCGATAAGTTTGATTACAGGCGAGGATACAAGTTCTCTACTTATGCAACATGGTGGATCAGGCAGGCTATTACCAGGTCGATAGCTGACCAGTCGAGGACCATACGCATACCTGTTCACATGACCGAGACGATAAATAAGCTGATAAGAATTTCCCGTGTCCTTGTGCAGGAGAACGGAAAAGAGCCTACTCCCGAAGAGATAGCGAGGGAGATAAGGTTGCCGGTTGAGAAGGTAAGGGGCATACTTAAGATTGCCCAGGAGCCGATCTCGCTTCAGACGCCGATAGGCGATGAGGGGGATACACGCTTTGGAGATTTTATAGAGGACAAGCGCGCGGTTTCTCCTGCCAATGCTACCGCTTATGCCATGCTGAGAGAACAGATGGGAGACGTCCTCTCCACGCTTACTGAGCGTGAGAGAAAAGTCCTCAGGCTACGATTCGGCATAGGTGACGGATATCCCCGAACTTTAGAAGAAGTGGGCAATATATTCAACGTTACACGTGAGCGCGTAAGGCAGATAGAGGCAAAGGCCCTGCGCAAACTCCGCCACCCAACCCGTTCAAGGAAGTTGAGAAACTTCTTGGCGCTGGGTTCCGGGGAGTAATGAGGCGCGATCGTTATCTTCGGAAGAAATACCCACCGGTTTTTCGATCACTTATTCCAAAAATACAATTATATTGTTACGACCACAATCAGCAGAATGAAAAGTGTTGACTTTTGTGATAAAATACCGTATCTTAGGAAGACAAAATAGGGCCCATAGCTCAATCGGTTAGAGCGGTTGACTCATAATCAATAGGTTCTAGGTTCAAGTCCTAGTGGGCCCACCATAGTATAGATGCAGCGGCACATGATGATGGATTTAGGTGGGTATTAGGGCAATTAGCTCAGCTGGTTAGAGCGCGTGCCTCACATGCACGAGGTCATAGGTTCAAGTCCTATATTGCCCACCATACTTAAATACCGAACCCAATTGAAAAAGGAGAGAGATGGGGTTAGAGGAACAGATAAAGTTGTTGATCGAGCTGCAGAAGTTCGATTCGGATATATATAAGTTAAAGGGTGAGCTCGATACAATCCCCGTCCATATGCGTGGACTCGAAGAAGACTTTGAAGGAAAGAAGGCTGCCCTCAATGCTGCCCAGGACCATCTAAAAAATATCCAGGTTAAAAGAAAAGAAAAAGAAGGTGACCTGCAAGTCAAGGAAGGTGTGATAAAGAAGCACCAGGCCCAGCTCTATCAGGTCAAGACGAATAAGGAATATAGTGCCCTTCAGCAGGAGATAGGAGGGCTTAAGGCAGACTGCTCTGTAATCGAGGAGGATGTCATAAAGTATCTCGATGAGATAGATGAGGCGCAGAAGAGGATCGAGAAGGAGAAAGAGCTGCTTTCAGTGCAGGAGAATAAGTTCAAGGAGGAGAAGAAGATCAAGGAATCCGAGGCAAAGAAGATCCAGGCCGATATAGACAGCCTTAATAATGAGAGAAAGTCTCTTGCTGAAAAAGTAGATAAGCAGACCCTCTCAAGATACGAACGTATCCTCATCGGCAAGGGTGGCCTTGCGGTAGTGCCGGTAGTCGGAGATGCTTGCGGTGGTTGCCATATGAACCTGCCCCCACAGGTAGTAAATGAGGCAAAGATGAGGATTGAACTCGTCTTCTGCGGGACGTGCGCGAGGATATTGTATGCAGGTGACTAAGAAAGCCTTCCTATATATAGATGGCGGTTCAAGGGGTAACCCGGGCCCGGCAGGTGTGGGCGCGGTGATATAC
>JABMSB010000005.1 GCA_013202205.1 Candidatus Omnitrophota bacterium
ATGGCAGTACAGTACACGAACAAACAGCCAGTATAGAACCGGATACAGAAGCTACGCTGTAGGCCAATACTTTCTTAGCCTGTGCTCCAAAATACTTAATAATAGATGCTTGGCTTACAAAGACTGATATCGCTCCTGCTATAAAGAAAGCTGGTACCAAGCATAGTAATAGATGCTCTCTTGCATACCACTTTACTAATGCTAATGCTTCAAATATAGGATTCCTGAAAGGCAATAGCTTGATTGGGAGATAATAAAACCCTAAAAACACGGCGGCGATGATTAAAAATTTAGTAAACTTTTTCATTTCTTATTTTCCACTTACGTTCGGTTCTCATAAAGGATACTTTTTATAACTCTCTATTCTATAGCCAGTTAGCTATCGCTATATACCTCCTCCAAGAAATGCCTGTCCTCCAAAACCTTGGCGCAGGAGGGTAAAATCGGTATGTAGAACTGTTTCCAACTGTCAACCAAAAGTCTTCACAAATACCTTTTTCATAGCTTATCTATTTTGTTGAAATTTAGATATTTTTTTAATACTCGCGAAACCCATTTTGATGCTGATTCCAAATAGTGGGTATACAGTAAATCTAAATATTTTTAGGCTAAAAAATTTCACAAAAGGTTTGCTTATTAGAATTCCCAGAACTGAATCCGGTAATAGTCCGTAAACTTTTCCTATAAATCTTACCTTGCGGGCACGTCCTCTAAGCAAAGAGGCAACTATATTTAAATATACCGTTTCATAATTGAAAATCCATGTTTTATATGCCGCCTCTATATAACTAGATACGGGACCCCTATCTTTAATAATGCCATCCGCGACAGCTCTTCTATATAACTCGGTTTCCGGAAAATATGTTAAGCTATAAATAACTGTTTTAAAAGGAGGTGGAAGATCTCTTAAGAGGTTTATGTTGTTAAGTATATGTGCATTACTTTCATAAGGGTTACATAAGATAAAATCATATTCTACCGATACGCCATTATCCCGTAAGATCGCGGATGCCCGTTTGTACAATTCCGGAGTGGCTGTCCGGTTATAGATACTTTCTTGTATTTCGGGATTGGCATTTACCGTACCTATATTAACCCCCTTGAAACCTGCTCCTACGAGGCTACGGATGCTCTCCTCTTTGATAGAAGCCGGATTAGTCCACATATAAAATGGGATGCCGATCTCTGCTTTATACTTCTTAGAAAATTCCTCTATTATCTTATGATCTTTGCCATGTAAAAAATCAGCTTCGTTAAACCAGATAGCTTTACAGGATGGAAATTTATTTTTTATCACCTTTAGCTCTTCAACAACAGGCTCGACATCCCGTTGCCTGCAATACTTTTGCCCTATGTACGTCTTTCCGAGCATCGTTGAATTGCAGCAATAGCTGCATTTAAACGGGCACCCCCTGCTGCTATAAGTAAGAAAATTGCCCTTAAAATCCCTCTCTTCTACATTCCTAATAAGATCCTTTTCTACGACAAATTGCGATTCCAAATCGTAATCGAACGGCTTTAAAGAATTTAAATCTACAGGTGGGCGTAACTGTATATCGGCGGCCCCCGCGTCGTCGGGTTTAAATATCAAATTTTGTATACTATTTAGCTCTTCATTCTTTTCCATCCTGCCGGCGAGGTCAACGATAGCCTCCTCCCCTTCTCCTACACACACAATATCAACGTGTTTAATACAGTCTTCCGGGTTTAACGTGGCGTGAATGCCGCCCCAAATGACGGGTTTATTGATCATGGCTCTTATTGAATCTATGAATATCGCGGTCTTATGATAATTTTCTGATAGGCAATTTATGCCGATCAGGTCAGATGATTTCAAAAAAGTGGCGATATGACTTATTGCCCTTTTGGAAAGCCTGGCAGGGGCATAACATGTATTCATCAACTCCAGGATGAACAACAATCTCACATTATGGCCATTCGCCTTCAACTGAGGTGCAATCGTATATGCGCCTAAATCAAACATTATTGGAGATATTAATGCGATATTCATATTACTCTCTCATCCTATTAAAAGCGTAAAATAGCGGCCTTGGTCGCGTCATTGCAATAATTAATACCGTTATCTGCCAGATCTTCCAGGATCGGTTTAAGCTGAAGACTGTAGCGTTTGGCTATTACCTTTGGCTCCAAACCCGGCCAGCCCCAACAGGAAGTATGATAGATACCCTTGACCATATAGTGCAGATTATCCAGGGTCGTAGGATGCATCGTCTCAACCGGCGCATGATCCTTGGGATTAGAGGCAAGATCCACGATAACCGATCCGGGCTTAAATAGGCTCAGCATCTTGCGCGTAACAAAGAAAGGCTCCTTAGCGACTTCCCGGCGATAAGGACGATTAATCGCATCTACCAGGATATCTGTGCCGGGAATATGCTTTTCCATCTTTAAAAAATCTTTTCTGTTTAAGATTTGGACACTGGCAAATTTACGGGCGGCGCAGCGAATAGCACCCATAGCTATGTTTCCATATCCCATGATTTTGACGCTGGCTGTTGCCGGATCTTTTCCCCACAGCTTAAATCCATATTCCATCCCGATCCGTCCGGAATCCTCAACGGCTTCTACCTTTCTGTTGCCAAACAGATCCTTTAGGTTCTCGAGCGGAATTACAATCAATCCCTGTCTGCGAAGCGCATCTTCCAGCTTTGGGCGGCAGCGCAGATGCATCATAGACATGATAATGTTGCCCGGCCGCATCATCTTTATCTCTTCAAAGCTGGGCTCCTTGATGCGAACTACCAAATGGCAGGCGTATACTTTTCTGCTTGACCCGATTTCGCAACCTGCCTCCATAAAAGCCTTGTCCGTAATCCCTAACCCCAGCCCTGCACCCTTTTCAACGACTACATCATGGCGCGCCGCAAGCCTGTCGATATCGGGCGGCTGGATGATAACTCTCTTCTCCTGTGCCCTGTTCTCTGCTGCAATACCTATCTTCATGTCTACCTTGCTCCTCTCAATGTATTAATAATCTCTATTGCTTCCCTATCATTTATAAATTTACCGTATCTCTTGCATATTAAAAGAGCCGATCTTATCCTAAGCCGTTTCCAAAACGAAGAAAACTCATAGGTATGCGATAAAACAGAGACTATAATATCTCCGCTCTCCTCTTTATCTTTCTTAGCTAATGCCCGGGCTGCTTTCCAGATACTCTTAAGAGATGTTATGTCAATATAGAGGGCATCTTTTCCGCTTGTACCCAGGGGTATCTCAATAACCTTGCTCTTGCCAGGCTTGCGGTGGTCCTCATATGAGATTCGGTAATAGTTATCCGGCGCGCCCCTCCAATCCGCAACAAGTTCCCCTTCATGCCAGAGATAGCGATCGGGGTCGCAAGAGAAATCGAAGAAGAGCCCGTTCTTTTCCAAAAAAGGTATAGTCTTTTCACAAAAAGTCAGGTAACCCCCTCGATAAGAGATAGGGTTAAGGCCTTTGCCCCGAAGATTGTTGGTCAAAGAGGTGATCACTTTTTCCATCTTTTCCGGATCATAAAGATATCCTTCACGGTAAAGATCTTCACTGTGGCAATGGACCCCTACGCTTCCGCCGCGCGCCTCTATTTTCTTCCAGAGAGAAATAAATTCCGGTTGAAGGAAGAAATCATGAGCGACAGAAGAGGTGTGGACAAAGTGCAGGACCTTGTTGTTGATTGTGGCTGAGATTCTGATTTCATGCCTGATCAAATTGAGCAGGATCTTTTTGTCCGGCTCTCTCTCGGCCTCAGACAGCTTGGGAAAGAAATACTCATCCCAATCACCATCTATGCTAAAAACGAAATATAGGCTCATATCTTTGCACCTCTTCCATTCACACGACGTTTACTAAAAGATCTCTATATCTATTTTTTCTAATATCCTGGCAAGCTTGGCAATGGGCAACCCCACGACATTATAAAAACAACCTTCGATACGGTTTATGAAGATGCTTCCCAATCCCTGTATATCGAAAGCACCTGCCTTATCCAGCGGTGAAACCTTGCTGAAGTATTTCTTGATCTGCGCATCGCTAAGCCGATGCATATAAATTTTTGTCTTCTCACAAGTCGTAAACACCTTACCGTTATCTATGTCGATAACTGCCAATCCGGTGTAAACCCACTGAGGTTTCTGTGAAATTGTCCTTAGGATTTTGAAGGCATCTTTCTTATTTTTTGGTTTACCAACTATCTTCTTCCTTCCGGTCAATACCACCGTATCTGCTCCGATCACAACGCCCGAATCAAACTTTTTGGCCACATCCTTCGCTTTCTTCAAGGCATTATCTATGACCAGATCGCCACATCTTGGTTTGAGGGAACGACTCTCTTTTACGCGTGATATTGCTACACAAAATTTGAGGCCCATCTGCCTCAATAATTTTTGCCTGACCTTCGATTTCGACGCCAATATTATCTTACGCATTCGCCGCCTTCTCCCCTGCCAGATAGCCGGTTGAAAATGCCTGCTGCAGATTATAGCCGCCGCTCGAAGCGCACCCATTGATCATCTCACCCGCAAAATAGAGGCCCGGCACGATCTTCGATTCCATGGTCCTTGGATCGATCTCCTTGGTTGAAATCCCGCCGCCGGTAACCATCGCTTCCTCGATAGGCAGAGAACCCGTGGCTGTCAACGGAAAGGCCTTCAGTAGATTCTTAATCGCGTCCCTCTCTTCCCGCGTAACCTGGTTAACTTCCTTCTCCGGTGTCAATCCTGATATGTGAATAAAAATCGGGATCAATTTCTGCGGCAATAAACCTTTCATAACATTTTTTATCTTGGAGGTCTTCTTGGCTCCAAATTCGTTCAATAACCTTCGCTCTATCTGCTTCGGTTCCAATCCGGGCTTAAGATCGACAAAGAGCGGTATCTCCTTATGATCTCTCATCAAAGAGACGATTGCACCGCTTAAATCCAAAACAAGAGGACCGGAAATTCCAAAATGGGTAAATATAAATTCTCCTATATCTGAGGTTACTCTTTTACTGCCGTATTTGAAACTTATGCGCACATTCTCCAGCGATAACCCCTGTAGCTGCTTCACCCACGGCTCCTTTATCTTCAAAGGGACGAGTGCAGGTTTCAGCGGCACGACCGTATGCCCCAGGCTTTCGGCAATCCGAAAACCATCTCCCGAAGATCCTGTTGCCCTATAAGAAGCCCCTCCTAAAGCCATTACAACCCTCTTCGCGTATATTTTGTCGCATCCCTTTATATTCAATTGAAAAAATCCGTCTCTTCTTCCTAAGCTCGAAAGGCGCGCATTATATAAAACCTCAACTTTATTGTCCGACAGGTACTCCTTCAAGACTCTTACGACCGAGGAAGCCTTATTTGTCGAAGGAAAGACGCGTCCTTGCCTCTCTATATTCATACCAAGGCCTTTGGCTTCAAAAAAATGGATCAGATCGCGGTTGCAAAATATAAAGAAGGCTGACCTGAGAAATCTACCCTGCTTTCCGAACCTTTCGATAAAAGTATCGATATCCGCGATATTGGTAACATTACACCTGCCTTTACCCGTATGTAAAATCTTTCTACCTATATCCCTATTTCTTTCGATCAGAATTATATCTTTTCCGGATTGGCCGGCACGTATAGCGGCCATAGCCCCGGCCGCACCTCCACCAACCACAGCAATGTCATGTAAACGCAAATACCCTACCCTCTTTTTGTCTAGATAATTTCTAAATCTTTAACAAAAATTGTATGGCCGTTATCGCCTGTCGCCTCACTTGGAGTTAAAAGCTCAATTTTGATCTGTTCCACTTCCCTGCGATTTAAATTATATGCTACCTCTCTTACATTTATGTCAAATGTCTTCCAATCTTTGTCTATATCTTTTAGATAAAAATTGGGGGACCGCCTCAGCGAATTATCTCGAACTAAGATATTCATCTTCTCCCCTCCGCCGGAACCTTTAGCCTTGAACCTTATAAGCTTATGTTGTAAATTTCGTGGGCTTGGAAAGTTTATCTCAAGGCTGCATTTTGCATTGTTTTCACTGCGCAATTCAAGAGGTTCACCATCTATCGATTCTATCTCTCTCTTACCGGAAGATGCTACAAGATATATCCTCATTTTATCTTCGCCGTCTTTCTCGCTCTCCACAAAATCAGCATTCTCCTCAGAGAAGGAAATGCGGACTTCGCCCGGCCTGGCCTTCTTATCATTTTCTATGCCGGGCACACCTGTAACCTCTTGTCCTAATTTTGCATAGGCCTTGATGAGGCCGGCAAATGAAGACTTATCGCCAGGGGAAAGATAGAGCGCATAGGCAAATTCCCTGATCGCATTTTCCGGTTCACCGATTGAAAGAAATATGACACCTTTATTGTAATACGCGCTTTGGAATGTATCGTCCATAGACGTAACCTTATCAAAATAATGGATAACCTGTTCACCGTTTCCCTTCTTGCTCTCTATCAATGCCAAATGGTAATAAGCGGAAACACTGTACGGATCAAGCTCTATGGTCTGCTTAAATAATTTCTCGGCACTGTCGATATCTTCCTTGCCATAATATGCCAGACCAAGATAGTATGTCATGATTGGTGACTCCGGATATTCTGATTTCATGGAACTGAAATAGTCGATAGCCCTGTCGTAAAGGCCTGTTTCCAAATAGAGTATGCCTTTATCTATAGCCATGTTTAGCGCTTTGGGGCCGCTACCAAAAAGATCCCCTTCCGCCCCTGCGATATGGGTAAAGACGCAAAGGAATAGAAAAAATGGTACTAAATAAAGAACCGATAATGAAAAATTTGCCTTCTTCATGGTAATCATAAACCTATTTTATGCTGTTGATACATCATGTGTCTTCACAAAGACTGGTGGATGTAATTCTCTGAATAAGCTTCTTGTATGGTATGCCTGACTTTTCGGCTGCCTGACTGAAATCTTCATATTTGGCAAGGCAGGGATTGGCATTAGCCTCTAATATATAAATATCACCGGAAGAAGTTATCCGTATGTCAAAACGTACGTAAGATTGCAGGTTCAGCGCCCGATACGCATCTTTACAGATATCATCTATCCGTCTCTTGATTCCAGCAGGCAGCCTGCCGATAAAACTATTCCTTATCTTCCATCTCTTGCGATATTTATCGTCCCATTTTGCCCTGTATGTCGCGATTCTGGATTCACCTTTGGAAGCCCTGCCAAATTTCATCTCTATCGGAGGAAAGACCTTGATCTTTCCGGGCCCCAGCACACCGACATAGAGCTCTCTACCCGCTATATACTCCTCGACAATAGCATCTGCCTGCATCTTCTTATGGATAAATTTGACCCTTTCAATTAAACCCTTCTCACCGGTCACAATAGAGCCTTGCGCCAAACCCCTTGAGGCCTCTTCCATCAGCGGCTTTACGATCAGGGGAGTCTTTAGGTCTTTGGGCAGCCGCACCTTCTTGCGGTTTCTATAAAAAGTATGAAAATTTGGTACCTTTATTCCATGAAAACTCAATATCTTCTTGCTCAATGCCTTATCGTTGCAAATAAGGAGGTCTGAAGGTGAAGCGCCTGTATACGGCGTCTCGAGCATCTCTAATAACCAGGCGACATTTTTATCAAGATGGCTCTTGTCGTTAAAAACCTCCATGAGGTTAAAGACGATATCCGGCTTCTCTTCCTTTACCTCCTCTATAAGGGTAGTCATGTCATCATAAATGCCTAAAAGGCTTACATCATGTCCATTTTTGCGAAGGGCCTTATAGACATCCCTCTCCGTGATCCAATCGGGGTCTCTGAACTCTTCCCGAAAATCATATCCGCGTGGCCGGGGATAGGGACTGTCAAATGCCAGGACTATTTTCAGGCGCTTTTTCATATTTGATTAAAATGAGTACTCTATCGATGTTATAAGGCGTAAATCGTTCTTCTCGGTATTCACGGCCGGCGTTGAGTTATAATCATCGAGCAAACTTGTCTTAAGGAATAACCCATCTGCGATGGGCGCTGTGAATACCGTCTCGGAGTGCAATCTATATGCGCTTAAATCTTCGAGGATAGGGTAGATATATAGGTCTTGTGAAATCTTCGAATCGCCAAAAACCCTTCCTTCAAAAAATGCCCGGGGAGCAAGTATGGCCTCTTCGCTATCCGAGGTTTCATTTCTGTAATCCGTACGCTCTAAACCCACTGCTGCCTCAACCATAAACTTAAACTCTTGACTATCACAAAACCAGTAACCAAGCCCGACCGTCGGCATCGACCTGTGATCTATGTTGGCAAATCTATCGTGATCTATTTCCAGCTTATAAAAATTATACCAGCCCCTACTCTTTCCGAAACTGAAAGCGTAACGCCCTGCAACAAACCATTTCTGGGCATCCATCTTACTATTTGAAGAGGAGTAATAGGCCTCACCTTTGAGGGTAATCTCGTCAACCCGTTCCCTCTTTCTGTTTGCAGATAAACTAGTAGATAGCTGGCTATCTTTGGTATTGCCGGAGCTTCTGTTGTAACCTATGGAAATCTTTCTATCCCAGATAGTCTCCATCGTATCTTTCGATTCCGCATCTTTTGTCGTCTCAACATGATCTACATAACTTCTATCTATAGAAACCGATCCGGCAGCCTCGGTAATGATAGAGATAGTCTTGTCCGTCTGCTCGGTTATCTCCCCGCTTATCCGGTCTCCATTTTTTATATAGATCTCATCTGAGAATACACTGGTCTGGGGTATCAGGAATAAAAGAAAAACCCAAACCAGTAAAAATAAGCATTTGCAATATGAAAGAGCTTCCGTCCCCTTGATAACCGAAACCATTTATGACCCTATAGGTAGTGAAAATGAAAAGGTCGTGCCTTTGCCATATTCTGATGCTACCGATATTTTTCCTTTGAGCTGCTCTATTATCTGCTTACATATCGCAAGACCCAACCCTGTACCTCCTTTTCTTGCGCTCTCGTCGAGGGAGAGTTGGTCAAATTTTCTAAACACCCTGGGCAGGTCTTCCGGCCTTATTCCCGGCCCCGTGTCGCTGATCTTGACACACACCTCCTTAGCCTTTCTCTTCGACTCTACCGCTATCGATCCTTTCTCGGTGTATTTTATGGCATTATTGATAAGGTTGTGGATCACCTGGGCTATGCGGTCTGGGTCGAATTTGGCCAGGGGCAGAGAGGGCTCCAGATCTATTTTGAGCTTTAAACATTTTTTTTTCACGGTTGCTTCATAACCGCTAAGGACATCTTCTATAATCCTATTGAGATTGCCCTTTACTATCTTAAATTCCATCTTTCTATTTTCGAATTTTGAGAAATCCAATACATCATTTATCAACCTCGCAAGTCGATCTACATTGTCCAGTGATATCTTTAAAGTACGTGCCTGCTTTTCATTGACCGCACCCAACGTCCCGCTTCCAACAAGATCGATGCCATCTTTTACTATAGTAAGCGGCGTCCTGAGCTCATGCGATACAACAGAGGTAAACTCTGATTTAACCTTATACATATGGACCAATTTCTCGTTGGTCTTATTGAGCTCCTTTGTCCGCTTCTCGACCAGCTCTTCAAGATGATCCTTATAGCGGTGGAGCTCTTCCTCAGCAATCATCTTATCAGTTATATTACGGGTAACTCCAATGATCCCTATAACCCTACCGTTCTCATCGTAACGCGGCACCTTGGTTGTACTTACATAAGTCATGCCCCCATCAGGCCGTGGTGCCTTCTCTATCTTGCCCACTACCCCTTTCCCGGTCTTTGTGATCTTACAGTCATCGGCGAAATACTTCTTTCCTATCTCTTCGGGGAAGAAGTCGAGATCGCTCTTACCCACCACCTCTTCAGGGATAAGGTGCAATGCACCCGCATGCGCCTTATTTACTACTATAAACTTATTATCTATATCCTTAAAAAATATCATATCCGGGATCGCGTCCAAAAGGTCCTGCAGGAGACGCCCCTTATCATGGGTTGCCTTTTTGGACTTATCGGCATCTTCTATAAGGACTAGGGCACCTTTGTTGGGTTTGACTAAGAATGTGGATAACTTCAGCCTTATCTTCTTACCATTCTTCGTTCGCCCCCGCGCAGAACCTATATGGAATCCATCCCTCTCAAGGGCATCGAAGATCTCCCCCTTATTCGATTTATCGCTCCTCCTGTCTCCATATAAAAACTCTGTCCTGCTGCCCATAATCTCTTTGGGTCGATAACCGAATATATCTACGGCCTTTCGATTGCAGTACCTGATGGTCCGATCGACATCGACATAGAGCCCCCCAAAAGCAACGTTATCGAGTATCTCCTTAAAGAAACCTCTATTTTTCGATCTTCGCTGGTCACTTTTGCGCGATTTGGTCTTTTTCATATTTTGGGGCCTCCTTAACTGCTTATTCGTACAACTTTTTATAGTCTTTACTGCTATAGATGAAGGTATTTGCTTAAATGGTGCATCATCTTATCGCATACATATCCGATAAACTTATTCTCATCGCCTTTTTCTATGGTAAAGAGCTTTACCCCTATATCGAAGGCCTCTTTACCCTTCTTGAGTTGTGCCGGCTTAGACCATGCAACCTTACCATCCAGGTGCAATGGCTGCTTTTGACTTGGCAGGAATACTTCCAGCGCAAGAAAAGTACCTTTCTCTATTTGCTTATCGGAAGCGAAGCAGATACCCTCAACGCTGAGATTCTTAATCAATGCTGAGGTTTTGTCAGAAGGGCCCTTCTTTGCAATACCCTCTTTTGTATGAAAATTTACTTTTGTCTCGGAATCTATCCTTATATATTTCCTCTTCTCGGCGTTCCCCTTCTCCGCCATAATTGCCCCCTTATTTATTTTTTGCTATTAGCGCTACGGTTATATAGATTTTGTCATTTATTGTTTATGAAAGACTCCTCCTTCTTTGCCCCGCTACAAGATCCTGCGGCGGGGCACTTCCCATCCCAGCAATATGTACAAAGTTTCTCCTTGGGCAACCCTACGGCCTTTACCATGTCATCCATGGTCTGATACTTTAGCGTGGTAACTTCTAAATCCTTGGTTATCCACTCAATCATCTCATTGTATTTGCCGGAGGTCTGGTCCATATATTCTGAAACATCCTCGATATCCTCACCCTCTAAATCCCTGATCGCCTTGCGCGCAGAGAGCTCATCTATGCTGCGGGTTGAGAGGCAAAATTTGCAGGGGAACATAAGCGGCGGGCACGCGGGTCTTACATGTATCTCCGTAGCCCCGGCCTCCCAAAGTTTCTTAACCGTAAAGTTCTTAAGCTGAGTGCCTCTTACGATAGAATCCTCACAGACGACTATCCTGTTGCCTTCGATTACATCCTTGATGGGGATCAGCTTCATCGTAGCTATCAGATCTCGAGTAGCCTGGGAGGGCGGTGTATAGCTTCTGCCATAACCGGGTGTATACTTGACGAGAGGCCGCCGGTAGGGCTTGCCTGATGCCATGGCATACCCTATGGCATGGGCAGTCCCGGAATCGGGTACACCCGAAACAACATCTATCTCAATATCTTTATCCCTATCAGCCAAAAATCCCCCGCATCTTTCCCTGACCTTTTCGACATTTATCCCTTCGTAGGTCGATGCAGGAAACCCGGTATATATCCATAAGAATGTGCAGATTTGGTTCGTCTCGCACCCCAGGCGCTTGTCTACCAGACCTTCTTCGTTTATGAGAATGACTTCTCCGGGCCTGAGGTATTTTACGATCTTAAAACCGAGGTTCGGGAAGGCGTTACTCTCCGAGGCCACAGCCCAAGCATCTTCGCTTTTGCCGATCGTAAGAGGCGTATACCCAAATCTGTCTCTGGCAGCATAGATGCCGTCTTTGTGCAGCAATAAGAGCGAACAAGAACCATCTATTGCCTCAAACATCTTCTCTATGCCATCTATAATATCATTACCCTGATTGATCAGCTTGGCCATAAGCTCGGTAGCGTTAACGCCGTCTTTTGTAACTTCGCTGAATGATATCCCTTTTTTCAGGAGAGAGTCTGCCAACTCATTCTTATTATCTATAAGGCCGGCTGTGACTATGCAGAATGGCCCAAATTTTGAGTTTAAATAGATAGGCTGCTCATCCGAATCGCTGATAACGCCTATGCCTTTGGTACCTTCCATGCGCTTATAATCTTCGTAAAACTTTGACTTAAATTGGCTCTGGCTTATATTGTGTATCTGGCGGCTGAAGGTACTACCTAAAACGGCCAACCCTCCATATTCGGTCCCGAGGTGTGAATGATAGTCTGTTCCATAAAATAGGTCCTGCGCACAACCTTTCTTTGAAGCAACTCCACAGATGCCGCTCATCTCTTACCTCCAGTGTTGTTTAATGATTATAAAACCTTCTTAACTTAAACCCGTCTTATTATTTTGGACGAAATTGACCCTTATCCCTCTATCTTTTCCATAGGCTGGCCACAACAAACCAGCTCCCCGCCGCCCACTTTGGTCACCGTAACTTCATTACCGCATACATTGCAACGATATTTCTCACCAACCTTATTTACCCCCATCGCACCCTCCTTTTTGATATTCATATATATTTTGTGAAATCTTCAGTACAGGATAATGGAGCATTATTATATAATACTTTAGGGGAAAATAAAAGGAAAATTATATGGTAATATATAAAAAGGGAGATATCGAAAGGGGTATCGAAAATCGATATATTAAGAGAATGGAAATGTACTTATTGCCGGACGCGCTTCGGGTCTGTCTTGCGCTTTTGGACGAAGTAAATATTTGGGTGAGTGCTCTTAGGCACAAACCTTTTATATTGTGCTATCTGATGTTTTGACGGCTACATGAAAA
>JABMSB010000045.1 GCA_013202205.1 Candidatus Omnitrophota bacterium
AGCCATCACCGTCCAAAACCTTCACGCAAAGAAAGAACAAAAATCAGAATGCCCTTGGGGGACAAATTTTTCGCTTTTGGTTCAGCGGTACAATAGATACTTTCCGCAACGTTTTGAAGAATTTATGACGTTTTGCCATGCGAAAAAGTCTGGGAAACTAACGACATTAGTAATCAATACAGGTGTTTTCAGGGATAATTTCTTGTAAAGCGCTTTCTTTGTTTTGTTCAATTATTTTTTTCACTTTAAATTATTCTTGACCGTCACTTTTTTATTTTTGTGCTACAACATATGCAGTATCGCGCAGGGGAGGGAACAATGCCGTAGCTAAAGCCACCGCCCGTGCTCCATACCACCTCGACCGGGGTTTATAAACGTGACGAAAAAGATTATTGAATGTGCCACTTTTAATGTTGCGAAAACCTGCCCGGGCAATCATATAGTAAAGCTCTGATGGTGAAAATTCTCGAACATGCCCTGTATGGGTCGGCTGACCGAAGTTCTCGAAATGCTTCTCTATCGACAATGGGTAGTATCGTCGTCCTAAGATAGGTCGTAAACGAGCCATCAAGCGACCCGCATTGGGATTGGAGATATAGACCCATCCTCCGGTTTTTAATAGCCGCGTAATCTCTTTCAGAAGAAACTTGGGCGTCATATGGAGGTGCTCAATGGTATGATTACAAACGATCAAGTCAAAAGTTTGAGACTTCCGTGGTATGGGTTCTTGGCCTATGCTGAAGCAATAAACCTCTAGATTTGGAAATCCCTTACGGAGATTATCGTTGTCGCACTCTACGCTACAATTATGGTTCACCCCAATCACCTTATATCCCAATTTAGACAGACTATATGCTAATAGTCCTCCACCACCAGTGCCTATTTCTAGAACCTGAGCGGGAGGCGATATGGATACATGTGTCAAAAGGTGTAGAACTTCTCTAATTCGATATGGGAGATCGTAAATATAATGCTGCTCTGACCAATTTTCTTGAAACAAAGGAACAAATCTACGGACAAATTCATAGCGAGATTTCAAAGCTATCGTAATTTCGCGCTTCATGCTCTTCTTATTCACATGAAATCCTCCGTTGGGCCTGTGTCTTTCCCCTTAATTCCTTAAGTCTCTTGGAAAACATTCCCGCCTTGGCATTGTAGCATAACTTTAGTATTATATATTTTGTATCTATCCAAGAATATCCTCAGAGTTTATTTTACCAAAAAAAACGCTATTTTAAAACTAAAATTCACCCCTTGGGGCATTCTGATTTTTGTTCTTTCTTTGTGCGAAGGTTTTGGACGGTGATGGCTCGGCAAAACCGCCGAAACCTACCCAGCTACGAGATGATGGTAGCTTAAGGCGGGGCGAACAAGCCCCATGTCGTTAGTTTATTTCAGGGGGTTCCCCCTAAAATATGTTCGAACAGCGGCCAAGACACACCGCCATAGTTTAAAAAGAACAGCGAAACAACCATAGATACGCAATCGAGTTAACATTCTAATCTTACCAGAGATCGTTTATCGGTATATATAATATGAATCGATTTTGTCGACCAATACGATTTGGTATTATGTGCAAGGGAACTATCTTTAGCGCATGGCAGGTGCGTTGTCTCAAAAACCTGTTAGCTCTAGATAATGTAAAGATAGTGTTACTTATAATAGATGCTAATCACGATCCTAGCTCATCAAAGTTATTTGCTAAAATAAGAAGAATCCGCTTCAGGCATATACTGTATCAATTTTTTGAAAAATTTATTTTAAAACCACAAATTTACAGGAAAACTAACCTTGCCGAAATTCTTTCCGAGATTCCATCTATTCGCTGCGAAGTTATCAAAAAAGGAAGATTTTCACAATATTTCAACCAGGCCGATATAGAAGCCATTCGTAGATATGAACTGGATTTCATTTTGCGCTTTGGATTCAACATAATTCGTGGTGAGATATTAAACGTAGCTCGTTACGGAATATGGTCATTTCATCACGACGATGAAGAAAAATACAGAGGCGCCCCTCCCTGTTTCTGGGAAATCTACCATGGAGATGATGTAACGGGTGCTATTTTACAACGACTTACAGATCGGCTTGATGGAGGGGTTGTTCTCAAGAAGGGTTTTTTTAAAACAATAAAAAACTCGTACGCCCGAAATTTAAACAAAGTTTTTTTTGAGAGTACCAAATGGCCTGCGCAGGTATGCATTGATCTTCGTAACGGTTGTGCAGAGTATCTAGACAACCCCCCCTCACAAACAAAAGCCAGCATCTTTTATATCCCAAGCAACTTGCAAATGTTGGTGTTTGGAATCAAGGAGCTAGCAACCTCTTTATGCAAACTATATAACTTTTTATTTCGTCACGAACAATGGAACATAGGAGTTGTATATGAACCAATAAAAGTCTTTCTTAAGTCAGGTTCTAAGCCGAAAATTCATTGGCTTTCTGCGCCAAAGAGTGATGGATTTTTGGCAGACCCATTTGGTTTAGTTAAAAATGGAAAACTAACAGTTCTCTGCGAAAATTTTAATTATAACTTTAATAAAGGTATTATTTCCGCTATCGAAATTGGGCATAATGCAAAAGTTATTTCTACGAGAACAGCCCTTTCGCTGCCAACACATACGTCTTATCCATATTTATTTAAATACAAAGAAGAGATTTATTGTATTCCTGAAACAGCGGATGCTCAAGAAATAAGTCTTTATAGAGCGCAAGAATCTCCTCATAGATGGGAAAAAGTTGTTACTTTGATCAAAAACATTGATGCGCTCGATCCTACCATTTTTCAGCACGAAAATTATTTGTGGCTTATGTGTGTACGCAAGAAAGCACAACAGGAATTATCCATTTTTTATGCAACTCACCTTTTGGGACCATGGAAACCACACATTGCCAATCCGGCCAAAATAGATATTCGTTCCGCCCGACCAGCAGGTACCCTCTTTGCGCACAACGGCTATCTATATCGCCCAGCACAAGATTGTTCGAAAACTTATGGTGGACGGATTGCTATTAACCGAATTGTACATCTTACACCCACCGAATTTAAAGAAGAAAGCGTACTATTTATCGAACCCGATATGCATTCGTCTTTTTCTGATGGCATACATACAATTTCAGATGTTGGCAACATAACACTTGTTGACGGAAAACGATTAATATTTATTCCAAATATTTTCATACATAGACTAACTCGCATAATTGCTTATGTGCTAAAATATCCTAAAAATAGCAGATCCGCGACCAGCCGTAAAGGAGATATATTAAATGCTAGCTAAAATCATGGGGACGATATGGGTGATGCTCGGTATTATGTGGCTACTCAAGCCTGAGAAGCTGAGAGCCCGTCTTGGCAGGAAGATGAGCCGTAAGATGAGGTGGATTACATATGGATTTGCGGCTACATTTGGTTTTCTTCTTCTTGGAAGCATAATTAAGGCTCCGGGCATGGTTGCCAAGATCGCGGGATTAGTCGGCATGGTTATCACGATCAAGATAGTTATCCTGCTCGCCTCAAAGACATCTGAGAAGATGATAGGTTGGTTATCTACAAAGCCTTTGATATTTTTCAGAATATGGGCCGCATTTATTGCCGCTACCGGTTTGGCGCTCTTCTTTGGATAAGACAATATCATGCATATGCTGATCGATAACCTAAAACAGGGTTTAATGATAACCATCTTTGTGATGGTTATGATGATCCTCATCGACTATTTCAATGTCGTCACCAAAGGCGGCATGAGCAAGGCGATAAGAGGGGGGATGTTTAGGCAGTATGTGACCACCTCATTTTTAGGTGTCTTGCCGGGATGTCTGGGCCCATTCATGAACGTATCGTTCTATGTGCATGGGCTCATATCGTTTGGAGCCATTACCGCCGGCATGATAGCTACCTCCGGTGATGAGGCGTTTGTGATGCTGGCCTTATTTCCCCAAAAAGCACTTCTTCTATTTGGGATACTCTTCGTTACGGCCATTCTCTCTGCATCCCTTGCAGATAAAGTCGCGGTACTGATCAAACTGAAGCCTTGTGAGGGGTGCCAGCTGCTTACCGTGCACCAGGAGTATGTATGTCACAACTGCTTCGACCTAAAGAGTATATTGACCAATCTTAAGAAGCTCTCTCTGTCCAGATTTTTATTCATACTCGTTTTAGTTCTCTGTCTTTTTGGTGTGATCTCAGGTATCTTTGCCCATGGCCATGGGCATGGTGAGTGGGATTGGGAGCGTATAACATTTCTTGTTGTATTTTCTCTTGCGACAATCGTAATCGTTACCGCACCTGATCACTACCTCCAGGAGCATATCTGGACCCACATAGCTAAGAGACACATCTGGAGGGTCTTCTTGTGGACGTTTGGGGCCTTATTGGTCGTAGACACAGGACTCCATGTCTGGGACCTTGAAAGCTTTGCCCACGCGCACATGTTCTGGATAGTCCTGATAGCATGCATATCCGGGCTTATACCCCAATCAGGGCCACACCTCATATTCGTTATGATGTTTGCTAGAGGTGTTGTACCATTTTCTGTGCTCTTGGCAAGTGCCATAGTACAAGATGGCCACGGCATGTTACCACTTCTTTCATACAGCGTAAAGGACTCCATTCTAATTAAGCTCTTTAAACTCATAATTGGCCTCATCCTCGGATATACCCTCTATTTCATAGGTTGGTAAGCATATATCCCCATCCTGTAACCTCTTTTATTTCAATATGTTATGATAATAAAATAAGCCTCTCTAAAGAAAAACAAACTTTTGTGATTGCTTACGTTGACAAGGGCCATTTTACATGGTATAGTTTAGTTGACAATTAGGTAATTACCAAATTAGCATCTCTGAACGATAATAGCAAACTACCCGAAAGGGTAGGGCGCAAAGCCAACAGGCCTAAAGTCCAAAAGGACTAAGGCGGCTGGGTTGCCGAAAAAGAGATTTTCTTTTTTGCATACGCCCTATTCTTCGGAATAGGGTTTTTTTATTGGGGTAAAGATGAAAAAGAAGATAATAAGACTGATATTAGGATCTATACTGATAGCCTCATTGAGTGGCGGGCCTCTATTCGCAGATGCGGAGCCGAAGGAGTTTGTCAAGACATGGCCGCTAGCGGATGGGGCACAGATAGCCATTCACTACCAGGAAGAAGAGCTCACCTCCCAGAAGGATATCGATTCTTATACCGATGTCATCCTATCTTTGGCTTCAGAGGCCTATATGGAGGTCGTCTATGAGTGGGGATTCGATGCACCGGGGTTTACTTTTGTTGAACCCGATACGAACTACTGCTATGACCCTGACAAGACAATAGATATCTATATAAGCTCTGGTGGTAATACGAAAGGCGGCATAAGGGGATTTACGGGAGAGGATTTCCTGGATGCGCCTTGTTACGATATATTGGACAGGGGAGAGAATGAATACGATGCGGTCATACTCTTTCCGGCAGATTATAAGAGTTACATAGAATCTTCCCGGGGCGATAGGGTTACCGATAAGAAGATGCTGGAGGAGATGAAGGGGACACTCACACACGAGATGCTGCACGTGATCCTTTACTCTTACAACAAGAACGTTGAGCCGTGGTATTTCTATGACAAGGACTGCATGTATGAGACGGGCAGGGATTGGTATGCCGAAGGGCTTGCAAGGTACTTTGAGGCGCTGACAGAATCTTATGACGATTTCTTCTCAGAGGGGTTTATCAAAAAGAAGGGCGATAAGCTTTTGATCTCGCAGGAGGGAGTCAACTTCTTGATGGCCACGCCCAACTGGCCATTCTATAGGTCACGCTATGACTTCGCGCTCTTCTGGGCGTATGTCCATCACCATTATGGCATGGAAAAGATAGAAGAGCTCTCAAGGGCCTTCAGGGATATAACGGATGATAAAGCACCCTTAGAAGCACCAGCCATAATCGCAGATGTTTTGGGTAAAGAGTTCGGCGAGATCTATCAGGATTTTGCCCTTGCAATATATCTTAAGAGTTTTGATGAGAAGATAGAAGAGGGGTTAAATGATGTTGCACTGCGCAAGATAAAGCTGAAAGAAGGGGCGTCTATGCACACGGTCGAGCCGCTTGCAAACGATTTTGTAAGAGTATATAGCCCCAAAAGAACAGATCGAGCTATCGAGATAGAGCTGATGGAAGGATGCGCCCAGACGAAATTGACGATCATTATCGAAGAAGGAAAAGAGAAGAATAGGACTATCTACACAACAGCTTTGGACGAATATTCAAATAGATATATATTGGATTTGGATAAGCTTGGGGCAGGAAGGAATGCAAGGGTTATTCTAGTAGTTACCAACCCGAATGACTCTCAAAGAGTTACCTACCAGATCTCCTCACTTTAATATTTATATTTTAAACCGAGAGCTAAAAAGTACGATTCATATTCGTACTGGTAGTAGGTTTCATACTTCATGTTGGAGTGGGCGAAGGTATGGTTATAAAGGAGCATGCTCGACCATTGCTTGTTGACCGGATATATGCCTTCGATTTGGACGGTATGGATCTTGTCGAGCTGCTCGCTAAGTGTGTATGTACCGTTAGTCTGTTGGGCCTTTCTGTCATTATAGAGCCGCACAAGATAATTGTAGCCCAACTTCAGAGTAGCCACTCCTTTATCAGGGACCCTGCTTACGTAGGTCACGGAAGGATTAACAGATAGACTAGCGAAACTGTAATAGTTCTTACTGAATATATCATCCGTAAGGGAAACCGTGCTGCGCGAGTCGTAGTAATGCTGGTTGGAGTCATTGATAATACCGGTTAATCCCAGGCCGTACATAATGGACCCTTCAACGGGCATGCGCAGATAGTTGATCTTCAGGTAATGGAACCAATCCTCCCTCGTATCGCTTGTCAGGACACCATCGGAGCCTATTATCTTCTTATCGGCATAATCCTTGTAGAGAGGGCTGTACATTATATTGATCACCCGCTCCCTGGTCGCTGATTTGTATCTTAGTGACGGCCTTATGCCGCTATAGTTCTTCTCATCGGTCTCAGGTGCTGTGACGGTTGCTAAGGATATGAGCGATTGGTAATTTGGATAGTCCCTTTGGTAATATTCTATGCCGGTGGTAAGAGAACGCTGTGATGTGGATGTCTTTGAAAGGACCCTTTCTACATTTCCACCAAGACCGAAATCCCGATAGTCATAGAGACCATCCCCGAAGCTGTCCCCACTCTCTTCTACATAATGCAATCTCGCAAGGCCATTTGCCCGCAGTATCCAACGCTTGCTCGGGATATATTTATATTGGAGCGTTAGATTCTGGTTGGTTATGGTATTATATATCTGCCCTCCTTCTTCCTGCGTAACTACCTGACGGGATTTTTTATATGCGCCATAATACATGGGAATGAAATAGTGTTTATCGTCATATTTGACAACAGGCGCAAAAGTCCCTTTTACATCAACTCCTTCTAAGCCGCCGGACCCAATAACCTTTGAATATAGACCGAGGGCGGTTATGTCGATTAAAGGTATAATCTTTGCCTGACTAGTTTCAGCCTTCAGCTTGAGGGCTTCCGTAGATAGGGCCTCAGGGACCTCTTCTATGCCTTCAACCTCTGCTGCAAGAGTAGCAGAAGGTAGGCCCATCACAAGTGAGATGGTGATAATCGAGATTACAATATAGATATACGGTTTTTGCATAAGGCGATTCCCTTAAATTTGTTATGTTGTGAGTGCTAGGATACCACAGGAAGGAGAGATTGTCAAAGGAAAATATAAAGACAGATCCAATGTTAGTAAATAAAAAAGATAGAAATTTACCTTGACTGTTTGCCCCTTTTATTATACAATAAACACCCTGCATCATTGTTCTATTACTGCGTAAATATTTTACTAATATCAAGATAACCACACAAAGATCTGCAAATGAAACTAAAACTCATACCATATAATTTAATTCTAAAAAATACTACTATAATAGCTATAGTTGTCGCAAGTGGCCTCTTTTTGGCCGCAACCGTACATGGCCAGGAAGCAGATGCTTCAACATCGACCGTCCCTTCAGGCCAAGTCCTCATATCGACCATGGCCGGCGATGTCCAGATCATGCATAAAGGCACAGAGACCTGGGAGCCTGCTGCATCGGGGGCTACCCTGATAGAAGGAGATACCGTAAAGACGTTCGATGATGGACGTGTCGAAATAGAATTTTCTACAGGAAGCAGTATTACATTAAAAGAGAATACGACATTCGTAATTATCCAGGTAACCCAGTCAGAAGAGAACCCGGATGAGAGCACAATAAAGACGGATCTGGCGATGGGGAGGATAAAGGCGGTCATAGAGAGGATGGGCCACAAGTCCTCTTTCGAGGTACGAACACCTACGGCGGTAGCGAGTGTCAGAGGAACTGTATATTTTATGAACGTCTTGCCGGAGACAGGAGGTATGTTGGCTGATGACTCGCAGGGGGCAGGTGCCGTAGAAGACCTCTTTACCGAGATATTTGTAGACGACGGGACGGTCGACTTTACCAATACGATTACAGATGATAGTTACCCGGTAGATGAGGATGAAGGTTCCGCTTCATACGATGATGGCCGTGTCCTCGAGCCTACCGTGGTCCCAGAAGATAAACAGAGTGAGTTTAAGGCAGGATTCGATCTGCCGGCGCAGAAGAAGGAAGAGAAGAAGGAAGAGAAGAAAGACAAAAAGAAGAAAGAAGCCAAAAAAGATCCTGCAAAACAGACACCCAAAAAG
>JABMSB010000046.1 GCA_013202205.1 Candidatus Omnitrophota bacterium
TCCTCCAGCTGTACCAGGAGAAATACTGCCGCAATGTCGTTCATGTGGTACTTGTATCCGGCTTCCTTTATCTGGTACTTCCAGTATATATCCCCCTTAAATTCCCGGTCTATCCCGTACCAGCGAAGGAGCCTGGCGCGATCATGCGCTGCCTTATCTTTAACGGACAGAAGCCCGCCGTCGCCGCAGGTTATCTGTTTTATCGCCTGGAAAGAGAAACATGTAAAGTCACCCCAATTACCGCAATTCGCGCCTTCGTAAGTCGCGCCCAAAGCGTGCGCGGCATCCTCAATAACCGGTATGCCGTGTTTTTTACCGATGGCCAAAATCTCCTTCATGTCACATGGATATCCGGCCCAGTGCACGACCATTATAGCCTTTGTGCGTTCGGTGATCTCTTTTTCGATCAAGCGGGGATCGATGTTAAGGGATGCCTCCTGTATGTCCGCGAAGACTGCCTTTGCCCCGCAATAAAGTATGGGTATGTTTGTAGCGGAGCATGTCATAGGTGTGGTGACAACTTCATCGCCCTGCTTTACGCCCGCCAAGACAAGTGAAAGGTGAAGGGCGGAAGTACAGGAGTTGACGGTGACGGGAAATTTCATCCCGAAGGTCTCTTTGAATTTCTCCTCAACCTCATCGACCTTAGGCCCTTGCCCTATCCAGCGTGTCTTAAGCACTTCTGCGATGGCAGGTACCACCCGCTCAGAGACGTGAGGCCAGAACATATTTATCTTTGACATATCAATGCCTTTCTAATGTCACGTTGAAGTGTGGTCGGCATCTATACGAGAATACCACACTGAAACGTGACCTACAAATAAAAACCCCGCGCGTGCCGTGTGGGATGTGGATATTTGAACCCGATTTCCAGGTGGGTGCCTTCTTGGATGTTTTTGTTTCTCCGATCCGCGAAAATTCGCGGCGAAGCCTACAGCCGCATCCAAAGTCAGGCTCCCTTACATTTTGGCGTTGGTTCAAAATGCTTATCACCCCATCACGGGCATGGCAGGGAACTTTATGATTCTACCATACCATAATTCACATGCCATTTCAAGGCCTATATCGACCGTCCGCCGCCTATCTGATCTTTGCGTTCAGCTGCTCGGTAATGGCGCTGCAAACTTTCTGGTGGGGTCCGTTTACTTCCTCGTCCCGCAAGGTCTTCTTCTTATCCAGATACTCTACCCTGTACGTCATGCCTTTCGAGCCGTTAGGTATCTGCTTTCCGTGGTATATATCTACCAATTCGACTCTGGCAGCCAAGGACCCTGCCGCTTCCCGGATCGTCTTGGATATACGATCAGCGCTTATGGACTCATCTATAACTATGGAGATATCCCTTAAGATGGAAGGAAACTTCGGTACCTCTTTGTAAGACCTCTTTAGCTCTGCTGATTTTGTAACAGCGTCAAAATTTACCTCGGCTATGAAGACAGGCCTCTCTATGCCCAGCTGGCCCCTTATATCGCCTTTTAGCTCCCCCATGAACCCTGCCTCTTTCTCTGATATCTTGATCACACAAGAGAGGCCTTCCCGGCACCACGCGAATCTCTTCTCTTCTATTGAGAACGGGACGCGCAATTCATCCATAAGAAGGTCGAGGGCGCCCTTGAGATCAAAGAAATTTACTTTTCTGTAACCTCGCTGCTCTTCTTTTATATTGCCACACATCGCTATCGTCAGGATCGCCTCTTCCTTGTAGCGCTTCTTGCCCATCCTCTGATAGGACCTGCCGAATGCGAAGATCTCGATATCGTCGACCTTCCTGTTTAAGTTGTGCGCTACCACATCGAGCATGCCCGGCAGCTGGCTTGTCTGCATAACTTCTTGTTCGAGGCTCAGCGGGTTTCTCAAGGCTACCAGGTTGTCTTCACTTAACCGCAAATTCCGGTGTTTGGCGCG
The DNA here is from genome assembly GCA_013202205.1 of Candidatus Omnitrophota bacterium. Classification (GTDB taxonomy): domain Bacteria; phylum Omnitrophota; class Gorgyraeia; order JABMSB01; family JABMSB01; genus JABMSB01. The sequence continues at coordinate 1,906 of JABMSB010000046.1, forward strand.
GCTAAGCAGGCTGTAAGTAATAACTTCGTCAAGGCCTGCGGATGCCAGGATCTCCCTGGAGCGCAAAATCACCTTTCTTGAATCTTCGACCCGATCGGTATGGCCTACTATATGCGGTATCTTCGGTGTTATGCGCTCATATCCATATACCCTGGCGATCTCCTCAATAAGGTCTATCCCGCGATTCAAGTCCTGCCTGAAACTGGGTATTTGAATATCGACTTTATCCTTGCCCTTCGGTTTTAGTTTGAATTGGAGCAGGGTGAGGATCTTCTTTATCTGCTGCTCGGATAGGTCTGTCCCCAACACCCTGTTTACGGACGACATGTCGAATGAGATCTTCTTCTCTGAAGCTGCCTTCTTGCCGATATCACAAAGTTGTCCCAGTTCTCCTCCGGCAAGATCGAGTATGAGTGCCGCGGCTCTGTCGGAAGCCGATAAGACGGCTCCCAGATCCACGGAACGCTCAAACCTGTAGCTCGACTCTGACGGCAATCCCAGCCTGCGCGCTGTGCGCCGCACCGAGTTCGGGGCAAAGTATGCGCTCTCCAGGAGTATCGTCTTTGTAAAAGCGGCTACCTCCGTATCTACGCCGCCCATTACACCCGCTATGGCAACCGGCCTCGCGCTATCTGCTATGACAAGGTCGCTTGCCGCAAGTTCCTGGACGTTGTTGTCTATGGTTGTGATCTTCTCTCCCTTGCGGGCGCGCCTGACAATGATCCGCCCACCGTCCAGCTTGGCATAATCGAAGGCATGGAGCGGTTGTCCTGATTCAAAGAGGCAGAAATTTGTTATATCGACTATATTGTTTACGGGGCGCAGGCCCATAGATTCTATGCGCTTCTTAAGCCAGACCGGCGAAGGCTTGACCTCTACCCCTTTTATAATACGGCCTGTGTAGCGCGGGCATAGGTCCTTATCCTTTATCTCTATCTTAAGCGGCGTCTGGTCCTTCAGCACTTTAAAGCTGGGTAGTTTCGCCGTCGGCTTCTTGAATCGCTTGCCGGTCACTGCCGAGATTTCGCGCGCCATCCCTACCATCGACAGGCAGTCGGGCCTGTTCGGGGTAACCTCGAGCTCCATGATCCTGTCATCACCCAGTTTCTCCGATGAGATAACTTCCGTACCCGACATCGTTAGCGCCTCTTCCAGGGTCTCCGGCGCCATCCTTATGTCCACGTACTCTTTAATCCAGTCGTATGATATCTTCATATATTAAAATTGCCTCAGGAACCTTAGGTCGTTCTCAAAGAATAACCGTATGTCATCTACACCGTAAATAAGCATTGCTATCCGTTCAACGCCCATGCCAAACGCGAATCCTGTATATTGCCTTGGGTCATATCCGACTGCTTTGAATACGGCCGGGTCTACGGATCCGGCGCCCAATATCTCAAGCCACCCCTTCTGCCCGCAAACGCGGCAGCCCTTTCCTTTACAGATGATGCAGGAGACATCAACCTCCGCGCTCGGTTCGGTAAATGGAAAGAAGTGCGGCCTGAACCGCACGCGTGTCTGGGTACCGAACATCTGCTTGGCAAAGATGTCGAGAGCGCCTTTTAAATCGGCAAAGGTCACCCGCTCATCTACCATAAGCCCTTCCACCTGGTGAAACATGAAGGAGTGTGAGGCGTCGGTAGCGTCGGGCCTGTATACCCTGCCGGGCATTATTGCCTGTAGCGGTGGGCGCTCTTTCTGCATCAGCCTTATCTGCACCGTTGAGGTGTGGCTGCGCAGAAGAAATTCGTCCTCTAAGTAAAATGTATCGAATGCGTCTCTTGACGGGTGGTCCTGAGGGATATTTAGTGCGGTAAAATTATTAAATTCGGTCTCTATCTCCGGTCCTTCTAATATCCGGAAACCGATATTAAGGAATATCTCGTTTATCCTCTCCATCGTCTGCGTGATGGGGTGTTTATGGCCTAAACGTCGCTGCATGCCGGGCAAGGTCACATCTACCTTCTCGGTCTCGGCAGCCCCCGTGCCCAAGGTCCGGCGTCTTTGCTCGAGCTTTGCCGATATTTCGTTCTTTAGCTGATTGGCAAATTTTCCGACGAGTGGGCGCTCCTCATTTGAGAGATCTTTCATCTTTCCCATTATATCGGCAATCTCCCCCTTGCGCCCGAGGTATCTTACGCGCACCTCTTCAAGGCCTGCAACATCCTGTGCTGCCTCGATCGCGCCATTCGCCTCAACCTGTAATTGTCTTAATTTTTCTTCCATTCTAGTGTTTCGCCTTGATCTTTTCTATATTTTCGTTACTCCCCAGGACTACCATTATGTCACCGTTGCGTATCTGGTAATCAGCCTGCGGGGAGACCGTGATCTTCTCCTCCTCCTGCGACTCGCCGTTCTTAGCTACAGCCTGTATCTTCCGTTTCACCGCGATTACCGTTACCCCGTACTGCGCGCGCAGGTCGATATCGCGCAGTGTCTTGTCGATAAATTTTCGGGTGGGCAAAACCTCAGCTATGCTGTACTCGCTCGACAGTTCGATATGTTCTATAACTTTGCTCGATATCAGGCTGTTTGCCAGCCGCGCGCCCATGTCGCGCTCCGGGAAGACTACACGTGTGGCCCCTACACGCTTCAGCACCTTGCCCTGCTCCTTACTTACCGCCTTAGCCACGATCTCCGGTATCCCGGCTTCTTTGAGTATCAGCGTGACGAGTATAGACGCCTCTATGTTCGCGCCTATGGCGACGATAGCCACATTGACGTCTTTTATGCCTATTGCCTTAAGCGCCTTTTCGTCGGTAGCATCTACACAAACCGCGTGTGTCACGATTTCGGCCATATCCTGCACAAGCTCCTCATCAATATCGACGGCAAGCACCTGCTGCCCCTTCTCTCCCAGGGTCTTTGCTACGCTTGAACCAAACCTGCCAAGGCCTATTACGGCAAATTGTCTCATACGGCACACCTCCAATTAGAAATATCGATCCCGTCTCCTTTAACTTACCATTACCCGTTCTTCCGGATACTTATATACCAGCACATCCTTGTTAAGCGCGATCATAAGCGCGAGGATGAGCGGTCCGATCCTGCCTACAAACATAGTCAATATAATAAGGGCCTTGCCCACCGTAGTAAGCTGGGCGGTTATCCCGGCGCTCAACCCGACGGTGCCAAAGGCTGATGTCACCTCAAAGAGTATCTTTAAAAAATAACTATACCCAAACCCATCCGCGTGCCCCCGCTCGGATAAGGCGAGCGCTACGGATATAGCAAATATCCAGATAATGGCAGCAATAAAGACGCAGAAGACTTTATGGAAAACTTCTTTCGGTATCGTCCTGCCGAATATGGAGATATTCTTCTTCCCCCTCGCCATAGACCAGGCCGCGACCATTATTATGCCGAAGGTACATGTCTTGATCCCGCCGCCGGTAGAGCCGGGAGAAGCCCCTATGAACATGAGTGCTATTATAACCAATAAGACCGGGGCCGATAGCGCGCCTATTGGCAGGGTATTGAAACCGGCTGTCCTCGCGGTCACAGATTGAAATAGGGCACTCCATGCCTTCTCTCCGAAAGACATGCCCGCCATCAGGCGTCCTCTTTCCATAAGGAATATCAGCGATGTGCCGACGACAATCAATATGGCCGATACGGCCAGCGCTATCTTGGACTGCAGGGTGATCTTTGCGAATATCATGCCCCGCCCCTTAAAAAGACGTATCTTGGGTATATCCATCAAGACTACAAATCCTATACCGCCGAGAAATATCAGAGCTACCATGGTAATATTTATAAATGGGTCCCCGCGAAATCCCATAAAGCTGCCTTTAAAGAGAGAGAAGCCGGCATTGCAGAAGGCGGAGACGGAGTGAAATATGGCTTGTGTGGCCGTCTGGGCAATAGACCAATTCTCGGTGATGTTCCACCGCAAAAAGAGGCATAGTGCCCCTGCCGCCTCAAGGCCGAAGGTGATGAGCAAGATATACGCTATGAGGCGCGGAAGACCTTCCACCTTATGGTGATCTAGGGCCGACTGGATAACCAGGTTGTCCTTTATGGTGAGTTTTCTGCCGAGCAGGATGGCGAAGAGCATCGAGAGGGTCATTATACCCAACCCGCCACACTGAAATAATAGAAGTATGACGGCCTTGCCAAAGGGTGAGAAGAAGGTGCCTGTATCTTTGACTACCAGCCCTGTAACACAGGTGGCGCTCGTGGCCGTAAAGACGCGGTCTATAAGGGGAAAGGCCCCCTCGCCGGCACGCGCCACGGGCAAGCTCAAGAGGATCGTGCCCAAAACGATCGCAACCAAAAAACTTAATACGACTATCTCCGGGGGTTTCAGTTTATGCATATGCCTTCTCAGGCCTACTTTGAAGCGGACTTAGCCAGTTCTACCAATTTAGCGAACGCGGCTGCTTCGTTGACTGCCAACTCCGCAAGGGTCTTTCTGTCAAGAGTAACCTTCTTCTTCTTCAGCAACCCCATAAATTTGCTGTAGGATATATCGTTATCACGACAAGCGGCATTTATGCGCGCTATCCAAAGGTTGCGGAAATCTCTTTTGCGTACGCGCCTGTCGCGCGAAGCGTACATCATGCCCTTCTGGAGCGTCTCCTTGACTGTCCTGTAGAGTTTGGAGCGGCCTCCACGCTGACCCTTGGCTAGCTTCAAATATTTTTTGCGCCTCTTCCTGGAAGCGGCCGCGTGTTTTACCCTAGTCATATCTCTTCTCCTCTCTCTTATTTTTAACCATATGGAAGCAGCTTCTTGATGGTCCTCTGCTCCGTTGATGAAACTAAGTCGTTGTGCCGTAGGAACCTTTTGCGCTTACGGTTCTTGCTTGTCCTAATATGCCCTCGACCCGCGCGGGGGCGTTTTATCTTTCCCGACTTTGTCATCCTTAACCTCTTTGCAGCGCCTTTCTTAGTCTTTAACTTAGGCATAATAGATCCTCATCGCTTGTGGTGTTGATAAAATAGCCCTTAATCCTACAAGGCTTGCGCGCCTCGTTTGTCGTGAGACCTGCTAATTATAAGTGGATTGCGCTTTTTATTTTCTCTTTGGCGCAATTACCATTACCAGTGACCGGCCAAATTTTTTGGGTATTGCCTCGACTTCGGCGTATGCGGAGACTTCTTTGGATATGCGCTCGAGAAGGCGCCTGCCTATATCCATATGCGCCATCTCGCGTCCACGGAATGTCATCGTGGCCTTTACCTTGTCTCCCCTCTTTAAGAATTCCTCCATATGCCGGAACTTAACCTGGTAATCGTGTTCGCTTATTTTTGGTGTAAACTTAAGCTCCTTTACGTGAGTCACCTTCTGTTTCTTTTTGGCCTCCCGCTCCCTCTTCTCCTGCTCATACTTGAATCTGGAGTAGTCCATTATCCTGCATACAGGCGGTTTTGCCGTCGGAGCGACCTCTACCAGGTCCAACCCTTCGCCCTCGGCTACTTTGAGACCCTCCTGCGGACTCATTACGCCAAGCTGCGACCCATCGCTTCCCACTACCCTGATCTGACTGATCCTGATCTGATTATTTATTCTGATCCTGTTTTGCGTAAGCGCTCACCCCTTCCTCATGTTACTGCTTTTGGTCGTTTTCTATCTTTATCCTATTCGCCAACTCATCTATAGTCACCACGCCCTCATCGCCCTTCTGGCGCGATCGTACAGCTATTTTTTTGGCCTCTTGCTCCCTTTTGCCGGCCACCAGCATATAAGGGACCTTCTGCATCTGAGCTGCCCTTATCTTATATTGCATCTTCTCTCGCCTAAGATCGCATTCAACCCTGATCCCTTCCTGTCGCAGTTTTGAGGCGATTTCTTTAGCATAATCTGCCTGCTCATCCGTGATGGGTATGACAACCGCTTGTACGGGCGCAAGCCAAAGCGGAAAAGCACCCGCGTAATGCTCGATCAGCGCGCCTAAAAAGCGTTCCATCGATCCCAGAATAACACGATGGAGCATGACAGGCCTGTGTTCTTTGCCGTCGGCGCCGTCATAGGTCAGGTCGAACCTCTCTGATAGGGCAAAGTCGCATTGCACGGTAGCGCATTGCCATTCGCGCTTCAGAGCATCTTTTAACTTTATATCTATCTTGGGGCCGTAGAAAGCGCCGTCACCTTCGTTGATCTGGTATTTGAGGCCCTTAGCCTTCAGCGCTTCCGTCAGGGCGCCTTCTGCCTGCTTCCACTGCGCGTCTGTGCCGATCGACTTGGTCGGCCTTGTTGAAAGCTCTACTCCGAACTCCTTAAAACCGAACATATTGAGCGCGTCGGTAACAAAATCTATGACACCGATGACTTCGCCTGTAACCTGCTCCTCTGTGCAAAATATATGGGCATCATCCTGTGTAAACCCGCGCACGCGCAATAACCCATGAAGCACA
>JABMSB010000047.1 GCA_013202205.1 Candidatus Omnitrophota bacterium
CTCATCTTTTTCGGCAAGGTCTGCCATCTTCTCCCCAAAGGCCTTTGAGAAGGACCTGCCTGCCAAAGATGGTTTTGCAGCGCCGGTTGAGACTACAAATGGCGCTGCGCTATGAAAATGTGAGGGTGCCTTCTCGGCAGGGGCATAACCCTTGCCCTTTTTACTCATCACGTGCAGCAAAACCGGTTCCCCGAGATCTTTTATATTATTGATCGTGGTTGTCAGCAAACCTATGTCATGCGCGCTTATCGGGCCAAAATACCTGAAGCCCATCTCTTCAAAAAGGATCCCGGGAACGAGGAGGTTCTTTAAACCCTCTTCCAGCTTATGCGCGGCCCTTACCGCCGGCGTACCCAACTTGGGAACTTTTTTCAAAAGAGATTCGACGTCTTTGCGCACCCTGTTGTATATGGGTGCTGTGATAACACGGTTTAAATATTTGCTTAATGCGCCTATCGGAGGCGAGATAAACATCTCATTGTCATTTAAGATAACCATCAGGTCCTTCTTGAGATGCCCTGTGTGGTTTAATGCTTCAAATGCCATGCCGCTGCTTAATGAAGCATCTCCTATGACAGCCACCACCTTCTCCTTGCCGCCTTTTAAGTCACGCGCTGCCGCCAAGCCGAGCGCGGATGAGATGGAGGTAGAGCTGTGCCCGACGGTAAAAATATCGTGTTCACTCTCCTCGCTGTTTGGAAAACCGCTTACTCCACCCAACTGCCGGAGGGTATGAAAATTATCCTTCCTGCCCGTCAATATCTTATGGGCATAGGCCTGGTGTCCGACATCCCATATTATTTTGTCTTTCGGGGAATCTAAGACATAGTGGAGCGCTATAATAAGGTCTGTTGCTCCAAGGCTTGAAGCAAGATGCCCACCGGTCACAGAGACAACCTTTACTATGAGCTGCCTTACCTCATCGGCCAGCTTTGGTAGCTGCTCAACCGATAGCTTCTTCAGATCGGCGGGTGAATTGACCCTGCCGAGCAATGAGCTTGATCCATTCCCGTTTTTTGGAGATCTTTTGCGCATGTCTGATGCCTTATTAATCTTTACGTTCCAATATATAATCAGCCAGGGCCTTGAGCACCTGGGCCCTTTTCCCTAAGGGATAAAGAGAATCTTTAGCTTTTTCTATGAATAAAGTTGCTTCCCGGCGCGCCTCAGCTGCGCCGAGCAATTTTGCATAACCTTCCTTATCCAATATGTCATCTACGACCTGAAATGCCAGGCCCAGAAATTCACCGTATCGCCATATCGCCTTGACCTTCCTCTTTGTGGTACGGGCCGTAATAGCGCCTATCTTCAAAGATGTGGCAATCAAAGAACCTGTCTTGTGGGCATTCATATATTCGAGTGTCGGGAGATCAACGTCTTTACCTTTATTCTCCAGGTCTATCACCTGGCCACCTATCATCCCCAGTGTCCCGATCGCGAGCGCGAGTTCCTTTACTATCGTGCTGGCGATTATCCCATTTCGCTGAGTCGATAATATCTCAAAGGCCAGCGTCAATAGGCCGTCCCCTGCCAGGATCGCGATGCCCTCACCAAACTTTTTATGACAGGAAGGCTTTCCCCGACGGAGATCATCATTATCCATGGACGGCAGGTCATCATGTATAAGTGAGTAGGCATGTACTATCTCTATCGCGCACGCTGCCGGGACCGCATCTACCCTTCTACCACCGCAGGCCTCGCACGCCGCAATGGCCAGGATAGGCCGGATCCTCTTGCCTCCGCTAAAGACAGAATAGCGCATCGCGCGATGGATCTCGTGCGGTATGATATCCTCACCTGGCAGGTAACGGTCCAGCCCCCTGTCAACCGCGGAAATCCGATCGGCAATATACTCCTTGAGATCCTTGGCGCTCAACGGCGGTATCTCTCTTTTACGCCTGATATGCTTAACTCTCTTCTTCCACCGACTCTTCATCAAATATCTCCGTGCTGAATTTATCTCCTGCCTTCTTCGTCAATACCTCAACGCGCCTTTCGACCTGCTCAAGGCGCTGTGAACATACCCTTACAAGCCCGACCCCTTCTTCGTATTTCTTAAGGGAGTCATCGAGCGGCAACTCTCCTCCTTCAAGCTCCCCTACTATACGCTCGAGTTTTTTGAGCGCGTCCTCAAACTTAACTTCCTTCTCTTTTGCCTTAGGCATGTCTCACCTCTTAGATTTATTCTCAACCTTGCTAAAGATCTCGCCGTCCCTTACTCTCGTCTTAATTATATCCGCTATCTTAACGTCGGTCATATCCCTGACCAGCTTCCCGTCGATCTCTTTCGTCGTCATGCTGTATCCGCGGCCGAGTACTGCCAGGGGGCTCAGCGCCTCAAGTTTTCCTGAGACCGTCTTGATGCGCTCCTGGTTCATCGATACCGCGTGTGAAAAGGACCTCTTCAGATTAATTGCCAGGTCATCGACCTTCTGCTGGTACTGTCGAATCACATTGAGCGGTTCC